>JANMMT010000112.1:0-8611 GCA_031373545.1 Hyphomicrobiales bacterium
TGTGCCCCACGGCATCGGCGACCCTCCGTTTCAAACTGTTCATGGACTTATCCCGTGGCGCACTGGTTCTGGGCGGGTCGGTTTGATCCCGCGGCAGTATCGCCGATGCACAAACGGATGGAAAACCGGCGTCGGTATGCCTCCCTATGGCGTAGGTCGTAAGCCTCTTGCACCGTCGCGCCACAAACCGCTGGCGCATAGCATCACCTGAAAATGCCATCTGCCTGGCTATCTGCCCGGCCATCCAATCGAGCGGACCCCATGGGTCATCGCCAAGGACATGCCATGCCATTCCGCTCCACGCCTCTCCGCTCTTCTGCCAATGCGGCCGTCTTACCCCGATCACCACTGCTGGCGCACATGCACCGTCCGTTGCGTTTTCCGGTTGCGGCGCTGCCCTGGCTTTTCGTTGCGGGCGACATCGCTGTGATCGTCGCGGCCGCCGTGGGCACGGAACAGCTCTATCACAGGTTCATAACCGACGGCGGAGCGGATGGGCAGCGCAGCATCGGCCTGGCGTTGGTCGCGGCCATGCTTTTTGTCGCGCTCCAGCAGTCGCAGAAACTCTATCAGGCCATCCGGTCTGTCAGGTTGGTGCACCACACGCGGCAAGCCTTGGTCAACTGGATTTCAGTCTTCGCAGCGCTCGCAGGACTCATGTTCCTGTTGAAGCTCGGCGAGGCCTTCTCGCGCGTCAGTTTCATCGCATTCTTTTGCAGTGGATTTACCGGGTTGATGGCCTGGCGAATGGCACTCAAGCGACTTTATTTGCGCTTTGTCGTGGCCGGAAGCCTGACCGGGCCACGCGTGGCATTGCTTGTGGAGCATGGTTGTCCCGACATCGGTAGCCAGCTTCATAAATTGCGCCGCTCCGGCTACAGGGTGTCACGGTTGTTCTTCCTGCCCCGGGAAACAACGGAGGGCGAGCGCGATCCCGATGCGACCGATGCCGCTCTTCGGGGCCTCCAGCGCCATGTGCGCGAGCGCCATGTCGACGAGATTCTCGTGCTTGCATCCTGGCGCTGCTTCGCAGCCTGCGACGACATCCAGGCCGCGCTGCGCATGGTGCCCGTGCCCGTCAAGCTTGTGGCTGATCCCAGGCTCTCGCGCCTGTTGTCCTATCGTTCCTGCGAGGTGGCGACGGGCCGTGCAATCTTGCTGAAGCCGGCGGCATTGGACCGCCTGCAGCGCCTGCGCAAGCGCCTGTTTGACATTGCTGCTGCAAGTTTTCTCCTCGTGCTTCTGATGCCGCTGCTGGCCCTCCTTGCATTGGCGATCCGGCTCGATTCATCCGGGCCCGTGTTGTTTCGTCAATGGCGTGGCGGCTTCAACCACCGGCGCTTCCGCATCTGCAAGTTCCGGACGATGCATGTGCTGGAAGACGGCAGCGCCATCCGGCAGGCCAGTCGGAATGACCGGCGCGTGACACGGATCGGGCGATGGCTGCGATCAACGAGTCTCGATGAACTGCCGCAGTTGTTCAACGTCCTGACAGGTGACATGTCGCTGGTCGGGCCCCGGCCGCATGCCATCGCCCATGATCTGGCCTACAGTGAATTGATCGGTCCCTATCCTGCCCGCCACAACGTCAAACCCGGGATCACCGGCTGGGCGCAGGTGAACGGCGCACGTGGCGAGACGGCGGATGTCAATCAGATGAAGCGGCGCATCGAGCATGACCTGACATACATCCAGAACTGGTCGCTGTTCATGGACATCGCCATCATTGCAATGACGGTTCGTGAAGTCATCAAGCCGCGCAACGCCTATTGATCCTGAGCTTGAGGCCCTGAATCAATGAGGTTGCAGCCCTAGTTCAGCATGCGCGTTGCTGCAGCAAACGGCCTTGTACCATTTGCCGGCTTCTGATCGCCTGGGGCGCTCACCAGATCGGCTTGCGCAATTTGCTGGACATCGACGGCACCCATCTGATCGAGCTGTTCGATACCCTGCTGCATCGCCCAGATGGCGGCTTGCGTTCGATTGGTCGCACCAATCTTGCGAAGAATTGTCTTGACGTGGGCTTTGACGGTGGCCTCGGCAATGTCGAGATAGCGGGCGATGTGCTTGTTTGAATCGCCAGCCACGACACGCTGGATGATCTCGATCTCGCGCTGGGAGAGACAGCGCATCCCCGCAGGCAAATCATTGATTGCCTCACCCGTCTGCCATAAGGGCGGCGTTGCACCCAGTGGCCAGATGCGCGAATCCATTACGAAGATGTTGTCTGCCACCACAGCCTTCAAAGACTTGATCAGACCTTCCGCAGAAATCGACGTCAGCAGAATGGCATTGGCGCCGGCGTGGACCGCGCTGGTGAGCAGGTCCAGATCACTCACGGTCGCCAGAACAACAATTCTGGACTTCATGAAACGTTCGCGCAAGCCCGTGATCGTGACCGAAAGATCCAAATTGTCATGGGCAAAGATGATCAGAATATCGGGATCGACATCATTGGAAACTGAACAGTCATCCAGACAACAGGTCGTGGGAGAAAATTCGGTTTTCTCGAGGAGAAGTTTCAATCCTTCGCGGAACAAGCTGTTATCCTCGACAATCAATGTCGGATAATTCTCAACCATCGGTAGCGTCCTTTCGATTTGTCGAGTGGAAGGCTTTACCTCCACCTGGGTGCGTACCTCCTGTTCAAATTTTTTTGACGCCTCGATGATGTGTCGATTGCTATCATCCGGTCTAGCTCTTCGACAAAGAATTCGGCCAGAGTTGTGACTAGAAGAAGGCCAGATCAATATACCAAAGGATGCATCCGAATGGGGGAGGAGGCGTCCAGTACCGACAACTGCGGCCCCTTGGTGTTCATGGCCACGGCCATCTTGGTTGGCCGATCCGTCAGGCTGGCCTCCCCGCAGCCAATCAGGGCAATCAAGGCTTTACGGCGAACACCCCGCGTTCGGCCAGCATGACCCCGACCGCATCGCCCGCTTTGCGCAGGAGGCTGGCTTCCGGCGCGATCACGAAGAGCGGACCGACCGGGGTGTCCAGATTGTATTCGGCATGCGCGCCCATATAGGTCGCGGTGCGTATCTTGGCAGTCAGGCAGCCCTTGGTGGCGGCATCGACCAAGTGGATCGATTCAGGTCTGATCACCACATCGACCGCGCCGGATGGCAGATTGCGGTGCTTGAGCCTGGTCTGGAAACCGTCCAGCGTGATGGTGCCTGTTTCAGTGGTTTCGGCATGCAGCGTGCCTTTCACATGGTTGGCCTCGCCCATGAAGGTCGCGACGAAAACGTTGTCTGGTTCTTCGTAAAGCTGGCGCGGCGTGCCCATCTGGGCGATTTCCGCCGCGCGCATCACCACGATCAGGTCCGACACGGCCAGTGCTTCCGACTGGTCATGCGTGACGTAAACGACCGTGACGCCCAGCGCCTGTTGCAGCGCGCGGATTTCCTCGCGCATCGAGCGGCGCAGGCGGGCGTCGAGGTTTGACAGGGGCTCGTCGAACAGCAGCACATCGGGTTTCAGCACCAGCGCGCGGGCAACCGCCACACGCTGTTGCTGGCCGCCGGACATTTCCGATGGCAGGCGCGATCCAAATCCCTTGAGTCCGACCGAGGTCAGCGCCTCCTCCGCGCGTGCATGGGCTTCAGGCTTCTTCATCCCGCTGGACACGAGGCCATAGGCGACATTGTCGAGCACGCTCATGTGCGGGAACAGCGCATAGGACTGGAACACCATCGAGACATTGCGCTCGCCGGCGGACATGTGCGTCACATCCTTGCCACCAATGAAAAGTTTGCCCTCGGTCGAGCGCTCCAGCCCGGCGATCATGCGCAGCAGCGTGGTCTTGCCGCAGCCGGAGGGTCCAAGCAGCGTGACGAGGGAGCCCGGCGGAATGACAAGGTCGAGCGGCTTCACCGCCGTGACCTTGCCATAGCGCTTGGTTATCTTCTCAAGCCGGACTTCCGCGGCGTTCGGGTTGGGTGCATAGATCATCAGGTGCGGGCTCCAGCCGGTGGGGCGGCGATATCGGGTGTGGTGTCAGGTGCGGCCATGCGGCGGCCGATCTTGCGCTCGCCGACGACAAGCTGGATCAGGCCGATGGCCAGCATCATCAGCGCGATCAGCGCGGTCGAGTAGGCGATGGCGATGCCGTAATCGCCATTGATGGCGCGGTTGATGATGAAGACCGTCGCCATCTCGTACTGCGCCGAGACGAGGAAGATCACCGCCGAGACGGTGGTGATGGCGCGCACGAACGAATAGATCAGCGCCGTGACGATGGCGGGTTTGAGCAATGGCAGCACCACCGCCGTCAGCGTCCGGAAGGTCGAGGCTCTGAGTGTCGTGGAGGCCTCGTCGAGCGACTTGTCGAGCTGGCTCATCGCCGCCATACCGGACCGCACGCCCACGGGCAGGTTGCGGAACACAAAGCAGATGATCAGGATGATCGCCGTGCCGGTAATCTCCACCGGCGGCACGTTGTAGGTCAGGATATAGGCAATCCCGATGACCGTGCCGGGCACGCAGAAGGTCAGCATCAACGCGAATTCCAGCATCGCCCTGCCCCTAAATTGCTGGCGTGACAGAACCCAGGCGGCCAGCAGGCCGATGGCGGCCGTGATGGGCGCGGCGATGGCGGCGAGCTGGATGGTCGTGAAGAACGAGCCCCAGGCTCCGCCCGTCCACAAGATGCCACTGGCCGTCCATTCAAGCGAGAAGGCGCGCCCGAAGTGCGACAGTGTCGGCGTCCAGTCGCGGCCCCAGACCTTGACGAAGCCGCCCGCCAGCGCGAGCACGTAGACGAAGACTGTCATCGCCGCCCAAGGCAGCGCGATGCAGTAGGCGGCGCGGCGGATGGAAACGGGCAGCGGCGTCGGCAGGCCGCTGTCGCCCTTGCCACTCATCGAGACGTAAGAGGCGCGGCCAAGCACGGCACGCTGGATCATAAAGGCGATCAGCGCGAAGATCAGCAGGATCAGCGCCAGCGTGCCAGCCCGGCCAAAGTCAGCCTGCGCGCCGACGACGGCGAAGAAGATTTCGGTGGAGAGCACGCCAAAAGAGCCGCCCAGCAAGATCGGATTGCCGAAATCGGCGAGGCTTTCGACGAACACCACCAGCCAGGCATTGGTCAGGCCAGGACGCATCAGCGGCAGTGTCACCGAGGTGAAGGTGCGCATCCTGTCGGCGCGCAAGGTCTGTGAGGCCTCCTCCATGGTTGGCGAAATGCCCTGCACCACCCCGATCAAGACAAGGAAGGCGGTCGGCGTGAAAGAGAAGACCTGCGCCAGCCAGACGCCGTCAAAACCATAGATCCAGCGGCCAAGTTCGATGCCCGTCAGCGCTGCGACCCATTGGTTGATCAGGCCGGACCGCCCGAAGATGAGGATCAGGCCAAGGCCGATGACGAAGGGCGGGGTGATGATCGGGAGCACGGTGAGCAGGCGCAGCGGCTTCTTCAGACGAAAGCCCGTGCGCGTGACCACCAGCGCGAAGGCGAGGCCCAGCACTGTGCAGGCCGTAGCCGTGGCAATGCCGAGCATCAGCGTGTTCCAAGCCACACCGCAGGACGAGCCGGAATAAAAGCAGGCCATGCCCCAGACTTTGGGGTGAAACATGCGGTCCATGAAAGCCGCGGCCATCGTCATGTCGGATGGGGGGCGGAAGGCCTGGCCAAGGATGGTCGCGACTGGCCAGACGGTGAACAGCATGATCGAGGCGACCAGCAAGCCGACGCAGCCAGCGACGAAACGGTCGCCGCCGAACAGGCCGCGCAAGGCCAGCCCGGTCGTGGTGAGAGCTGCGAAAGCGGCAAACGCGATGGCACCGCCCCAACCGATGCCGAATTGGCGTTCATCGAGATCACCAAAGGCACGCTCAAGGAACGGATAGCTCCAGCCACGCACGCCGATGAACCAGCCTTGCGCGATGATGGCGATGAGCCCGCCAAGTCCGGCCATGAGCAGGAGTTTGCCGCGCGCACCCCGGTCAAGCCCCGGCGAGAAGGCCGCGAGCGCGACGGCCAGTGCCGCGATCACCGGCCAAAACCAGAAACGCTTGTGAAACACCGATTGGCCGAGCGCGCTGGCCGCATCGGCATTCCCTGTGAACAGCGCGACAATGCCGCCAAGCCGCATGCCATCCTGCTGCATATGCCACGGCACGATGCAGACGCCGACCGCAGCCGCAATCCACCACCATACGGCGGGATCGATCTTGGGCTCAGGTCGCGTGATCGTGGACATGGGGAAGCTCCGGTCTTGTGTTCACGCAGCGCGCGTCGTCAACGTTGCGAGTGACCTTGGCGGCGCCCACTTCGGTTTGGGGATTCGGCAGGATGGGCCACCGCGGGAGCCGTTCAGCCACAGGTGGCGCAGGCATTGCCATCGCAGCAAAGCCATCCCATTTTTGCTCGGATCTCGGTCGCTTCGCCTTGCTTTGTGATCATGCTCAACGTGGAAGCGAACCAATGTCCGCATCCCACTTGGCGAGCAGGCGGCGGCGCTCGGCGGCAGCGCCGTATTTGACGAAGTCATAGTCCACCAGCTTTATCTTGCCGAGGTCGGGCGCGCCGGGTGGCAGCGGCGTGTTCTTGTTCGATGGCATCTGCAATTGCTTGCCGACCTCGAAGCCGATGCGCTGGGCGGCGGGCGTCAAGGCCCAGTCATAGAAGCGGCGTGCGTTGGCGCTGTTGCGCGAGCCCTTGATGATCGACATGGAACCGATCTCGTAGCCAGTGCCTTCGCAGGGCGTGTTGTATTTCACCGGGAAACCGGCATTGTTCTCGGTGACGGCATCATGCACGAAAGACAGGGACACAGCGGTCTCGCCGCGCGCCACGGCCTTGATTGGGCCGGTGCCAGAGCGGGCATAGGCGTTGATGTTGGGGTGCAGTTCCTTCATGTAGGCGAATGCCTTGTCCTCGCCCATCAACTGAACCAGGGTTGCGATGATGACATAGGCGGTGCCCGACGAGTTCGGGTTCGCCACCTGGATTTCACCCTTGTAGGCGGCCTTGGTCAGGTCGGCCCAGCAGGTGGGGGCGGGGAGGTTGTTCTTGGCGAGCAGTTCGGTGTTGAAGCCAAAGCCGACCGCGCCCGAATACACCCCGACCGAGCGGCCCTTGGCCGCCTCGTATTGACGGATGGCCCAGGGCTGAAGCTCGCCATGCGCGGCGGACTTGTATTCGACCGACAGGCCTTCCTCGGCCACGATCAGGTGCGGGTCACCGGTGCCGCCGAACCACACATCGCCACGCGGATTGTCCTTTTCCGCCCTGATCTGCGCGAGCGACTCGCCTGAGCCCTTCTGCGTCATGTTGACGGTGATGCCAGTGTCGCGCTGGAAGGTGTTGGCAATGGCCGTGCACCATTCCACCTGCACCGAGCAGTAGAGGTTGAGCTGGCCCTGCGCCTGAGCAGGCGCGGCCCAAGCCATGGTGGCAAAGCCGAGGCCTGCCAGATATCGGGTCATTTTCATGGGCGTTTCTCCTTTTGGACTTTTGGTGGTCGGCTGGCTCAGATCAACCTTGATCTGATCCGCGAGGTGACTGTTTCGGTGGGAATGACGACAGTGATGATGTGCAGGGTGTGTTGTCTTTTGGCGACATCGCGGACCGGTGCCCAAATTCCTGAGAAGGTGATGGGCAGCAGATTGTACCCTCGCTCGCCTGTTGCGACCGTTCCTTGGCGGCAAATGGCACGGCGCCTGCGATGTTGACGGCAAAGCCCGTCGGGCCAGTGGAATAACCCGCCACATGCAGGCGGGCTGATCGCATCGCCTCGATCTGGGCGAGATTCGACTGGACGGGAAAATACACCCAGCGCTTGCCGGTGCAGGTGCCAAGATAAGCCATCAGTGGCTTGAAAACATTGGCATCGACCGCCGGGTCTTCGACCGGTTTATAAGCAAAGATCATGGCGGATGGACCGCTCTGGCGGTTTGCGGGCGGAACATCGGCCACAAGATCGTTGTTGGCGTCGCAGTCAAGCACGTCGAGTTGGCTGCGATTGGGACAGTTGTCCTGAGCCATGACCGGGTTGGTGGCTGGCCCGGTCAGGAATGCCAGCACGCCAGAGAAAAGCCCGCCGCTGAGAGCGATTTTGGTCGGCATGGTCGTTTCTCCCCGAAGCGCCACCGTTCTGCCGACGGTGTTTTCAATCGCTGTCCTCAGACGTAACACGGCTCAACAAAAAGAGGCAAGCACTGCGAAATCGTCGAAAATCCGTGTTTTTAACGTGAAGTGGAGCGTTTTTCTCCATCAGGCATGGATGGTATTCGTTAGCAGGCAAACCATATTTTCACGTACCAAATCGGCTCCTGGCCCGGCTCGGGGCCTTCGCGCCGTTGCTGTCGTCAAGCAGACTGATCAAGAGGTCCGTCATCCGGGCATCCCGCCATGATTTGCGTGCTCTGCTGTCCAAGCAGTCGGGATCTTGTCGCGTGCAGCGGGTCAGCGCCTTCTGCGGCGCTGGCATTGCAAAGTGAATAGCCACGGCATTCATGCTGTCGCCCTCTGCGCGCGTGTGCCAGCTTGGCTTGGGCGCATCGGCACCGAGCGGATTTCTCACTTCCGACGATGTGGAAGGCGAAGGCGGCATGCTTGTGCGGCAGTTCATGGGCGTGGTGAACAAGGCGCCATGGACATGCC
>JANMMT010000132.1:0-1668 GCA_031373545.1 Hyphomicrobiales bacterium
CTCGTCAGCCACGACGATGCGCATCATCTCGCCCTCGAACAGGCGGCCGCATTCGATCTTGAAATCGACAAGGCGGATGCCGGCGCCGAGAAAGAGGCCGGAAAGGAAATCATTGACGCGAATGGCGAGCGCCATGATGTCATCGATTTCCTGCGGTGTGGCCCAGCCAAAGGCAGTGATGTGTTCTTCCGAGACCATCGGGTCATTCAGCGCGTCGTTCTTGTAATAGAACTCGATGATCGAGCGCGGCAGCTGTGTGCCTTCTTCCAGCCCGAGCTTGGTGGAGAGCGAGCCAGCCGCGATGTTGCGCACCACGATCTCGAGCGGGATGATCTCGACTTCACGGATCAGCTGCTCGCGCATGTTCAGACGCCGGATGAAATGCGTCGGGATGCCGATGTCATTCAGGTGCGTGAAAATGTGCTCGGAAATGCGGTTGTTCAGCACCCCCTTGCCGTCAATCACCTCGTGTTTCTTCGCATTGAAAGCGGTGGCGTCATCCTTGAAATGCTGGATCAAGGTGCCGGGCTCAGGACCTTCATAGAGGACCTTCGCCTTGCCTTCGTAAATTCGGCGGCGACGACTCATCGGGATGTACCGTGGTTTGAGGAAATCCATAGGGTTGGCCCCGTTCTGGACGAGGTTTCACCCCGACCGATAAAGGCCTCGGATACCGGACGATACGCGCTCGTGTCCGGCAGCACAACGCGACAGGGGCAGCGCAATGTCGTTTGCTCCACAGCCCTTTTGCACGCGCTCTATGGCGGCTTTGGCTTTGGAAAGCAAGAAAAGCGGTTGGTGGCAGCAAGTGACATCTGACAAATCAGGTCTGGCGAGCGCTGTCGCGAGGCCCTATATCGGGTTCTCCCCAGTCCCGGTTGTGGGACGCCATCACAGGATCGATCTGCCATGACGTCATTCGACCAGCGCAAGGACGCCTTCGAGAACAAGTTTGCGCATGATGAAGAGCTGCGCTTCAAGGCAACGGCCCGCCGAAACAAGCTGCTGGGTCTTTGGGCGGCCGAGAAGCTGGGCAAGAGCGGTGCGGAAGCTGACGCCTATGCCAAGTCGGTCGTGATCGCCGATTTCGAGGAAGCGGGTGACGATGATGTCATGCGCAAGGTGCGCGCTGACCTGACCGCTGGTGGCGCCGCCACCTCCGACAGCGACCTGCGCGCCGCCATGGACAAGCTGATGGCCAAGGCCATCGACGACATTCAGGCCGGGCGCTGACTTCGGTTCTCCATGTTTGCCGTTCTTCGGGGCTGCAACCGGAATGCATGTCATGAATGATGCGGGCGCATGCGCCCGCATTTGCTTTTTGCGGGCAGACAACGTCTGTTTCAGGGCAGATTCGTCCTCAGCAGGTGAGCTTGGCCCATGAGCATTCTCTCTTCTCTCTCCGAGCGCTTTGCCCGTGGCGAAAACGTGCTTTCGGCCTGGTGCGGATTGTCGGGCACATCGAATGCGGCGGCGCTGGCCAAGGAGGCGTTCGATGCCGTCACCATCGACATGCAGCACGGGCCGATCAGCCTTGATGACGCGATCAAGTCGATCCCGTTGATCAATGCCGCCGGCAAGCCTGCTCTGGCGCGCGTGCCGGTGGGCGAGTTCCAGAATGTCTCGCGGCTGCTGGATGCGGGCGCGTCTGGCGTGATCGCGCCCATG
>JANMMT010000159.1:0-15284 GCA_031373545.1 Hyphomicrobiales bacterium
CTCTGAAGGGCAACCCGGCAGCAAAGATCCACGTGCATCCGACACCCGCGCCAATGACTTCCGGGGCGGTGATTTCCGCAATGCCAGCCCCAGCGAGCACCGGGGCGGCGCTTCGCGCGGCGGTCCGCGGCGAGATGGCCAGGGTTTCAACAACCGCAACTCCGGCGGACAAAACTCCGGCGGACAAAACTTTGGCGGCCAAGGCGGTCGTCCCAATGCGGGCGGTCAAAGCTCTGGCAATCGTGGCCCGGCCAATGGCGAGCAGGGCCAGAATCGCAATCGCTTTCGCAAGTAAACAAGCAAACTCTGTTTGCAGAGGCATGACATGACAAACCGCGCTGTGGTCCATATGGCCTCGGCGCGGTTTTTCTTTGCGCGTTTGCAAAAACCGTCCTTTACCCTAACGTCAGCTAACCGCTTGTTTACCATAGAGAAACATTGCGGCGTGCTGCAGGGGCTGTCAGGCTCGAAACACGGGTTTGGCGAAAGCCGGAAGCTCTTCTCCAACCCGCAGTCCTGATTTGATCTTGGAAAGCCGCAAACCGAGATTTGACACGGACGGCTGGCGGGTCGCGGGGTTTGGATGTCCGTCCACACCGCACCCGCCAGTTCCTTCTTTTCCTATATAATGCTCAATCTGTTCAATCAAGCGAAATAATACTGTATCTGAGATATTTGTCTCTGTGCTGCCGTTGCGAGTGCTGGCACTGGTCATGGCAGCTGAAATCGCCTAGATCGCAGCATCATTCGTCAGTGCATCGGATACCCGCGTCATGGAAACCGTCATCATCGTCATCCACCTGCTCATCGTCTCGGCATTGGCCGTGGTGGTGCTCTTGCAGCGGTCCGAGGGCGGTGGCTTGGGCATTGGGGGGGCCAGCTCGGGACCATCCGGCTTTCTCACAGGGCGCGGACAGGCCAATGTGCTGACCCGCGCAACGGCCATTCTGGGCGCAGCCTTCTTCGTGACCAGCTTGACACTGGCCGTCCTGGCGACGCGCACCAGCGCGCCCCGTTCCATCATCGATACGGTGGCTCCGGGCGTGACGGCACCTGTCCCGGGCGCGCCTGTCGCACCAGGCACCGGCGGAGGCGTGCTGGATCAACTCAACCAGATGCAGCGCAATGCACCGCCAGCGGCTCCGTCTGCGCCGGCCCCGCCCTCGGCCAACTGATCGCAGGTTTTAAAAAGCTCAGGGTTTGGGCGGATTGTGCCCGCCATGCGGCGAGGCGCCCCCTGCCCCGCCCACATATCCTCTGAGGCGCTCATAGCTTTCCATCTGCTCGGGGCGCAGGACATCCATCATGGTGATGTGCGCCACCAGATGGGCCGCGCGCAGGCGCGCTTCCTGCGCCGCTGACACGGCGGTCTGGGCTTCCACCCGCTCCACCGTGATTTGCTTGAGCGCAAACAGACGGTCCAGATGCGCTTCCGCCGCAATCAGTGCCTCGCCGGCAATGCGCGTTTCCCGGCGCATCTTGTCGAAGATCGCCTGCGTCCGGCTTTTCTGATCCGCATCGAGCCCCAGTTGTTCGGCCAGTTCCAGCACGTGCAGCGGCCCCGGATATCCGTTGAGCTCTGCGGCCAGCGCATACCCAAGACCCGCGCCGCGCTTGAGCCCTTCGATGCGCTCGGGCGAGAGCGTTTTCACATCCCGCGTTTCAAAGCCCATGTAGGGTGCTGGCGCGGGCGACGGCGTGATGATGATCTGCGGTTCAATGCGAAATGGCGAATCGCGGTTCTGCGCCAGTGCAACGCCGGGCAAAACCGCCAGTACCAGTGCAAAACCTGTTATGTGCTTCGAGCTTGCTCCCATCACATCTTGATCCTTCGTTGCGTTTGACGCTGGCCGGTCAACACACTAACCGCTGTTATGAGATCATGACAGAGTGACACGGAGTCAAGGTTTTGAAGCATGTGCTGGAAGCCCTGAATGAACGCCGCGCCACGGCCCGCCTGGGCGGAGGGCAGAAGCGCATCGACGCGCAGCATGCCAAGGGCAAACTCACAGCGCGCGAGCGCATTGAACTGCTGCTCGATCATGGCTCCTTCGAGGAATTCGACATGTTCGTGGAGCATCGCTCCACCGAATTCGGCATGGAGAAGAACAAGATACCGGGCGACGGCGTGGTCACGGGCTGGGGCACGGTCAACGGCCGCTGCATTTTTGTCTTTGCTAAGGATTTCACGGTGTTCGGCGGCTCGCTGTCCGAGACGCATGCGCAGAAAATCAACAAGGTGCAGGATATGGCGCTGCGCATGCGCGCGCCCATCGTCGGCCTGTTCGATGCCGGTGGCGCGCGCATTCAGGAGGGCGTGGCCGCGCTCGGTGGTTACGGCGAGGTGTTCAAGCGCAATGTCATCGCCTCGGGCGTCATTCCGCAGATCAGCGTGATCATGGGGCCATGCGCGGGCGGCGATGTCTATTCCCCCGCCATGACCGATTTCATCTTCATGGTACGGGACTCCAGCTACATGTATGTCACCGGCCCGGATGTGGTGAAAACCGTCACCAACGAAGTCGTCACCCATGAGGAACTGGGTGGCGCCTCCATCCACACCACAAAGTCATCCATTGCGGACGGGGCCTTCGACAACGATGTGGAAGCCCTTCTGCAAGTGCGGCGGCTCATTGATTTCCTGCCCGCCAACAACACGGAAGGCGTGCCCGAATGGCCGACCTCCGACCCGGCGGACCGGGTGGAGATGTCGCTGGACACGCTGGTGCCGGACAACGCCAACAAGCCCTATGACATGAAGGAATTGATCACGAAGGTCGCCGATGAGGGCGACATCTTCGAGATGGGCGAGAAATTCGCGGCCAACATCATCACGGCGTTCGGACGCATCGAGGGGCGCACCGTGGGTTTTGTCGCCAACCAGCCCATGGTGATGGCGGGTGTGCTTGACTCGGATGCCTCGCGCAAGGCGGCGCGGTTCGTGCGCTTCTGCGATGCGTTTGAAATTCCCATCATCACCTTTGAAGATGTGCCGGGCTTTCTGCCGGGCACGGCGCAGGAATACGGTGGGCTGATCAAGCACGGCGCAAAGCTGCTGTTTGCCTATTCCGAATGCACGGTGCCGCTCGTCACCGTCATCACACGCAAGGCCTATGGCGGCGCCTATGATGTCATGGCCTCCAAGCACATTGGCGGCGACATGAACTACGCCTGGCCTTCCGCGCAGATCGCGGTGATGGGCGCCAAGGGTGCGGTGGAGATCATCTTCCGCGGTGGCTCACCGGAAGAAATCGCCACGCAGACCAAGGCCTACGAGGATCGCTTTCTCTCGCCCTTTGTGGCGGCTGAGCGCGGCTACATCGATGAGGTGATCATGCCCCACTCCACCCGCCGCCGCATCGCCCGCGCGCTGGCCATGCTGCGCTCCAAGAAGGTCGAGCGGCCATGGAAAAAGCACGATAATTTGCCGTTGTGAGCAAGGCTATGGGGCGGATCATTTTCATTGCGGTTCTGGCAGTCCTGGCAGGCATTCTGGCCGTTGCCGGCTGGTTCAAGCCCGTGATTTTCCCAGATACCTCCGGCTACATCGAGCTGGCGCGCGGGCCGAACCCATGGGGCGAGGCGCGCCATCCGCTCTATGGCTGGATGCTGATTGGTCTGGAGCGCTTGGGGCTCTCGCAAAGCGCCGTGCCCGCCGTGCAATTCGGGCTGCACGTCACCTCCGTGCTTGCTCTGTTTGCGGCGGCACGCGCCTGGGGGCTGGAAGCAAAGGCCGCACTCGCTTTGGCGTTGGCCGCCCTCCTCAATCAGGCGCTGGTGCTCTGGGGCCGCGCGGTACTGCCGGAGATGGCTGCCATCAGCTTCATGCTCTGCGCGCTCGCCGCTATTTTGATGGCCGCGCGCGGCACGCGATTCTGGTTCTGGGCGGCGCTTGCGATGCTGGCCTGCGGGCTGGCCAGCACACTGCGGCCCATCATGCTGCCCGCGCTCGTCATGCTGCCCCTGCTGTTCATGCTGCTGGCGCGCATCAGCGGCACGGGCTGGAATGTGCTGCGCGCGCTGGGCCTCGCGGCGCTGCTGGCCCTGCCCATCCTCGGGCAAGCCACCTACCGCCTCGCCAAGGTGGGAGATTTCGGCCTCGTGTCTTTCGCCGGTTTGGGCAGCATGGGCATGACCGCGCAAATTCTAGACCCGGATCTCGTGGCGCGCCTGCCCGAGAGCCAGCGCCCACTGGCTGCGCAGATCATCGCTGCCAAAGAACGCGCCATCAATGAGCAAAAGCTGATGCCGCTGGTGCGCAATTCAGTGGGAGAGCGCTCGTTCCAGACCACGGCCCTCGATGCGTTCGATGTACTGGCCCGCAATTTTGATGATCTGGTCTGGACCCATGCCATGAATCTCCGCCAGCCCGGTGAGCCGTGGGTCGCTTTCAATGCACGCCTCGGCGCTTTGAGCAGCGCGGTGTTGCGCGCGGCACCCGAACGTATGGTGCTGTGGCAGGCTGGCGCGTTTTCGCGTCTTGTTGGGCGGCTCATCGCCTACAACGCCGCGTTCCTGCTGGCGCTGGGCGCGTTTGGCATGGTGGCGCTTATCGGCATTGCCCGGCACGGCTCTGCCCTCGGTGGTAGCGCCGGCGCAAGCTGGACACCACTCGTACTGATTGTCGGCAGTTGGACCGTGCTGTCCACGGCCCTCGCCGTGATCGGCGCATTTCCGGCCCTGCGCTACACCGATACGGGCGGCATTCTGCTGGCCGCGCTCCCGCTTTACGGCGCGTTCCTGGGCCTCACGAACACCAACCGAGACGCGCCAAGGTAAGTCACCACGAAACTGGCCAATGATCCGGGGATGATCCCCATGGCCGGCTGGCGGATGAAAAAACCGACAAATCCCGTCACCAACCAGAACACGGCGAAATGCGCCAGCGCGCCCGCCCCCGCCACCAGTACATAGGCCGCCCATTCGCCGCCTTGCTGTGCGCCGCGCCGATCCGCAAAGGTGAAAGCGCGGTTCATGGCCCAGGTGCTGCTGGCGGCGACGAAGAACGACGTGACCCAAGCCGCTGCATTGCCCAGGCCGCCAATGCGCCGCACGATCTCGAAGGCCACCATATGCACGACCGCGCCAGCCAGGCCCACGAAGCCGAAGGTGAGTATCCGCTTCACGGTTTGACAGCGGGCAAGGCAAGATAGATCAGGCGCTTCATCTCCCGCCGCCCACGCGCGACCGAATCGAGAATTGCGCCCGCGAACACGCAAAGCACGCCGATCAGCGTGAGGCCCATAGCCAGCACCGCCGTGGGCAGGCGTGGCACTAGGCCGGTGCGGATGAACTCGACCACGACGGGAATACCCAGGAGCAGTGACAACGAGCCCGCAACGGCGCCAATCGCACCGAAAAACAGCATGGGACGCTCATCTTTCAGCAGAACGATGATCGTGCGCAGAATGCGAAAGCCATCGCTCCACGTCGACAGCTTGCTGACCGATCCCTCGGGGCGCTCGGCATAGGGCAGCGGCACTTCCGCCACCGGCATGGAGAGTTGCAGCGCGTGGATGGTGAGTTCTGTCTCGATCTCGAACCCACCTGACAGGGCGGGAAAGGACTTGACGAAGCGGCGCGAAAACACACGGTAGCCTGACAGGATGTCATCGAATGCGCGGCCAAACAGCAGCGTGATCGTGCCCGTGATCAGGCGATTGCCCGTGCGGTGCCCGCGCCGATAGGCCGCCTGCGCTGTTTCCACCCGCGCGCCCACCAGCATGTCGAGGTTGTCGTCGGTGAGTTGCTGCACCAGTCTTGCGGCAGCGGAGGCGTCATAAGTGCCGTCGCCGTCCACAATGATGTAGGCATCTGCCTCCACATCTGCGAACATGCGGCGCACCACATGGCCCTTGCCCTGTCGGCTCTCGCTCCGAACGATCGCCCCCGCCGCGCGGGCCTGCGCGGCGGTCTCGTCCTTCGAGTTGTTGTCATAGACATAAACCGCGGCCTGCGGCAGCGCCGCGCGAAACCGTGCCACCACGTCGGCGATGGTGACGGCCTCGTTGTAGCAGGGGATGATGACGGCAACGCGCAAGGGGATTTCCGATCTGTGGGTGCTTAAGCCGCTTTTGCCGCCGCATTCAAGCGCCGCGAAGTCTTGTTCATTGTGCGCACTTCGCGCTCCACACCCCGCAGCACGCGGATGATGTTGCCACTGGCGATTTGGGCCAGCGCATCCTCGCCAAACCCGCGATCCATGAGCGCTGCAATGAGATGCGGAAACTTCGACACATCCTCCAGTCCATCGGGCACCGGCCCCCCGTAGAAATCCGAGCCGATGCCCACATGCGCAAGTCCCGCTGTTTGCACGAGATGCACGATATGATCGCAAAGCTGATCCAGTGTCGCGCGCGGCGGCGGGCCCGCAGCGCGGGTTTTGGAGCGCATGGCCGGAATGATATCCGTGTCATCCGGGTTCTTGCCGTGCACCTGCAACGGCGCAAACCAGTCGCGCAGCGGCTGACTGATGAAAGTGGGCACGAAGGTCGCCATTACAATGCCGCCGTTTGCCTTGAGGCGCGCCAGCACGCCGTCCGTGACATTGCGCGGGTGATCGCACAGGGCCCGTGCATTGGCATGCGTGATCGCCACCGGTGCGGTGCTGATGTCCATGACCTGGCACATGGCTGCGGGCGTTGTATGAGCCATATCAACGAGAAGCCCCAGCTTGTTCATGCGGCGAATGACATCTTGGCCGAAAGCCGTCAGGCCGCCATGGCGCGGTACATCCGTCGCGCTGTCCACCCAGTCCAGCGTCTCGTTGTGGCAAAGCGTCATGTAACGCACGCCAAGCGCGTGAAAAACATCCAGCATCTCCAGCCGGTCACCGATTCCAACCCCACTTTCCACCGCGATGAAGGAGGCGATCTTGCCCAGACGCCTGGCCTTGGCGATGTCGCTGGCGCGCGTGGCGGGCAAAAATACATCCGGGTGTAACGCATGCACGGCGCGAATCTGCGCGATCAGTTCCAGCGTGAAGCGCGTGGGGTCGGGGTCCGAGGTGCGGCAAAACGCGGCCCAGAACTGGCCACCCAGAAGTCCCTCGCGCAAGCGCGGGATGTCCGTATCGCCGTCCTGATGGGCGCGTGTGAGATCGTAGGCCGCCACATCCCCCTTGGCCATCGGGTTGTGCCGAATGACGAAGGGCAGATCGTTGTGCCCATCGACCAGCGGCACGCGGCGCAGGAACTGCCGCGCTTTCTCCAGCAGATCCTTGTCTGCCTTGTAAACGCGGGGCGCCGTCATGCGCTGATCTGATCGCGCATGCGCCCGAGGCTTTCGTCACGGCCCAGCACCGCCAGCACATCGAAAATGCCCGGCGACGTGGCATGGCCTGTCATCGCCGCCCGCAGCGGCTGCGCATACTGCCCCAATTTAATGCCGGAGGCCTCGGACAGCGTGCGGATCGCACCCTCTGTCGTCGCCGCATCCCAGTGTTCCACGGCTTCAAGAGTCTGCAGGGCGTCCGCGAGGCGCGCCTTGCCCTCCGCATCCAGCAGCCCTTTCGCCTTGTCATCCATGGCAAGCGGGCGCTGCGCGAAGAGAAACTGCGCACCGTCCATCAGTTCCACCAGCGTTTTGGCCCGCTCTTTGAGGCCGGGCATCATGGCCAGCAAGCGTGCGCGCCCACCGCCATCGATGGCCGCCTGAAACGCCGCGCCGCCTTCGACATGGGGCAGCATGTCTTCCAATGCGGTCAGCAGCGCGCCATCCTCCGATTGGCGCATATAGATGCCGTTGAGGTTGGACAGCTTGGCAAAATCGAAGCGCGCGGCCGACCGGCCGACATTCTTCATGTCGAACAGGCTCGCCATTTCATCGGTCGAAAACACCTCCTGATCGCCGTGACTCCAGCCCAGCCGCACAAGATAGTTGCGCAGCGCCGCCGGCAGGTAACCCATGGCGCGGTAGGCCTCGATGCCCAGTGCCCCGTGGCGTTTAGAGAGCTTGGCTCCATCTGGCCCGTGGATCAGCGGAATATGCGCCATGGCCGGCACTGCCCAGCCACAAGATTGATAAATCTGTGTCTGGCGCGCCCCGTTGGTCAGGTGATCATCCCCGCGGATGATGTGGGTCACGCCCATGTCGTGGTCATCCACCACCACAGCCAGCATGTAGGTGGGGGTGCCATCCGAACGCAGCAGCACCAAATCATCAAGGTCGCGGTTGGCCCAGGTGACGCGGCCCTGAACCATGTCATCCACCACTGTTTCGCCCTCCAGCGGCGCTTTCAGGCGGATCACGGGCTTTGCACCGGGCGGAGCCTCGGCAGGGTCACGATCCCTCCAGCGGCCATCATAGCGCATGGGGCGGCCCTCCTGCTTGGCTTTGTCGCGCATTTCGGTCAGTTCTTCGGGCGTGGCAAAGCAGAGGTAGGCCTTGCCTTCATCGACGAGCGCACGGGCCACTTCCGCATGGCGGCTGGCCCGCGAAAACTGATAGACCGTTGCGTCGTCGGAGGTGAGCCCCATCCAGTTTAGCCCGTCGATGATGGCGGTGATGGCTTCGGGCGTGGAGCGCTCGCGGTCCGTATCCTCGATTCGCAGCAGCATCTTGCCGCCATGTCGGCGGGCGTAAAGCCAGTTGAAGAGCGCAGTGCGCACCCCGCCGATGTGCAGAAAACCTGTGGGAGACGGGGCAAAGCGGGTGACAACAGGCTGGGACATGATTCACTTTGAACGTGGGTGCGGAGCTGCCGCTCGAGGGAGATTTGGCTGAGAACAATCATCACTGCGCAAATACGCTGACGACCGGCAGGCCTGCGTGTAGCATGTGATTGATTGAGCGTTAAGGGCGTGGAGCATGACAGGCCGATATCCCGGCGAGGACGATCCGCAGCGCCGCAGACTCGGAGCGCACGCGATTGGCTTGCCATGGATCGGCCCGAACTGGCCGGGTCGCGCGCTTTCGGGCGGCGGCCTCACCCACCGGCTGCTGGCTGCCTTGGATCTTCGCCGCGCGCTGCTTGCCGAGGTCGATGCAAGGCGTCTGTTTCCCTGGTTGCCCGTCTGCATGGGCGTGGGTGTCGTGCTGTTTTTCGTGGCCGACGGCGTGCCGGGCTTCGGGCTGCCTTTCGGCTGTGCGGCAATCTTGCTGGCTTTGGCTGCGCACCAGCGCCAGCGACTGGCCCTTTTCGCGGGGCTTGTGGCTTTTGCCTTCATGTTTCTCGGCTTCGGGGCGGCGGCACTGCGCACGGTCCTGGTCGCAGCGCCCGTGCTGGACAGGCCTGCCTTCGCCAAGCTTTCGGGTTTTGTCGAAACCGTCGATGCCGGTCCGCAAGGTGGGCGCATGGTGCTGACACTCACGTCGTTTCAATCCAGTTTTACAGTGACCGCGCCCGAGCGACTGCGCGTGACTTACCGCGGCCCCACACCCCGTGCTGGCGCGCACATCACAGGCCAGGCCAGGCTCATGCCGCCCCCGCAACCGGCTTTTCCCGGCGGGTATGATTTTGCCCGCGACGCCTATTATCTCGGCCTGGGCGCGGTCGGACGCTGGTCCGGCCCGATCAATCTCTCCGCGCCGCCGCACGCTGCAGGCTGGCAGATCGAGATGTGGGCCGCCATCGACAACGCCCGCACGGATATGACCAACCGCATCGCGCGCGTGATCGGCGGGCAGGCCGGCGCCTTGTCGGCAGCGCTGGTCACAGGCAAGCGCGGGTTGATCGACGAGCGGGCCAACGATGACCTGCGCGGTGCGGGTGTCTATCACATCGTCTCGATCTCGGGGCTGCACATGGTGCTGGCGGCAGGAGTGTTCTTCTGGATTGCGCGGCTTGGCCTTGTTCTGGTGCCAGGGCTTGCCAACCGCCACCCGGTCAAAAAATACGCAGCTGTTCTGGCCATGATCGGAGCCACGGCCTATTGCATTTTCTCAGGATCAGAGGTGGCGACCGAGCGCTCGCTGTTCATGACCCTCGTCATGCTCGCGGCCATCGTGTTCGACCGCCCGGCGATTTCCATGCGCAATCTGGCGATCTCCGCCATCATCGTGCTGGCGCGCGAGCCCGAAACCATGATGGGGCCCAGCTTTCAGATGTCCTATGCTGCCGTGGCGGGCATGATTGCCGGACATGAATGGTGGCTGCGGCGCAAGCGTGCTGGCGCGGAAAAAAGCGGCCCCATCCTGCCGCCCTCGTGGCTGGTGAAGGCTTTTCTGATTGTCGGGGCCAGTCTGGCCACCACGCTGATCGCCAGTTTCGCTACCGCCCCTTTCGCAGCCTATCACTTCCAGCGGCTCAACCCATACGGCCTGATCGGCAACGCGCTGGCCATTCCTTTTGTCTCGTTCATCGTCATGCCCGCCGCCGTGGCCGGCACCTTGCTGATGCCGTTTGGCCTGGACGCTCCCATCTGGAGCCTTATGGGCATTGGCAGCCAGAAAGTGCTGGAGGTCTCCAGCCTCGTGGCGGCAGTGGACGGCGCCGTGCGCGGCCTGCGCGCCTTCGACATCAGCGCACTCCTGCTGATGACGGCAGGGTTTGTCTGGCTGGTGCTGATCATTCATCCGCTGCGCCTGCTGGGCATGGTGCCCGTGCTGGCTGGTGCTCATCTGGCAGGCAACGCACCGCCGGTGGATATTCTGGTGGACCGGCAGGGGCAGGTCGCGATGATCCGGGGTACAGATGGAAAGCTGAGCACCTTGGGGCGCGGGGCCGGCAAATTCACCGTGGAACGTTGGCTGGCAGCCGATGGCGACATGCGCAAGGCCGGCGATGCGACGCTGCGGACGGGCACGACCTGCGACCGCATGGGCTGTGTCGCACGCCTGCCCGATGGCCGCGCTGTCGCTGTGGTGCTCGAGGCTGCCGCGTTCGAGGAGGATTGCGCCCGCGCCCACGTGATTATCACCGCCCTGACCGCTCCGCCGCTGTGTCAGCGTGTGCCTTTGCTCATTGATCGCGCCCGCCTCGCGCACAGCGCATCGCTTGCGATCCGTCAGAACGGCGATGGGTTCGATGTGATCGCAGCCCGCGCTGCGCAGCATTGGAAGCCCTGGTTTGGGCGCAGCGCCCAGTCAGCGATGCAAGACCCGGCACGGTCAATGGAAACGCCGCCAACCCTGACCCCGCCCTCATCAACTCTGCCCGCTGCCCGCCCTGACAACACCCCGCCGGATGACGGGGCTGAACTGCTTCTGCCGTGATCAATATCTGCGGATCAGACTGACCAGCTTGCCCTGCACCCGCACGCGGTTGGGGCCAAGCACGCGGGTTTCATAAGCGGGGTTGGCAGCTTCCAGCGCGATGGACGTGCCCTTGCGGCGAAAACGCTTGAGCGTGGCCTCTTCGTCGTCGATCAGGGCAACGATGATGTCGCCCGAGTCCGCGCTTTCGGTCTTGCGCACGATCACAGTGTCGCCATCGAAAATGCCGGCCTCGATCATGGAGTCACCACGCACTTCCAAGGCAAAATGCTCACCATGCGAAAGAAAATCCGGTGAGACGTTGATAGTGTGCGAGCGTGTCTGCAACGCTGAAATGGGCGTACCTGCCGCAATGCGGCCCATGACGGGCACGCTGATGGATCGGATATCATCCTCCGGGTCCGCCGCGCTTGCAGCCTGGCGCATCTTGCCCAAGCTTCCCTCGATCACGCTGGGGCTGAAACGCTGGCGACCTGGCCGGGCGCTGATTCCGGCTGCCTCGGGCATGCGCAGCACCTCCAGCGCGCGGGCGCGGTTGGGCAGGCGGCGCAGGAAACCGCGTTCCTCCAGCGCCAGAATCAGCCGGTGAATGCCCGATTTGGATTTGAGACCGAGCGCGTCCTTCATTTCGTCGAAAGAAGGTGGAACCCCGGTCTCCTGCAGCGTGTCGTTGATGAGCCGCAACAACTCGCTCTGCTTGCGTGTCAGCATGGGGGCAATTCTCCGTGTCCAGCGCGGTCCCGAGTCGCCGCACAAATCACGAACATTGATACATGTTCTCTCTGCGTTCCACAAGTGGGCACTTGGACCGGGAACGAATATCCAACGCAGCTCCCGGTTGCCGCCATGCCGACACCACGCTATTCGTAGTGGCAAGCGCCAGCCATGAGAGCTCAGGGCGCATCGGGAGGATCAAGATGTCCATGTTCAACCGCCGCCATCTGCTGGCTGCCGGTACAGCACTTGCCGGGTCTGCATTTGCCGGATCTGCACTTGTGTCCCCTGCGCGGGCACAAAGCCTCGAGAAATCCAAGCTCACCCTCGCTGTCGGTGGCAAGAATCTCCTGTATTACCTTCCCCTGACCATTGCGGAGCGCCGCGGGTACTTCAAGGAATTCGGCCTCGACGTCACAATCAACGATTTTGCCGGCGGCGCGCGGGCCTTGCAGGCACTTGTCGGCGGCTCGGTCGATGTTGTGGCCGGCGCGTATGAGCACACCATCCGCATGCAGGCCAAGGGGCAGGATGTGCGCGCGGTTGTGGAACTGCTGCGTTACCCCTCCATCGTCATCGGCGTGCGCAAGGATCTCGCTGGCAAGATTAAATCCGCTGCGGATTTCAAAGGCCTCAAGATTGGCGTCACGGCGCCAGGTTCCTCCACATTCATCACGGTGCAGCACGCCATGGTGAAGGCGGGTCTCAAGACAACGGATGCATCCTACATCGGCATTGGCGGCGGGGCGAGCGGCGTAGCGGCCATGAAGCGCGGCGAGGTGGATGTGATCAGCCACCTCGACCCTGTCATTTCCAAGCTGGAAGCGGACGGCGACATCGTCACCCTGATCGACACCCGCACGGAAGCCGGAACGCGTGCCTTGTTCGGCGGGTCCAACCCTGCGGCCTGTGTCTATTTCAAGCAGGATTTCATCACAGCCAACCCCAACACCGTGCAGGCGGTGGTCAACGCCCATTACAAGGCGTTGCTGTGGATCGCGCAGGCCACGCCCGATCAGGTGGCGGATGCAGTGCCGCCCGAGTTTCACCTGGGTGAGCGGGCGCTTTATCTTGCGGCATTCGGCAAGACCAAGGAGGCGTTTTCACGCACCGGCGTCATGTCGCCCGATGGCATGAAGAGCGTCTACGACATGCTCAAGGCCCTCGATGCTGAGCTGGCGACGTCAAGTGTCGATCTGGCGACCACATTTGTGGGCCGGTTTGCAGAGCGCGCGGCCGGACAGGTCAAGCTGGGCTGACAGGTGGAACTGGAACAACTGAAGACCGGCGCTTTCGAACGCGCCGGTTTACGCCTCAGCGCCGGTCGGGCGGCAGGGCCTCAAGCTCCAGCGCTTTCAAGGCCTCGCTGAGCGTCATCACGGTTTGCGCCTGGGAGCCGAGGCGGCGGATGGACACTGTCCCCTCCTCCCCTTCGCGCTTGCCCACAGCCATGATCACGGGAACCTTGGCGAGGGAATGCTCGCGCACCTTGTAGTTGATCTTCTCGTTGCGCAGGTCCGCGCGGGCACGCAAGCCATGGGCCAGCGCCGCCTCCGCCACCTTGTGGGCGTATTCATCCGCCTCGGAGGTGATGGTGCAGACCACGATCTGCTCAGGGGCCATCCACAGCGGAAAATGCCCCGCCGTGCTTTCAATGAGGATTCCGAGAAAGCGCTCCAGCGAGCCGCAGATGGCGCGGTGCACCATCACGGGCTGCTTTTTCTCGCCGTCCGAGCCGATGTAGAAGGCGCCGAAGCGCTCGGGCAGGTTGAAATCCACCTGCGTCGTGCCGCACTGCCAATCCCGTCCGATGGCGTCCTGCAACGTGTACTCGAACTTGGGGCCGTAGAACGTGCCCTCCCCTTCGTTGATGCCTGTCACGATGCGGCCATTGGATTCGGCCTCCATGCGGATCAGCGCCGAGCGCAGGATCGCCTCGGCGTGGTCCCACATTGCATCGGTGCCGACGCGCTTTTCGGGCCGCGTGGCGAGCTTGACGACCACCTTCTCGAACCCGAAATCGTGATAGACCGACATCATCAGATCATTGATCTTGAGAATTTCGGCCTCCAACTGGTCTTCCATGCAGAAGATGTGCGCGTCGTCCTGCGTGAAGGCGCGCACGCGCATCAACCCGTGCAATGCACCCGACGGCTCATAGCGGTGCACGCTGCCGAACTCCGCCAGGCGAATGGGGAGATCGCGGTAGCTTTTCAGCCCATGCTTGAAGATCTGCACGTGCCCAGGGCAGTTCATGGGCTTGAGCGCAAACACGCGCTGATCCGCATCCTCCGTCTTTGGGTTGGTGAAGGCGTAGGCGGATTTCACCGCGAACATGTTCTCCTGGTACCAGCCCCAGTGGCCGGAGGTTTCCCACAGCGATTTATCCAGCACCTGCGGGGCCTGCACCTCGTCATAGCTGCCCGACAACCGGCGGCGCATATAGGCGATCAGTTGCTGGAACACCGTCCAGCCCTTGGCGTGCCAGAAGACGGTGCCGGGGCCTTCATCCTGAAAGTGAAACAGGTTCATCTCGCGGCCCAGCTTGCGGTGGTCGCGCTTTTCCGCCTCCTCCAGCTGGTGCAGATGCGCGTCGAGTTCTTCTTGCGTGGCAAACGCCGTGGCGTAGATGCGGCTGAGCATGGGGTTTTTGCTGTCCCCGCGCCAATAGGCGCCCGCCACCTTCATCAGTTTGAACGCAGCGCCGATCTTGCCTGTGGAGGTCATGTGGGGGCCACGGCACAGGTCCAGCCAGCCGCCCTGGTCATACATTTTCAGATCGTCGCCGGGCGGAATGGCATCCACCAACTCGACCTTGAAGGCCTCGCCCTTGGCGCGGAAAAAATCCTTCGCCTGCTCGCGGGTCCACACCGTTTTGGTGAACGGCTTGTCGCGGCCGATGATCTCGCGCATCTTTTTCTCAATGGCGGCAAAGTCTTCAGGCGTGAACGGCGTCTCGCGAAAGAAATCGTAATAGAATCCGTCCTTGATCACCGGGCCGATGGTCACCTGCGTGCCGGGAAAAAGCTCCTGCACGGCTTCCGCCAGCACATGGGCCGCGTCATGGCGGATCAGTTCCAGACAGCGCGGATCGGTGCGGGGCAACAGTTCCAGCCTCGCATCCCGCGTGATGGGATCAGAGAGATCATGCACGACGCCGTCCAGCGCCATGGCGACGGTGCGCTTCAGCAGCGAGGGCGAAATGCCGCCTGCAATCGCTGCACCCGTGATGCCGGATTCGTAGGGGCGCACCGCGCCATCGGGAAATGTCAGGTTGATCATCGTCATGTCCTCCGCTCACTCCCGCTGACAACGCGGGTAAGCCTGCCGGGATCATCGAGGTGACGGATGATCACTTTCCGGCGAAGGGGCGTCACAGGAGAAATGCGGTTCGGTCGGCACGGGCTCGACCGACG
>JANMMT010000160.1:0-9223 GCA_031373545.1 Hyphomicrobiales bacterium
GTCTGAAGGCCAGCGACTACGAGGTGGATCTCAAGCAGCGGCAGGTCTCGTTGACCGAGGACGGCACGGAGAACATCGAGCAGCTTCTGATGGGCGCTGCGATCCTGAAGCTTGGCACGCTCTACGAGGCGCACAACGCGACCATCGTGCACCACGTCAACCAGGCGCTGCGGGCCCACACCCTCTTCACCAAGGACAAGGATTACATCGTCCGCTTCAACCCGGAACTGCGCCAGCAGGAGGTCGTCATCATCGACGAATACACCGGTCGCATGATGCCGGGACGGCGCTATTCGGATGGTCTGCACCAGGCGCTGGAGGCCAAGGAGCGCGCGACGATCCAGCCCGAGAATGTGACGCTCGCCTCCATCACCTTCCAGAATTACTTCCGCCTCTACGACAAGCTGGCGGGCATGACCGGCACGGCGGAAACCGAGGCGGAAGAGTTTCAGTCCATCTACAATCTGGAAGTCATCGAAGTGCCCACCAACGTGCCGGTGTCGCGCGTGGATGATGATGATGAGGTCTATCGTTCCGAGAACGAGAAGATCGAGGCGATCATCAAGGAAATTTCCAAGGCCAGCGACCGCATGCAGCCCGTGCTGGTGGGCACGGCATCGATTGAAAAATCCGAGCTTTTCGCCGAGCGCCTCTTGCAAGCGGGCTTCCGCCAGATCGATTTTGCGGCGCCCGATGCGCTGGACCTGCTGTACGCCTCGGCGCGTTCGGGCAAGAGCGCCCGCGTGTTCGCAGTGCTCAACGCGCGCTTCCACGAGCAGGAGGCCCTTGTGGTGGCAGAAGCCGGTGTGCCCGGTGCCATCACCATCGCCACCAACATGGCAGGCCGTGGCACGGACATCAAACTGGGCGGCAACGTCGACATGCGCCTGCGCGCCGAGGTCTCGCCTGATCTGGACGACGTGGCCCGCGCCGCCAGGTCGGCCGAAATCCGCGCCGAGGTGGAGCGTTTCCGCGACATCGTGCTGAACGCCGGCGAGACTGTGGAAGTCACCCCCGCAAAAGGCCGCAAGCCCGCCGTGACCAAGACCTATCCGGGCGGGCTCTACATCGTGGGCACCGAGCGCCACGAGAGCCGGCGCATCGACAATCAGCTGCGCGGGCGCGGCGGACGTCAGGGCGATCCGGGGCGCAGCCGCTTTTTCCTGTCGCTGGAAGATGACCTGATGCGCATCTTCGGCTCCGAGCGCATGGAGAGCATGCTAACCAAGCTGGGCCTGCAGGAGGGCGAGGCCATCGCGCATCCCTGGGTCAACAAGGCCATCGAGACGGCACAAAAGAAGGTGGAAGCCCGCAATTTCGATCAGCGCAAGAATGTGCTGAAATACGACGACGTCATGAACGACCAGCGCAAGGCGGTGTTCAACCAGCGGCGCGAATACATGGCGTCGGAAGAGATGGACGCGACCATCACCGACATGCGCCATTCCAGCACTGAAGCCCTGGTGGAGCGGCACATCCCGCCCGATTCCTATCCCGATGCCTGGGATATTACCGGCTTGCGCAGCGATGTGCTGGAGCATCTCAACGCCGACCTGCCCGTCGATGACTGGGCGCGCGAGGAAGGCATTGCCGATGAGGAAATACGCGAGCGTCTGATCAAGCACGGCGACGAGGCCTATGCGCTGCGCATCGAGCGCAATACGCCGGACATCCAGCGCTACATCGAAAAGCAGGTGGTTTTGCAGACGCTGGACCAGCTCTGGCGCGAGCACATCGTCACGCTCGACCATCTGCGCAACGTCATCGGCTGGCGCGGGCTGGCCCAGCGCGATCCGCTGAACGAATACAAATCCGAAGCCTTTCAGCTCTTCGGCGAACTGACCACGCGCCTGCGCCAGACCGTGACAGGCAATTTGATGCGCGTCGAAGTGGTGTTCGAGCAGCCGCAGGCCGCGCCCCCGGTGGAGTATGCGGGCGGTGAGTTTGGCCAGCCCATGGCGGAACTGGCCTCGTCAGCGGGATACGCGTCCGAGGCAATTGTACCGGCGGACCAGCGCGACGCGCAAGATCCCATGACTTGGGGCAAAGTTGGCCGCAACGAGCCCTGCCCCTGTGGCTCCGGCAAGAAATACAAGCACTGCCACGGGGTGAATGGGTGAGTTGATCTCGATTTCGTTTTGCCTGTTCAGCAGGATCATGGAAGGATGGGGAACGGATCTTGATCCAACCCCTCTTTCCACAAGCGAGGTTACGCCCATGCAACTGAAGCCTGCGTTGCTGGGAGCCTTGATGGCGTTCAGCTTTCTCCCCGCCCAGTCTGCCGAAGTCCGTGTTCTGACGGCTGGGGCCATGAAGGAAGTGGTGCTTGAGTTAGTGGGGGCCTTTGAAAAGAAAACGGGTCACAACGTTACGCTGGCCAATGACACAGCGGGCGGCCTGCAAAGACGGATCGAGGCCGGGCAACCGTTTGACCTGGCTGTCATCACCCCTGGCGTGATTGACGATCTCATCGCGAAAGGCCGCGTTGCCGCCGGAAGCCGACTGAATCTGGCGCAGGTCGGCATCGGGATCGCCGTGAAAGAGGGCGCGCCCCAACCGGATATTTCGACAGTCGACGCCCTCAAGAAAACGCTCGTTGCTGCGCGCGCGGTTGCCTATATCGATCCGGCTTCAGGTGGCTCCAGCGGAATATACTTCTCTGGCCTGCTTGACCGTTTGGGCATCGCCGCTGAGGTCAAACCCAAGGCCAAATTGCAGGCGGGCGGATATGTGGCTGACCTTGTCGTGAAGGGTGAGGCCGATGTTGCTGTGCATCAGATCAGTGAGTTGTTGCCAGTGAAGGGTGTGGTGCTGGTTGGTCCTTTGCCTGCAGAGGTCCAGCGCATAACGGTGTATGCGCTGGGTGTGGCCCCTTCACCGCAGGATGCGTCCGCAACCGCCGCGCTTGTGAGGCATCTTTCCAGCCCCGCATCCGTTGCTGTGCTGACCGCGAAAGGCATGGAGCCAGCCTCGAAGCCATAATATTGAGCCATGCGCTGTCAAAGTTTTGAGTTCTGAACGCCTTCAGCGCTAAAGTTCTCCGGTCTGAGCCAGGCCTCAAAGCGTGCCTTGCGGGCGGGCCATTCGCTCTCGATCATAGAGTACCACGCCGTGTCGCGGCTGAGACCCTTGATGACCATGTGGTTGCGAAACAGCCCCTCTGGCGCAAAGCCATAGCGCAGGGCGGCGCGCTTGGAGGGTTCGTTGCGGTTGTTGCACTTCCACTCATAGCGCCGGTAGCCCAGCTCGAAGCCATATTTGCCGATCAGATAGATTGCCTCCGTGCCCGCGCGCGTGCGCTGCAGCGCCGGTGAGTACGTGATTGATCCGACCTCGAACACGCCGTGCTGCGGGCGGATCTCCATGATCCACAGATGGCCCTTGGCTTCGCCGTCAGCAATGTCGATGATGGCGAAAGGCACGATGTCCGCACGCGCCTCCATGGCGGTCAGAATGGCGAGATATTCTGTTTCGTTCTGCGGTGCGGCTTGCGCCAGAAACTCCCAGATCGCGTCGGCTCCTGCCATGTGCCGCCACAGCGCGGCCCCATGATGCGCGGCGCTGAGCGGCTCAAGGCGGCTCCACTGCCCCTCCAGCGTCTGGCGCGGCGGAAAGGGTGGCGGCGTCCAACCTGTGAGATCAAGGCTCATGTGCCGCGGGCTTTCAGATCAGCGGCAAAAAAACTGTTCAGCTTGGGGCTCGGCATAGTCCCGGCGAAGGGCGCGAAGCTGCCCGCGAGCAAAGCGTCGGTGGCATGATCGAAAGCAGTCCAGGCCGCCTTGGCCAGCGCCGAACCGATGGAAATGCGCCGCGCGCCCAGCGCAGCAATGTCCGGCACGGTGAGGCCAATGTCCGCGAACACGATGATGTTGACCGGCTTGCCCTTGGCCGCAGCAACAACAGCGCTGATATCGGCTGGCGTGCGGGGGCCGGGCGCAAACAGCACGTCCGCGCCCGCATCGGCAAACGCTGTGAGGCGGCGGCACACCTCTGGCAAAGGGTCCGGGTGGCCGTGCAGAAAAGCCTCGGCGCGGGCTGTGAGCAACGTGCCCGTCCCGCTGGCATCCACGGCGCGGCGGGCCAAGCGAATGCGGTGGATCGCTGCTTCAAAATCATAGAGCGGTGCGTCGGGGTCGCCGGTGGCATCCTCGATGGAAAGCCCCGCCACACCTGTGTCAATGCAACGCCGGATGTTGGCAGAGAGGCTTGCTTCGTCCTCGGCGTAGCCGTTCTCGAAATCGGCGTTGACCGGCACATCCGGCACGGCGTCGACCATGTCGCGGATATAGCCGAGCATCATCTCCAGCGGCACGTCCTGGTCCGGCCGACCTTCACGCCAGGCGTAGCCCGCGCTGGTGGTGGCAAGCGCCGGAAACCCCTTGGCGCGCAACCACCGGGCGGAGCCAATGTCCCACGGGTTCGGCTGCACAAAACAGCCTTGCGCATGCAGCATGCGATAGGTTTCACGGCGTTTGGATGGGGTTGTCATGGTGGGCTCCCTGCGCTTCTGAGCCGATCACACATGCCGCGTCACGACCAATCAAATCCGCACATGCCGCCCATCAATCCAGCTTGCGGGCTGTGAGCGGCGACCCTGCAGGCGGGTCTTTGACCAGTTGTCCCGTGCGCTCGATGTTGAAACCGAAGCGATGACCCTTGCGCGCATAGAGGAACAGGCGGTCGCGCTCCACCAGCCAGCCCGCCGGGTCGAAGGTCTGCAGGCCCTTGTCCGGGCAGCCTTTTTCGAGCGAAGCCTGGCCGCTGAGTGCGATTGGGCCGGGGCGGGTGCGGTCGAGCATCAGCACGCAGCCCGTATCGGCATTGTTGGCGCGCACAAGCTGATAGCGTCCGGCGCGGGCCGAAGGTGTGGTGGGCGTTTCGGCGGCGGGGGCATTCAACCGGCCAATGGCGGTATCCACGCTGGTGATGCGATCAGCGGAGGGATAGCGCCCCGTGACGGGCTCCAGAGTGAACTCGTTGGCGCCGATGGTGACCTTCATCACGCCGGCATCGGCGCGCACGAAGTCGCCGATCGCGGCGCCGCGCCTGTCCAGCATGCGAATCGCGCCCTTGTCGGTCACGGCCCAGGTCTCGGCATTGGCCATGGCGCCAAATGTCTGCCGACAGGCGGCGGGCATTCCGACAACGGCTTTTGGCACCTTGCCTGAAACGCTGAGCTGCACCCGGCATTTCAGCTTGTTCTTCGGCACCTGCAAATCCCACGGTCCGGCAATCGTCTTGGTGACATCTGAAGTTGCGGGTTGCAGATCGGTGGCAGGTGCCGGGGCGCGCGCGCCTTGCGCCAGGGCTGAACCTAATATGGCTGAACCTGATAGGACTGAACCTGATAGAGCCAACGCACCCATCGAAGCGCATGTGGCAGCCGCACGCAGCCAGATGATCATCGGTCTCTCCTCCTGCCTCTTGCAGGCCGTATTGCGATTATCCCTCCGCCCACGGCGTTTCGGCCACAGGCGTCAGCGGATGGCCCTTTGCAAACCACGAGACGAGGTTGTCGACAACCAATTGTCCCATCAAGCGGCGCGTGTGATGCGAGGCGGAGCCGACATGTGGCAAAAGAACAACATGCGGCATGTCAATCAGAGCCTGCGGTACGCGGGGTTCATCCTCGAATACATCAAGCCCCGCACTCATGATCGTGCCGCTCGCCAAGGCGGCAATCAACGCCGTTTCATCCACCACACTGCCGCGTCCGACGTTGATGAATATGCCCTTGGCTCCCAATGCCGACAGCACCTCGGTGCTGATCATGTGATGCGTCGCGGCCCCGCCCGGAGCCACCGAAATCAGCACATCCACCGCCTCCGCCAGGCCGACGAGCGTCGGATGATAGGCATAGCGCACATCACCCTGTGCGCTGCGCCCGTGGTAGGCAATGCTGACGCCAAATCCTTCGAGCCGCTCAGCGATGGCCTTGCCGATGCGCCCCAGCCCGATGATGCCGACACGGCGCCCGCGCAGCGTTGCCGAGAGGGGAAACGGGGCTTTGAGCCAATCGCCGCGCCGGACATAGGCGTCCGCCTGGGGCAGTTGGCGCAGGGTGGCCAGCAGCAGGCCGATTGTGAGGTCCGCCACTTCATCCGTCAGCACATCGGGCGTGTTGGTCACAATGACGCCGTTCTGCCCACACCAGGCCGCATCCACACTGTCATAGCCCACACCAAAGTTCGCGACGATTTCAAGCCCGGAAAAACGACCCAGAAATGCGCTGTCGAAGCGCTTGGCAAACCCTGCCGCAATGCCACGCACCGCGCTGGCGTGCGCTGTCATGAAGGCCTCCGGGTCCGGCTGCTCCCAGGCTTTCAAGAGGGTGAAGGTGCTGGCCAGCCCCTCCTGGATCATCGGCATCATGGGAACGGGCATCAGGACAGTTGTGGACTTCAGATTGGTCACGGGCATCTCCGGCGTGGCATGGAGGAACACTGTCGCTGCTTGCGCGGGAATTCAAGCGCGGCACACGAAACAATGTGAAAGGATGACGCATGACCGATACGCCGCGTGAAGCTCGCCCCACAGAACCATTGCCCATGCCCCCGTTCGATCATGTGGAGATGGTGAAGAGCCTGCTCAAGCAGGCACGCCACGGTGCTCTGGGCACGCTGACAGGGGAGGGCGCGCCGTTCTCCACGCTGGTGGCGCTGGCGCTTGACGCCGACGGCGTGCCGATCATCATCACCTCGCACCTCTCGGGTCATACAGGCCACATGGAGCGCGATGCGCGCATGTCCCTGCTGGTCAGTGCCATCGGCAAGGGCGATCCTCTGGCGCATCCGCGCGTCACGTTGACAGGGCGGGCCGTGGCGGCTCCTGTGGGCAGCGCGGCTTACGACAGGCTGCGGGCGCGCTATCTCGCCGTCAATCCCAAGGCGGAGCTTTATGTGGATCTGCCGGGCTTCTGGTTCTGGCGGCTGGAGCCGCTGATGGTGGCGCTCAACGGCGGCTTCGGCAAAGCCTGGAGCGGGCCATGGAGCGAGATTGCCTAAAGGCCAGCGTAGCTGCGCGTTACCGCCACGACGGCCACGCCCGCCAGAGCGCTGACCACATCGTTCGCGCCGAGCCTGGCCAGACCAATGATCACGGCAAGCGCCAGTAATTCAGGCACGCCGCCATGCGCGGCGGCAGGCGCGACGATCCCCACCATCACCGCCAGCGGTGTGGCCCTGAGGGCTGCCTCCAGCCGGGGCGAGGCGGGAATGAAGCGCATCAGTAAAAAACCGCCGGCGCGGCAGGCAAAAGCCACTGCACCAACCAGCAGCACCAGCCACAGAAAATCAGGTCGAAGCGTCATGGTGTGGGCTCTGGTTTGAAGCGCACCCAGACCAGAAGTGCACCGGCCAGCCCTGCGGCCACGATGGGCCAGCCCTGTGGCAGCAGAGCATCGGCGACAAGTGCAACGCCGCCTGCCACCGCCACGATGGCAAGGTCGGTCCGACCCTTCACCATGCTGGTTGCCATGGCCGCGCAGAACGCAATCAACATGAAATCCAATGCCAGCAGCCGGGGGTTCGCGATGAGATTGCCGCCCAGCATGCCCAGCACGGTTCCGCCAATCCAGGGAAGAAACGAGGCGAGCCCCGAGCCCATTACATAGCCCGCATCGCGTTCGCCGTTTGCGGCCTGTTTCATTGAGAGGATCCAGTTGCCATCGCCGAGCACCGCCAGTGTCGGGTACGCCTGCCACGCGGGCACTTGCCCCAACCATGGCCGGAGCGCTGCTCCGTAAAGCAGGTAGCGTGCATTGAGCAGGAAGATGGTGGCCAGCAGAGCCGAAAGGGCACTGGAGGACAGGCTCAACGCGCCCCCCGGCAATCCGTTGACCACCGCAAGCTGCGCCGAGCCTGAATAGACCAGCACACTCATCAGCGTGCCTTCGAGAAGCGAAAATCGGATCTGCACCGCCAGCAACCCGAAGGCGATGCCATAGACAAAAACGCCCACGCCAAACGGCTGCCCGGCAATGAAGCCACGGCGCATGCCATTGGATGTGAAGGGCGTTGTCATCTGTATCCGGATATCTGCGCCGCGCGGTCTAGGACGTGTCCGCGTCTGCGCCAAATGACTTGTTGTGATCGCATTGATCTTTCATCTCGCGACATCCCAACAGGATGCTGCCAGAAAGGAAAGCCGATGTCTGGAGATTCGGGACGCATGACGCCGACTGCCCGCTCAACGTTTCAGCTCTGGAGTGTGCTCGCGCTGTTGCTGCTGGGCTCCCTCGTGCTGACATGGCCGTGGCTCTCGGGCGCGGTCACCGTGCCTTGGGATGCCAAGGCGCATTTCCAGCCGCAACTGGCCTTTCTGGCCAAGAGTCTGGGCAGTGGACAATCGCCCTTCTGGACGCCGAACGTGTTCTCCGGCCATCCGCAGGTGGCTGATCCCCAATCGCTGATCTTTTCGCCGCCCTATCTGCTGATGGCGTTGCTCAATCCCGCGCCCGATCTGATGGCGCTGGACGGCGTGCTCTTCGCCAGCCTCTTTGTGGGCAGCGTGTTCATCGTGCTCTATTTCAGGGACCGCGGCTGGCACGAGGCGGGCGCGCTGGTGGCGGCCTTTTCCTTTGCGCTCGGCGGCATGGCAGCCTGGCGCATCCAGCACGTGGGGCAGGTGCTCAGCCTTGCCTATCTGCCCATTGCGCTCTGGTTGCTGGACCGCGCACTGGCGCGCGCAAGCATGGCGTACGGATTGTGGGCGGGCGTGATCGCAGGCTTCATGCTGCTGGGGCGAGATCAGGTGGCTTTCCTGGGCGTTCTTGTGCTGGGAGCCTACGCGGTGCACCGCTTGCTCAGCCTGCGCCTGCCCCTGCGGTTGGCCCTGCGCCCCCTGATCGCCGGAGCCCTTGGCGGCGCGGTTGTGGTGGCCGTGCCCCTGGTGCTGACGCTGTTGCTGGCGGCTGATTCCAACCGCCCTGTGATCACATTGTCCGAAGCGGGCAAGGGCTCGCTGCATCCCTGGTCGCTGCTGACAGCCGTGATCCCGCATCTTTATGGCATCGCGCGCCCGCTCTCCGATTACTGGGGTCCGCCCAGTCCCGATTGGGGACCGGTGGACCTTTATCTCGCGCGCAACATGGCGACGCTGTATTTCGGAATGCTTCCTGTCATGGGGCTTGCCATGCTGCCGTTCCTGCTGCGCAAGCCATTCGCGGACGAGCCATACACGGATGATCCGCATCGGCGTGATGCGCTGTTTCTGGCTGCGGCCT
>JANMMT010000192.1:0-6589 GCA_031373545.1 Hyphomicrobiales bacterium
GCGTGGAGATCAATGGCGTGATGATTCCAGATATCAGCGGCGAGGAAGTGGAGCACTACTTAGTGACCAATCGCTTGCTCGAAGGCAGTGATACGAAGCCGGATGCGCCGATTGATTCCGCCTGCACCAATGAGCAGCACGAAGCCATGGCCCGCGGCCAGGTGGGTAGCATCAAGTTCGTGGCGTGACAGTAGCGACGGCAGGATGTCGTCGTTACACCAGCGACCGCTCCACCCGCGCGGAGATGCCCGTGAAAACATGCCAGGGAATGGTGCCAGCATGAGCGGCGATTTCATTGGCAGAGATGACTTCGTTCTCTTGCGCACCCAACAGCACGGCCTCGTCGCCTACTTCAACGTGGGGCGCGACATCCGTCACATCGACCATGATCATGTCCATTGTAATCCGGCCCAGAAGCGGGCAATGCCGACCGTGAATCAGCACAGTCGCGCCCTTGCCGGAAACCTGCCGCGGGTAACCGTCGGCATAACCGCAGGCCAGCGTGGCCACGCGTGAATTTCGTTTAAGCTTGTCTGCGCGACCGTAGCTAATGCCGTGACCGGCGGGCAGATCACGCACGAGCAACACCCGCGTCTTCCACGTAAGCGCCGGCTGGAGCAGGTCCGCGTTCTCCGGCAGTGGCGACACGCCATAGAGCGCGAGACCGGGGCGCGCGAGATTGCAGAATTCCGCAATCTGCGGGTAGCCAAGAATACCGGCGCTGTTATCAAGATGGATCCAGCGCGGCCGCAGTCCTGCTGCGTGGGCGATGGCGACCACTTTGCGGAAGCGGTCGATCTGCGCGGTGGTGAAGGCCACATCCTCATCGGCTGACGGCAGATGGGAAGCCAGCCCCTCCCAATGAACATGTGAAAACCTTAACAAGTCACGGGCACTTGTTTCTTTCCACGATTCCTCTGGAAACCCCATGCGGCCCATGCCGGTGTCGATCGCGATATGCCCATGCACCGCTGTGTCGAGTTTCGCGGCCAGCGCATTCCACGCGGCGGCTTCTTCCAGGGAACTGATGCAGACATGCAGTCCATCGAGCAGCGCGGCCTCGCGTTCCTCGGGCAGACAAGTGCCGAGCAAGATGATGGGCGTGGTGGTTTTAGTGGTCTCAACTTCCTCCGCCTCATGAAGATTCGCCACGCCGAACAAGGTGGCATGTCCTTGTAGCGCCCGCACCACTGCGGCCGCGCCGTGGCCATAGGCGTTCGCTTTCACCACGGCCAATAAGTCCATGCCACCGCGCGCGCGCAGTGAGTCCGCATTGTGTCGCAGTGCATCGGGATCGACCTCGATCCAGCAGCGGTGGCGGTGGGAGTTGGTGGCGGGGACGCTCATGCGGTCGCACTCAACGCATCATCCGCGCCCTTGCTCAAGTGGTTCTCAAAAATGATCTCGACCCTTCTTCGAGAGCTTGTTGTTTTCATCCAGATCAATCGTGCATTTTTCAGAATACATGACCGCGCGACTGTCAAAATGATTCCCAGCTTCTGTTACGAAAATGATTTGCCGTCCGGTGGCTTTTCCAGCAAGCAAACGGTGATATTGAAAGCTGCCGATGGAGAACGCTTCCTCTTTCAAAAGTTCAGGGCCCTTCTTTTCTAACGTGAATAATCGGGCCACCAAATACATCTCCGGGCCCGGTGAATAGAAACCGTCCCCGGAAAATGCCTGTGAGGTCTGCACCACGAGTAATACATTCGCACCGTCCTGAGACTTAAATTCTCCGGCATAGGCCAGTGGGAAATCCTGCGGATGCCATTTATCGCTCACCTTTGCATCGGTCACCATCTTCGACCACCATTCTGGCAGTATTCGCCCATATGCTTTTGAGCCGAGCCTGTATTTGTCCGATAACAAATAATAGCCCTCCTTCTTGGGTGATCCCGGCGCCATGAAATTCCGTGTCAATACCATCCCTGCGGGCACCGGCCCCCACTCCAGGGGAGTCTTTTGTCGATCAGCTTTGCAGCTCGAAAGAACCCATACAGCGAGAATGAAGTGAATGAATGCTATTGGAATCGAGATTGTTGCACGCTTGATCTCCATTTTCATTTGAGAGTACATCGGCGTATTTTCCCCCCGTTCTATATTTCCAAGGGTGATCGTCGCTGAAAATGCAATCCTGTCACGCCACCGGCAACATTATATCCGTCTCCTAATGCTCCACGTTATGGTTGACGCTCCTCTTCCCATATGAGCCCGTCCTCGTCGCGATAACGCATTGATTTTGCGTCAATCGACAGAACCTGCTCGGTGGCACTTTCACCCACGGCAAACATCTCTGGGTCATTGGTCTTGGTCACTTCCCAGATCAATTTATTGCCATCAATCTTCCACTTGCCTTCCACGTCCAAGGGCAGTTTTTCTCCTAGCATCACAAAGGTTCCTTTCGATTTCATCGTCCCATCCGCCTTATACTCGGTCACTCCGCTACCTTTCACCAACTTGTCGTCAATTTTGAACTTCCACACGCCCACAACAAGTTTGTGCAGCGCCGCACCTTCCGGCACGGCGGGTGGCTGGGCGATGGAGGGGCAGATGAAAAACAACCCCAGCACTCCGGTCAACAGTTGGCGCAGAAATACGGGTCGAGTCATGGATGAGCTGACCTTCATTTAAGGATCGATTGTTGTTTCACGTGGCTGGTTGTCAAGAAATGATCGTTGCTCGAATTGCTGACCCTGTTGCATCATAAGTAATGACACCGGCGCGTTCATGTCACACGGATGTCAGGCGGCCTGCATCGCTGGATAATCCGTGTAGCCCACTGGACCGGGAGAATAAAACGTCGCCGCATTGGGCGCGTTGAGCGGAGCCTTGACGGCGATGCGCGCGGGCAGATCGGGATTCGCCAGAAAACCCGTGCCAAAAGCGACGGCGTCGATCGTGCCCTCTTCGATCGCACTGACAGCTTCGCTGGGCGTGTACCCCATGTTGCCGATGATGACCCCCTTGAAATGCTCGCGCGCCGGGGTCATCACATCCTCTTTCTGCTGTTGGAAGAAGTCGCCGCGCATCATGTGCAGGTAGGCAAGATTGAAATCATTGAGCCGCTTCGCCAGCCAGATCATGAGTCCGACGGGGTCGCTGTCGATCATGCTGTTGTAACTGTTCACCGGCGAGAGGCGCAGGCCGACACGATCACCGCCCCAAACTTCGCAAACTGCGGCGATCACTTCGAGCATCAATCGCGCCCGGTTCTCGATGCTGCCACCATAGGGCCCGCTGCGATTGTTGCTGCCATCGCGGAGAAACTCGTCGAGGAGATAACCATTCGCACCATGAACTTCCACGCCGTCGAATCCGGCGGCTACTGCGTTTTGCGCGGCCTTTTTAAATCCGGCGATGATGCTAGGAATTTCGTCGTCCCGCAATTCGCGTGGCGTGACATAAGGCTTCTTCCCTTCGGGCGTATGAACTTCATCGCCGACAATCGCAATGGCGCTCGGCGCCACGGGCTGCGCGCCGCCATTGAGCAGCGGATGACACGCCCGACCGCCGTGCCAGATTTGCAGGAAGATGCGTCCGCCCGCGGCATGAACGGCATCGGTCGTCTTCTTCCACCCCGCGACTTGCGCAGCGGAATAGATGCCCGGCTCCATCCAGAATGCGGAATGGCCTTCCACGGCCATCGTGGCTTCGGCGATGATCAGTCCGGCGCTTGCACGCTGGGAATAATAAGTCGCCATTAAGTCGCCCGGGACGTGATCAGCCTCTGCGCGACAACGCGTGAGCGGAGCCATCAAGATGCGGTTTGGCAAAGTGAGCGCGCCGATTTTGAGGGGAATGAATAGGGATGAGGACATGAAGGATGAAGACTTGTTTGAGCGAGGAATACGAATCAACGGCTAATAAGGCCGCACCAGGCTTTTCGCCCAGAGATGAGGACGATCAATGCCAGCACGGTGATCAGGCCGACGACTCCGGCGCCCATGGGGTCCTTGAGCATCGCCCACTTGGCAACGAAGATGTGGAAGCACCAGATGTTCACCAGAACCGGGCCGATCAAAAGCATGCCGACATTCCGCGTCACGGGTAGCAACACCAACAGTCCGCCACTGATCTCACAGACCTTGACGAACGTTAGATAGCCGTTGCCTCCGATGGCCTTGAAATAATCCATCACGGCTGCGGGAAGCTCAGTCTGGGGTTTTGGCATGAAGTTGAGGAAGTGATCGAGTCCGAAGACGACGAACAGAAGGCCGAGCAAGGCTCCGGCGATGTTGGGGATGAGTTTCATGATGTTGGTTTGTTTTCGTTTGGTGAGGGGTGATGAGTTGAGGTAAAAGAGCAACGTCCTCGGCGGTTTAGCAATGCAAAAGTTGGTCGGTGGCCCTCTTCCGACCCGCTTCAATCCTCTTCAATGCTGGACGACAGCTGCGTGGAAATATCTCGGGCATGCGGTTGATGCTTTTGACCGAATAAAGAATTTTGATCGTCAGGGCGTCATCGTGATGATTGACAATCTGGGGGCGAACAAATGCAACGCACCATTGTCACTGATTCAGACTGAGGGAGCCGAAGCAAGGTTCCCGCCCGCTCTCGCCCGAATTCACCCCGACTGATAAGATGTGGTGCAGGTCAATGCACTGTTGCGCATTGCTGAGGCCAGTGACCCTGAAGAACTCGGCGCCCACGGTTTGGCCCTCACCAAAGCCAACCCCATCGATGATCAGGACTGGATAGCTCCTTGTGACTATGGTTCTATTGAAAATGCTCCAGAGGGTATGAAACAGCTCTGAATGGCTGGAATCAAACCAAGTGGTTCATACAAAAGCCCGGTGGAGAATTCTCCACCGGGCTATGCTGTCATAGACGGCATTGTTTACCGGCAATGTTGCCGACTGGAGCCACCAAAAGAGAAGCTGAATCCCGGACGATAGTCATATCCGCCGTAGCTCGGATAAGACCGATAGCCGGAATTGTAACCTGAGCCATAGTCGGGGCAGACCGGACGTGGGTTGCAAACGGGCACCCAGAATCTTTGATAGACTGGTCGACCACAGCGGTCGTAGCCAACCACACGTGTTACGTAGTAACCGCTGCTCTCATGGCCGGCGCGGGCCGAGGTCGGTGCAAGAGCGCCGAAGGTGAGGGCAACTGCGAGCCCTGCGAAAAGGAATTTAGTTTTCATATTGGTTTTTAGGTTTGATTATTCATCGAAGCGCCACCGGAATTTGGAGGGGGTTTTGTTAAATTCCTGTGGCCTTCACCAACAACAGACGTGGTTCAAAGCGCGTTATTCAGGTGGATGTCACTTTTTTTGGACCCAAACCTGTGCTTGCTAATAGGGGAACAGCTTTAACCAAACGCCATTCAGTTCAGTCCTCGCATCACAACACTCGGATGAATTTATTCGAGGCAAGGCCTCGACCACGTCGCCCTCACTCCCACTCAATACTCGCGGGAGGCTTCGTCGATATATCGTAGAGCACGCGGTTGATGCCCGTGACCCGTACAGCCTGACTGGAAACAACACCGCAACACCCATCTCCTCAAGCGCTGTTGCGAAAACGAATGGAGGCGATATACTCCAAACATGACCGCTGTTCCCAAGAAGATCGTCGTGAACGAGCGCGGTGCGCCGCTGGAAGTCATCATCGCCTGGTCCGACTATCAGGATCTCGCCGAACGTCTGGGCTGGGACTTGGATGCCGGTGAAGCAGAAGAACTTCAGGAAGCCATCAAGGACTGGCGCCGCGGGAATAGCGAGGCATTCGTGCCGCTTTCGGAATTAAAATAATGGCCGCGATCCTCGTCCACCGGAAGGCGCGGAAATATCTGGATCGCATGGACGGGCGGATTAAAGCCCAGCTCATCGCCAAGCTCGAAGCCCTTGCCCAAGACCCCGAAAACACACCCAATGTCAAACCGATGGAGGGAGAATACACCGGCTGCCTTCGGCTGCGTCACGGCGATCTGCGCGTGATTTTCCAATGGGATCGGGAACAGGACATGATCGTCGTTCTGGCGATTGGGCCACGTGGTGACATTTACAAATAGCCGTCACGGGGCCAGTTGATGCTCCAACACATCAAATTCGAACGATGCGGGCCACGAGTTGTGACCCATGCTCACTAGATTTTGTTTGATTGCGAGGACCGCCCCCTGCCATTTTGTTTAATTGCGAAGACTGGCCCCCTTCAACCATGCTTAAGGACGGAAGCTACAGAGGCGCAGTCACGTTTTGTGTGTTGAGCATTTCACGCATGTTCGGCAAGCCCGACCCAATAACCTCATCGACAAGTCCAAGCCAGTAGGCATCATAAGCTGACAGCCAGTGGTCATCACCCTGAAGCAATCTCGACAGTGAAACACAAAAATACCACAGTGCCTGCAAGCGCGGCCAAGTGGTTTGTCCAATCCAATCTTGTCTCTCCTTGTCCTCTGGAGGGTTATTCAATATAGGATTGACTTGTTCGGCGGGGGATAGGAAAGCGCTGCCGTAAACTTTTACGAGCCTATTTAGCTCCGAGGCTTGATAGCCCCAATGAAAGTCATGCAAGAGTTTAAAGTCTGCGTCCAGCTCATCCAAGCGACCTTCGCTCAACCGCCAGCGCTGAGATTTCTTGCCTTT
>JANMMT010000008.1:0-1719 GCA_031373545.1 Hyphomicrobiales bacterium
GGAAACCGCCCCGAGCGCGGTCTAGTGCGGCCGACATCGGCGGCCATCAGGCCTTCCATCTCCATCTTGGCGTAATCGTCCCGGGTCGGCATGTCTCAACGCCCTCCCAGCCAGGAGAAGAAGCCGTTCTCGATTTTCTTCGGGCCATAGGGTTCGACGCCAGTTGGTTCAGGCGGCAGCTGGTTCTGGTTGAACAGGCAGGTCACCTCGTCGCCGTTTCTCACGGTCCACTGGTAGGCGACCTTGTCGACAATCAGATACTCGCCTTCGCGCCGGTAGTTGACGAGGCTTTCATTGCGCTCGGCGTCGACGATGAAGATGGCAGGCACTTCGCCGGCAAATCGGAACCAGGTCTTGGTGCCATCGTCGAAGATGACGAAGGGTTTTGCCACTTCAGAGCCCTTGTAGGCATAGGAGGTGTTGAGCCGGTCACGCCGGAAGCCACGATGGTTGGGCATGCTGGCCAGTGTTTTTGCCTGATTGAGCAGGCGTGCATCGGCTTCATCGTCGGGAAAGCGGAAGCGCACCTTGTAGACCTGGGCGCGGGAGGGCCTCTCATTGGATTTGAGCACGAAACTGTAGAGCCGCTTGTCGGTGACGACATTCATGTTGGTCGCGGCATTCGCCTCGACGGGTTTGAGAAAGATGATGTTGCCGCGCTTGTTGGGTTCAACCCGCCAGGACACGGAATCGCCGACGGCAATGGATTCGATTTTCTCGGCATCGCCAAAGACGATCATGGTCGAGATTCCGAACGTGGCGTCGATGGCGACAACTTGATCCTTCTCGAACCGGATTTGGCGGACGCGCGCGTCACGAGGTCCAGCACTTGGTGTTGCCTCGGCGACGGCCATGCCTGAGAGCTGTGCCAGCCAGTGCCCGGAAATCAGAAGGGTTGCACCGATGGTCATGACCCGTCTCATCCGCGCTCCTGTTGCGTTTGCACCGGGGGTGCTGGCGAAATTTGGGGTACGAGTGATTGGGGCTGCACCGGCGGTGGTGCTGGCACTGTTTCCTGATCACGCCGATATTCGACGACCTGGAAACCCAGCGGGTTTTCGAAACGGTATTCGTTGCGCATCGGCGTGCCTGCATAGCGAAACCGGACCAGCGATACGAAATGGCGGGTCTCGATCTTCGAGGCGGATTTCTCATCGGTGGCAAAACGCACCAGCGCCGTGCGGTTATTGGGGAAGGTGACAGATTTGATGGTCACAGCGATCACCGTGTTGACGCCAAGCAGCCGGACCGGGTTTTGTGGATTGGCGGGGGAAAAGAGTTCGGTCAGTTCGCGCGACGCATCCCCGGTAGAGAGCAGCTGCGCCAGATCGAAATTGTCCTTCAGCGATTTGGGATCATAGGTCTCGCGGGCGCGGATGAAGCGCACCACGTTGAACATGGTGATGGCCTCATCTTGCTGCAGCGGCCCTTCACTGAGCGGACGCTTGACCTCCAGAAACCCGGTCGAGCGATCGACAGCGATGAGATATGGCTCATAGGTCTTGAGCGGAACCAGCATCAAGAGGCTGCCCAGTGCCATGAAAGCAATGATCGTCATGGCGCTGGCGACCAGCCAGGCGAAGGAGCGCGAGCGCTTGACGGAGCGAACAACCTCGCGCTCCCAGGACATGCCGTCGGCGTAGTAGCGCGGATCGAGGGTTGGTTTTTCGGTCTGTGAGGCGACACCGTCAGAACGCGAAGCCTTTGGGGGCTTCATTG
>JANMMT010000061.1:0-2355 GCA_031373545.1 Hyphomicrobiales bacterium
GAGGTGAAGGCTGTGGCCAGCACCATGACCTTCGGCTGTGCCACCGATGGCAACCATGGCCGCTCGGTCGCGGCAGGCGCGCGGCTGGTCGGCGCGAAATCCACGATCTTCGTGCATGAGCATGTCAGCGCGGAGCGCGTCGCCGCCATTGCCCGCTTTGGCGCCACCATGGTCACCGTGCCCGGCAGCTATGATGATGCCGTCACAGAGGCCGCCCGCGTCTGCGAGGCGCAGGGCTGGATCACCGTGTCCGACACATCCTGGCCGGGCTATGAGCGCATTCCGGGCCTTGTGATGCAGGGCTACACGATGATCGCGCATGAGGCGCTGGCGCTGTTGCCGCAGCCACCCACGCACATCTTCATCCAGGCGGGCGTTGGCGGGCTGGCGGCCGCTATCGCTGGCCACATGGCGCTGCTGATGGGCGAGAAGCGCCCCGTCTTCATTACCGTTGAGCCCGCCCGCGCCGCCTGCATCCAGGGCAGCGCCAAGGCCGGAAAGCTGGTGAAAATCCCCGACGATGCGCCCACCGTCATGGCCATGCTGGAATGTTATGAGCCCTCGCTCACGGCCTGGCGCGTGCTGTCTCGCGTCAGCGATGCCTTCATGACCGTGGAGGAGGAAGACGCCATCGCCACGATGCGGCTGCTGGCGAGGCCCGCTGGCGATGATCCAGCGATTGTCGCAGGCGAAAGCGGCGGTGCAGGCCTCGCAGGGTTGATCCGCGCGGCCAGCGACCCGGAGATGCGGGCGCAACTTGGCCTCAACGCCACCTCCCGCATCCTCACCGTCATCAGCGAAGGCGCAACCGACACGGAGCGCTATCGCGAGCTGGTGGGGTGAGGCAGTACCGTCTTGCGCAGCAGCGCGGCTGTCGCTACCCGTGACGGCAACGCGGACGTGGCGAAACTGGTAGACGCACGAGACTTAAAATCTTGCGCCGAAAGGTGTGCGGGTTCGACCCCCGCCGTCCGCACCAATGGGCTCTATTAGTCATAGAACTGTTATAAACTGTTGATTTCACGTGATTTGCTTTCGCGCGAACTCCACAAGTAGCGGTTTTCAGGATATCTTGCTCGGAAATGTCAATGGCTAGTGAATCTTTCCGCAAAGCTATCCGGCAGTCTCAACGATTGCACTTCTGCAAAGAACGTAATAATCAACGTTGCCTAGGCCATTACGATCCCGCTCCCGGAGGCTGAATTTTAATGGCTCGAGATGTGCTTCTTTTTAGTAAGCGAGTGATTTTTTGCACCTCAAGGTAGCGCATTAGCCCTCAATTTAGGGCTGCTTATCTTAAGCTATAAGTTTTTACGGGAAACGCTGATGCGGCTCATGCTATTCGCAGTGCTCTTCTTACGGGCAGCTACCGCTGATGCGAGCGCACAGGTCCCGGTGTTCGCCGGTGCTGGGATGGTATCTTGTGCTGAATTTGCAGAGGCTTATCGGCAAAACCCCGGCCCTGTGGAGACTCAGTTTTTTTCGTGGGCGCAGGGCTATATGTCGGCCAACAACGAGCCAAAGCGCCTCCGAAACGAGCCAACGCGTAATCTGAGGGGAATATCGAATGCTACACAGAAGCAACTTTTGCGAGCGTTTTGCGATCAAAGGCCACTATCCAATTTCATGCAAGCGGTGAGAGGCCTCTACGATAGCCTTCCAGAAAACCCGATCCATTCAAACTGAGATACTACCCATTTTAGGCATGGCTTACCTATCGCTACAAATCCTGTGACAAAATCAAATGTCGGCTATAAAAAATTCAATATTTCAGTAGTTTGGGGGCGGGCTCTCGGATCACCGCCGTCCGCACCATTACTAATTAGCGCCCTCACCTTCTCCGCGAAGGCCGGTACCACTCAACCCCATCACGATCGACATAAAGCCCCGGCGCGGCGGTCTGCCCGAGTTCCTTGCGCTCCATCGGCACGCGCACGGTGTCGTCGCGGTCGCCCCGGCGGGCGAACGGGCCGCTGGTGCCCTGCCCTGTGAACTGCTGGCCGCCATCATTGCGCCGGGGGGTCGCGCGCGGGTCCTGTGTCACTGAGCGGCGGTTGGCGACGCGGTTGTCGAGGGCGGCCACCTGCCGCGCGGCAAAGCTGAGCTTGCCGCCGCCCTCCACCACAGGGGTGGCCGTCGCGGCAGCACCCGACCCATTGATGCGAATGCCGCCAAAGCGCGGCACATAGGTCGCGCCGCCGCGTGCCAGCGCCTCGAACCCTGCGCCCGAGAGCTGCACGCCACAGCGCTTGTGAACGCGCTCGCAAGAGGCACGGCTGGCATAACGCGGCGTCTTCTCTTCAAACTCGGCGCGGGCATTGCGATAGGCATTCTCGCATTGCACATCGCTCAGCC
>JANMMT010000083.1:0-8405 GCA_031373545.1 Hyphomicrobiales bacterium
CCGAGCCCGAGCAGATGATCGACAGCTATCCCCACCAACTCTCCGGCGGGCAGCGGCAGCGGATCATGATTGCGCAGGCGCTGGTGCTCGATCCGGCCCTGCTCATTGCCGATGAACCCACAACCGCGCTCGATGTGACGACGCAGGCGCAAATTCTCAAGCTGATCCGCGAGATGCAGCAGCGGCGCGGCACGGGCGTCTTGTTCATCACCCATGATTTCGGAGTAGTGGCGGATATTGCCGACCGTGTCGCCGTGATGCAGCAGGGCAAGCTCGTGGAAACAGGCCCGGCGCAGGAGGTGCTGCGCGCCCCGCGCGAGGCCTACACCCGCATGCTGATCGCCTCCGTGCCAAGCCTCAAGCCACCGCAGCGCGCGGTGGAAACCGGACCTGTGGCGCTGGAGACACGGGGCCTCAACAAAACCTACGGCCGTGTCAGCTTTTTTGATCCCAAAGCGCGGGTGGTGAAGGCCGCGAGCGACGTCGACCTCTTGCTGCGCCGGGGCGAGACGCTGGGCATCGTGGGGGAGTCGGGCTCAGGCAAATCGACCGTGGCGCGCTGCGTGGCGCGGCTGATCGCGCCCACCTCCGGCATCATCCGTCTGGGCAGCACAGATATCGGCAGCTTGCCCGAACGGCTGCTGCGCCCGCACCGGCGCAAGGTGCAGATCGTGTTTCAGGATCCCTACCGCTCGCTCAATCCGCGCCGCACCGTGGGGGCTTCCATCATCGAGGGTCCGATGAACTACGGCCTTGGCCACACCGCCGCCATGGCGCGCGCTGCAGATCTGATGGGCCTCGTCGGCCTGCAACCCGATGCGCTCGCCCGTTATCCGCATCAGTTTTCCGGCGGGCAGCGCCAGCGCATCGCCATTGCCCGCGCTTTGGCCATGGAGCCCGAGGTGCTCATTGCCGATGAAGCTGTCTCGGCGCTTGATGTCTCGGTGCAGGCGCAGGTGCTGAAGCTGTTGGATGATGTGCGCGCGCGCTTTCAACTGGCGGTGCTGTTCATCACCCACGATCTGCGCGTGGCGGCGCAGATTTGCGACCGCATCGCGGTCATGCGGCACGGCGTTGTGGTGGAGCAGGGGCGCACCCAGGATGTGTTCACTGCTCCCCGTCATGCCTACACGCGCGCGTTGTTTGAGGCCGCGCCGGGCCGGGGCTTTGCGTTTGGCACGGTATTTTGATTGCGGGCGCGCTTGAGTATCGGGCAAAGCCATGTTACCCGCAGCCCACTGATATCGGGGTGTAGCGCAGTCTGGTAGCGCATCTGGTTTGGGACCAGAGGGTCGCGGGTTCAAATCCTGCCGCCCCGACCATCGGTTTTCCGCTTCCTCACGATGCGGATCGCGTTAAGGGGAGCGCCTGGCCACCATGACTGCACGCATCTACCGACCCGCCAAGACCGCCATGCAATCGGGACAGGGCAAGACGGACCGTTGGCTTCTCGAGTACGAGCCAGAGCGCGCCCGGCAGGTGGAGCCGCTCATGGGCTGGACTTCAAGCTCCGACATGAACAGCCAGATCAAGATGTGGTTCGACACCAAGGATGAGGCCGTGGCCTATGCCACGCGCAACGGTGTGCCCTTTCGCGTCGAGGAGCCGAATGTGGCGACGCCGAAGACCGTGTCCTACTCAGACAATTTCAAGTTTACCCGAACTGGGCAGTGGACACATTAATTTCCGACTCCATAGCTCAGCTGGATAGAGCAGCCGCCTTCTAAGCGGCAGGTCGTTGGTTCGAATCCAACTGGAGTCGCCATAACTGAATGATATCAATAGATTAGCTTGGAGCTAGCCAAAATCATCTAGCCAATCGGCGCCGTATGTCTTAAGCCTCCGCTCCATGAGCCTTGCTGCTGATCCTGCCTCGCGCCTTTACCGCCTCGTCCAATCTCTGACGGCCACCCATGGGCGCGCCGTGCTGGCGCTTGCGGTGCTCGCCTTTATGCTATTCGCGCCGGGTCAATTCACGCTCCAGCCGATGGACCGGGATGAGCCGCGCTTTGCGCAGGCCACCAAGCAGATGCTGGAGACGCGCGATTTCGTCGATATCCGATTTCAGGATGATGCGCGCCACAAGAAGCCCGTGGGCATTTACTGGCTGCAGAGTGTGGCTGTCAGTGCAGCGGAAACGCTGGGCGCGGCGGATGCACGCCGCACCATCGGATTCTATCGCCTGCCTTCCTTTCTGGCGGCTTTGGCTGGCGTGCTGCTGACGTATTGGGCTGCGCTGGCGTTCCTGTCGCGCAGCGGCGCGTTTCTGGCGGCTGGCCTCATGGCGGCCACGGTGTTGTTGGGCGTTGAATCGCGCCTCGCCAAGACGGACGCGACGTTGCTGATGACCTGTCTGATGGGATTTGGCGTGCTGGCGCGGCTGTGGTTTCGCGCGCAGTCTCCTGAAACGCAGCGCGAACTGAGACTTTGGCAGATCATTGCGTTCTGGTTGGCTGTGGGACTGGGCGTGCTGGTCAAAGGGCCGATCACCCCGCTGATCATCGGCCTGCCTGCACTGGCGCTTTCCCTGCGCGAGCGTTCCGGGCGTTGGTTGCTGCCGCTCAAACCACTGATGGGCCTCGCCATCGTGCTGGCCATGGCGGCCCCGTGGCTGGTCGCCATCGGCCTCAAGACAGGTGGCTCGTTTTTTGCCGATTCCGTGGGCAAGGACATGCTGGGCAAAGTGGGGCAGGGGCAGGAGCGTCATTGGGGGCCGCCGGGGCTATACACTGTGATTTTCTGGGCGACGGCCTGGCCCATGGCCGCTTTCATGGCATTGGCGTTCCGTTTTGCCTGGGTGGAGCGCCGCGACGCAGCGGTGGCTTTTCTGCTGGCCTGGATCATTCCGGCCTGGTTGATCTTCGAGGTGGTGCAGACCAAGCTGCCCCATTACGTGCTGCCGTTGTATCCCGCCATCGCGGTGCTGGCCCTGCTGGCGCTGGAGCGCGGCGGCGTGCCGTTTCACTGGCGCACGGCGCGCTGGGTGGCCGCCTTGGTGCTGCTTGTGCCCCTCGCGCTGCTGATCGGCGGACCTGCGGTTTTTTGGGCTCTGGATCGCACGCCGCCCTATTTTGCCCTGCCGTTTCTGCTCGGTGCGGCTGGTTTGGCCTTCTTCGCCATGCGCGCCTTGCAAAAGGCGCAGCCGCTGGAAGGGGCTGCACTGGCCATCGCTTCAGCTGTTGTATTGGTCTGGGCGGCCTATCCCTTCGGACTGCCCAAGCTGGAGGCCATCAATCTCTCCAAGCGCCTGGCCAGCGCCGCCAGCGACATCTGCCCCGCACCGCGCTATGCCTCTGCAGGTTACAACGAGCCGAGCCTCGTGTTCCTGACGGATACGGAGATCGATCTCACCGATGGCAAGAGCGCGGGCAACCTGTTCGCACGGCCCGGTTGCGCCGTGGCGTTTGTGGAGCGGCGTTTCGAGGGCGCGTTTCAAGACGCGCTGGCCAGCGTCGATGCCAAGCCTGCACTGCGCACGCGTGTAGCCGGCATCAACATCAACTCGGGCCGCAGGCTCGACATCGGCGTCTATGTCCGCGCGCAGTGATGCCGTTTGCGGCACGCACGAACCTGCACTAGAAGGCAGCCTATCAACCAAGCAAAGACACACAATTGCCTGCAGTGCCTCCCCTCATTTCCGTCATCGTTCCGGCCAAGAACGAGGAGCGCAACATCGCCCCGCTCGTGGATGAGCTGGAGACGGCGCTTGCGCCGCTGGGCGCGTTCGAGATCATCTATGTCAACGATGGCTCCACCGATGGCACCGAGGCCGAGCTGTCGCGCCTTGCCGCCATGCGCCCGTGGCTGCGCCAGCTCCGCCATGCCACCAGCGGGGGGCAATCTGCCTCTGTGCGGTCCGGCGTGCGCGCGGCTCGGGCGCCGATCATTGCTACGCTCGACGGCGACGGCGAAAACAACCCGGCGTATATACCTCAGCTCTATGCGGCGCTGATGGCCTCGCCAGACAATGGCATTGCCGCCGGACAGCGCGTGGGGCGCAAGGCCTCGGCTTTCAAGAAATTCCAATCCAAAATCGCCAACACCGTGCGTGGGGGCATCTTGAAGGATGGCACCCGTGATTCGGGCTGCGGCCTCAAATGCTTTCCGCGCGAGCTGTTCCTCAGCCTGCCCTATTTCGATGCGATCCACCGCTTCCTGCCCGCCCTCGTGGTGCGTGAGGGTTACAAGGTGGTGCATGTGGATGTGGTGGACCGCACGCGGTTTTCCGGCACCTCCAACTACACCGTCTGGAACCGGCTCTGGGTCGGCATTCTGGATCTGGCGGGTGTCTGGTGGCTCATTCGCCGCAAGAAGCCGGCACCTGTCGTGACGGAGACGGCCTCATGATCAGCGTGGTCTCTGACCTCAGGGAATATCTTTACGATGTCTTCGTGGCGCGGTTCGATTTCTGGCTCGCGTTCGGCCTTGCGGCTCAGTTGCTCTTCACCGCGCGCTTTGTGGTGCAGTGGCTCGTGTCCGAAAAAGCCGGCAAGAGTGTCATTCCCGTGGCTTTCTGGGTGCTGTCCATGGGCGGCGGCCTGATGCTGCTGATTTACGGACTGGTGCGCCGCGAGCCGATCATCATCATGGGTCAGGCGCTGGCTGTGTTCATCTATCTCCGGAATATCATGCTGATCCTGCGACCCCGCGTGAAGGCAGATGGGCCATGAACGCACCCCTTCCGGCCTATTACGATGATCTGGAGGCCTCGTTGGCCAATGCTCTGGGCCAGCTCAGCCGCGGCGTGGCGGATCGGCGGTCACCCTTTCATCACCCGGTTGTGGCCACGATCGGAGCGGATGGCTGCCCGCGTCTGCGCACAGTGATCCTGCGCGGCTTCGATGTGCCCACGCGCACGCTGCGCTTTCACACGGATCGCCGCTCGCAAAAGGTCGCGGAACTGACTGCAGAGCCACGCATCTCGTGGCTGGGTTATGATCCGGGAGCAAAAATTCAGTTGCGCATCGAAGGCCGTGCCGTGCTTCACACGGATGATGCCCTCGCCGATGCGGCCTGGCAGGCGGCCAAGCTGTTCTCGCGCCAGTGTTACGGCATTGCGCCGGGTCCGGGCACGCCCTTGGAGAGCGGCTCGGATTTTGCCCTGCCCGAGACAACCGAGGCGGGCACGGCCCCCGGACGCGCGCATTTCGCAGCGGTCGTTGTGACCATGGCAAGCCTCGAATGGCTCTATCTCGCCGCACAAGGCCACCGCCGTGCGCGCTTCATGTGGGATGCGCAGGGCACGGTCAGCTCAAGCTGGCTCGCGCCTTAAAACTTCACACTCACAAACCCGCGCACACCGCGCCCCGGCATGAGCACTTCATCCTTGCGAAATGAAATGTGGTTGCGGATGGTCTCGTTGAGCAGGTTGGTGCCCGCCACGCCAGCGGTGACATCAACGGGCCCCATCGGCCCATTGGCGAGGCGCGTGCGGTAGCTCAATTCCGCGTTCAGCAGATTGTAGCCTTTGGTTGGGGTTTCTTCCGGTGCGGTCTGCGTGACGGCGAAGGCATGGATGAGGGTGACTTTGGCCAGCCAGGCTCCGTCGCCGCGCCAGAACAGACCGCCGCCCACCCGTTGCGGGGTGATGCGCGGCACCCGCTCTCCACCGTCGAAAGATGCGCGCACGATGTCGTACTGCGCCTCCACGCCAAACACATGCGTGCCAAGCTCCAGAGCATCATATTGGCCGCGCGCCTCGCCGCCGACAAAACGCGCGTTGCGCTGGGTGTAGACCACTTGTTTCAGTTCCGAACCCGTCCCGCAGCTGGCAAAATCGTCGTCGCAGAGGACGCCCGTGCTGCGCCGGTAAATGAAGTTGCTGTAATGGGTTAGATATCCTGCCGCTTCAAAGCGGAACGGGCCAGCCGCCCGGCGCAGTCCGATCTCGATGGTTTTTGCGGTTTCCTTGCGCAGGCCCGGGCTGCCAATTTCAAAGGTGCCCGGTGCATCGTGCGGGCCGCGCGAAAAAAGCTCGGGAGCGCGGGGTGCGCGCTCGACATATTGTCCTGTCACATTGCCCACAAATCCGAACGGCAAATCCTGCAACACGCCCAAGCTTGCGCTCATGGGCATGAAGCGCCGGGTACGCGGGTCATCGGTATCCGGCCCACTCGCCCCCAGAAAATCAGCCGGATAGGATGCGCCGTTGCCCTGGACCCTGGCATACTCCAGCCGGGCTGCGGCCTGCAGGCGTGTGGTGGGCAACATCTGCAATTCACTGAAGATGTAGCCCGCCGCCGTGCGCGTTTGCGTCGGTTGCAAAAGTCCACCCGCCTCGCCCGAGGTGCCGATTTGCTGGCGACCGAATTGCACGCCCACCGCCGTGGTCAACCGGCCCATGGCGGTGTCCAGCGGGGTGAGCTGTGTTTCGATGCGGCCCTCAAACTCCCTGTTTTTGAAGACCGCCGCCGACTCGAACAGACCGAATGCATTGGGGCCTTCTTCCTTGTGTTTGTAGACCGAGCCGCCCACCCAGTAGCGTACCGTTTCAATGTAATTGCCGCCGATGTTGAACTGGCCTTTGCCGGTCAGCTTGAACTGCTCCATATCGATGCGTGTGCGCGATGTGGCGGCGTCTGCCCCTGGAATGCCGTAAAGACTGGTGAAGTGCGAAAACGCCAACCCCATGAACCCACCGTTGTCCGGAATGAAATAGGAGCCGCCCAGCGCCTGTCCGTTGGAGCGCGCGAAGCTGTTGAGCTGGCGGCCACCCGGGATGCGGTAATCCTCGGCCCGCCGCGTGTAGATATCGCCGTGCACGGCGAATTGCCCCGCCCGCGCCTCCATGAGGGCGGCGCCTTCTACAGCGCGGTCCACCGATGACACGGAGGTGCGGGTTTCAGCCGAAATGCCGGGGGCCCGCTGCACCGTGGGAATGCGATTGTTGTCCACGCTGACAACCCCGCCGATCGCCGTCGAGCCATAGCGCAGGGTGGCGGGGCCGCGAATGACCTCCACGCGCTGCGCAGCCAGCGGATCGATGGGGATGCCGTGGTCCTCGCCCAAATCCGACACATCCTGTGCGCCAATGCCGTTTTCCTGGACCCGCACGCGAAAGTTATCGAGCCCTCGGATGACCGGCCTTGAGGCCGCACCCGGAGCAAAGCCGGAACTGGAAATGCCGGGAAGGTTGGTCAGCTGATCACCCAGCGTCTTGCCGCCGTTGCGCAGCAGCTCGCCCGCAGGAACGAACGTCACCGTCGAGAACGATTGGTCAACCACCGTCAGCCGGTCATCGCGCCTGCCCCTGACATTGACAATCAAAGGCGTGCGCATGGGGCTGGGTGCCGTGACCGCCCCGTCAGCCGTCTCATCGGATGGCGCCGGGACTGGCGCTGGTGTGGGCTGAGCCTGCGCGTGAGCCGGCGCCAACGGAAAGCCAAGTGCAAGCGCAAGGAGGGATGTGCCCGCGAGGAGCCGGAGAAATGGCGATGTCATGATTGTCACGCTGCTTGACTGCTGCCCCAAAGGGGAAAGGGATCGGGAAGTTTCTGGTGCGACGCGGAAATGCCGGTTGAGGGGCTGCCCACAAGGCAGGCGTCGAGCATGGCCCGGATCGCCGCCTCGTCCAGGTCTGGTCCACCAATGAACACGAGTTCCTGGCGGCGGTCGCCCCATGTGGGAGTCCAGTGACGTCGCATCAGGGATGCAAATTCGTCGCTGCCGGGCCAACGGTCGCGCGGCACTGCCGCCCACCAGCGGCCCAGGCCCTCTGTGCGCGTCACGCGTCCGGCCAAGGACAATTCACCCACCCACTCAGCTCGCGTGGCCAGCCAGAAATGCCCCTTGGCCCGCATGACGCCGGGCAATTTGCCCTCCAGCACTGCGTGAAATTTGGAAGGATCCAGCGGTCTGCGTGCCCGGTACACAAAGGACCGAATGCCGTATTCCTCGGTTTCCGGCACGTGATCAGCAAAGCCGAACAGCTCTTTGTGCCACAGCGGGTGGGTTTGCGCCTTCTCGTCATTGAAGAGCTTTGTGTCGAGCACGGCGGCCAGCGGCACACGCGAAAAATTGGCCTCGATGATCCGGGCATCTGCGTTGAGGCCCCGCACCACGACCCGCACCTTGGCGAGGTCCTCCGCCGACACGTCTGACACCTTGTTGATGACGACCACATCGGCAAATTCGATCTGCTCGACCAGCAAATCGACAAGCGTGCGCTCATCACCCTCACCGGCCACTTCGCCGCGGCTTTTGAGAAAATCGCGGCTGTTGTAATCGTTGAGCAGGTTGATGGCGTCGACCACAGTCACCATCGTGTCGAGCCGCGCGACATCATCAAGGCTGGCATCGTCCTCGTCGCGGAACGAGAATGTGGCGGCAATCGGCAACGGCTCGGCAATGCCTGTGCCCTCGATCAGCAGGTAATCGTATTTGCCAGAAGCCGCCAGGCGCCGCAC
>JANMMT010000119.1:0-25012 GCA_031373545.1 Hyphomicrobiales bacterium
GGCAGCGGTTTTTGGTACCGCCATTCCCAGGTTCGAATCCTGGCGCCCCAGCCAGTCCGTCCCATCAAGTGGCTTGCTGCGCCATCAACAGATCAGCCAGTTCCGAGGACAGGCCGATGCTGCCAACCGGCTGCGCCTGAACCAATCGGGCTACACTGCGCTGACCTGCGCGAACCGCACGCAGCCCACTCATCACCGAACAGATCACGGGATAAGGGCGCTGGGCCGCGATGCGTGCCGCGAGGCCAATCAATCCAGCGCCCCCGAGGATTACGGCTTGCGCTCCGTCTTCCGCGATGCAGGCATCCGTCGCATCGGTCAGAAGCGCCAGCGCGCTTTCGGGGTCGCGCGCGATGGTGCCACCATCGGGTGCTACGGTCCGGATGGAAGCGAGGGCCCCGTCGAGCCCGCGCACCATCAGGCTCTCACGCAGCATCGCTCCCCAGAGCGCACCGCCCGTCACGATGGAATAGCGCCGTCCGCCCGCCGCGGCTTCCCGCACCGAGGCTTCGACCAAACCGATGACCGGCACGGGCGAGACATCCCGCAACGCATCGAGCCCGGGGTCGCCAAAGCAACCCAGCAGCACCGCGTCGCAGCCCGCTTGATGTCGTGCGTAGGCATCAAGCGCGGCATGACCTGCAATCGCGAATGCGGCGCGGCTGGCAATGTACGCAGGACCGAACCGCCCCGTTGCCGCAATAATCTCGGCATCGGGCAGCAGCGCGCGCGCCGCATCCGCCACTTTTTCTGTCATGGCAGGCGTGGTGTTGGGATTGATAATCAGAAGTCGCATTGCGCGCCTTTCGGTTTGCCTCTTGATTGTGCACCGGGCTGATGATTGCATGCAAACGGCATTCTTGAGGACACGACGATCAGACTCGTTAGGCCATGAGAATCCTCGCTGCTGCACCAGCAGCCCGCTTATCGCATCCAAGCGCAGCGATCGCAAAATTGGCACAGGTGTTGCTGGAACCACATCATCGGCCCCGCTTCAGGGCGGCAAAAGGGCCAAAACAGGGGGTATTGCATGTCATCGGCACGGGCATTTGGTTACAGAACGTTTCTTTCAGCAGCCATTTTGAGCACCACGGCCCTGTTGGGCGCGGCCCATGCACAGGAAAAAGTGCTGCGCATCGGCATGACGGCAGCGGATATTCCCCGCACCCATGGCCAGCCCGACCAGGGCTTCGAGGGCAACCGCTTCACCGGTATCCCGATGTATGATGCGCTGACGGCCTGGGATTTGTCTTCCGCCGACAAGCCGAGCGTCGTGATTCCCGGCCTCGCGACCGAATGGGCCGTGGACGCGGCGGACAAGACCAAATGGACCTTCAAGCTGCGGCCGGGCGTGAAATTCCACGATGGCTCGGATTTCAACGCCGACGCAGTGGTCTGGAACGTCGAGAAGGTGCTCAAGCGCGACGCGGCGCATTTTGATGCCAGCCAGGTCGGCGTCACGGTTTCGCGCATGCCGACACTGCGCACCGCCCGCAAGATCGACGACCTGACGGTCGAACTGACCACATCCGAGCCGGACAGCTTTCTGCCCATCAACCTCACCAATCTGTTCATGGCCTCCCCCACCCATTGGGCCGCCAAGCTCGCCGCTGTCCCCGCCACAGTCACTGAGCCCGCAGCGCGTGTGACACAGGCCTGGGCGGCCTTCGCAGCGGAGCCCTCGGGGACCGGGCCGTTCAAAGGCGTGCGCCTGATGCCGCGCGAGCGCTTTGAAATGGTGGCCAACAAGACCTACTGGAACGCCGCGCGCCTGCCGAAGGTGGACCGCGTGGTGCTGCTGCCGCTGGCCGATGCGAATGCACGCACCGCCGCGCTGCTGTCCGGCCAGGTGGATTGGGTGGAAGCGCCCGCGCCCGACGCCCTGCCCCGCATCCGCAGCGGCGGTTTCACGGTCTACGCCAATACCCAGCCCCATGTCTGGCCATGGCAGCTTTCTTTTGCGGAAGGTTCTCCGTGGCTCGACAAGCGCACGCGCCAGGCTGCGAACCTGTGCGTTAACCGCGAGGAGCTGAAAACCCTGCTCGGCGGCATGATGGGCGTGCCCAAGGGCACGGTTTCACCCGATCACCCGTGGTGGGGCAACCCGACCTTCGACATCAAGTATGATGCGCCCGCCGCCAAGAAGCTGATGACGGAGGCCGGCTATTCCGCCGCCAAGCCCATGAAAGTGAAGGTGCTGACCTCCGCCTCGGGGTCCGGCCAAATGCAGCCGATCCCCATGAACGAGTACCTCCAGCAGGCGCTGAAGGAGTGTTTTTTCGACGTGGAACTCGACGTCATCGAATGGAACGCCGTGTTCACGAACTGGCGCGAAGGCGCAAAAGATCCCAAGGCGCGCGGGGCCAACGCCATCAACGTGACCTTTGCTACCATGGATCCCTTCTTTGCCATGGTTCGCTTCACCTCCACGAAAACCTTCCCGCCTGTCTCCAACAACTGGGGCTATTTCGGCAACGATGAATTCGACGGGCTGATCGCCAAGGCGCGCTCGACCTTCGACGGCAAGGAGCGCGACGCGGCGCTGGCGGCCCTGCACAAGCGCTTGGTCGAAGAAGCGCCATTCCTCTGGGTGGCCCATGATGTCGGCCCGCGCGCCATGAGCGCTAAGGTCAAGGGCGTCGTGCAGCCCAAGAGCTGGTTCATCGACATCGCGCCCATGTCGATCGACTGACACCTCATGCCCTGTCGCAACGCATGCGGCGGGGCTCACACGTTCAAAATGACATTCGGAGATCGACATGCGCCTTCACACCCTCGCCGCTGCGCTCAGCATGGCCTGCTTCACCGCGCTGCCCGCCGCCGCACAGGGCACCCTGCGCATCGCCATGACGGCCTCCGATATTCCGCTCACCACGGGGCAGCCGGACCAGGGCGGCGAAGGCCAGCGCTTCATGGGCCTCACGGTCTATGACGCGCTGGTCCACTGGGATCTGACCAAGGCGGACAAGCCTTCCACGCTCATCCCCGGCCTGGCCTTGAGCTGGACGGTGGACGCTGCCGACAAGACCAAATGGACCTTCAAACTGCGCGAAGGCGTGACATTTCACGATGGCAGCGCGCTGACGGCGGAAGCCATTGTCTGGAACCTCGACAAGCTGCTGAAGCAAGACTCGCCGCAGTTCGACCAGCGGCAGGCCTCACAGGGCCGCTCGCGCATACCGGCGGTGAAAGCCTACCGCGCGGTGGATGTGAGCACACTCGAAATCACCACGAACGTGCCCGACGCAACGCTCCCTTACCAACTCGCATGGATTGCCATCTCGTCTCCTGCGCAATGGGAAAAGCTCGGGAAGAACTGGCAGGAGTTCGCCAAACAGCCTTCAGGCACCGGCCCGTGGAAGCTGACCGCATTGACCCCGCGCGAGCGGGCCGAAATGGTGCCCAACACGGCCTATTGGGACAAGGCGCGCGTGCCCAAACTCGACAAGATGGTCCTCATCCCCATGCCCGATGCCACGGCACGCACGGCGGCACTGCGTTCGGGGCAGGTCGACTGGATCGAGGCGCCCTCGCCTGACACCGTGCCCGCGCTGAAGAGCGCCGGATTGCAGATCGTCACCAACATCTATCCCCACAACTGGACCTGGCATCTTTCCAGTCACGAAGGCTCGCCCTGGAACGACGTGCGCGTGCGCAAAGCGGCCAACCTTGCTGTTGACCGTGAAGGCCTGAAGGAACTGCTGGGCGGCCTGATGGTGCCCGCTGAAGGTTTCATGCCGCCTGGACACCAGTGGTTCGGTGCACCCAAGTTCAAGCTGAAGCGTGATCTGGTGGAGGCCCGCAAGCTGCTGGCGGAAGCCGGTTATGGCCCGGCCAAACCGTTCGTCACCAAAATCCTGATCTCGCCCTCGGGTTCGGGGCAGATGCAGCCGCTCCCCATGAACGAATTCATCCAGCAGAACCTGGCCGAAATCGGCATGAAGATCGAATTCGAAACGGTGGAATGGAACACGCTCATCAACATCTGGCGGGCAGGTGCGGCGCATGAATCCTCGCGCGGCGCGACAGGCATGAACTACAGCTATTTCATCCAAGACCCCTTCACGGGCTTCATTCGCCACCTGCAATGCAACCTGCGCCCACCCGGCGGCACCAACTGGGGCCTCTACTGCAACCCGGAAATGGACGCGCTCTTCAACGAGGTGCGCAACACGTTCGATGCGGGGGAACAGTTGAAGGTGCTGCAGAAAGTGCATGAGAAATACGTCGACGACGCGCTGTTTCTCATGGTCACGCATGATGTGAACGCCCGCGCCATGAGCCCGAAGGTGCGTGGCTTCGTGCAGGCGCAGAACTGGTTCCAGGATTTCGGCACCATCACGATGGCGCCGTGACCGGGAAAAACAAGTCATGCTGACCTATCTTCTGCGGCGCATCATCTATGCGCTCCCGGTCGCATTCGGCGTCAGCGTGGTGTGCTTCATGCTGGTCCACATCGCGCCGGGCGACCCGCTGACCTCCGTGCTGCCGCCTGATGCCTCCGCGCAATTGCAGGAGGAGATGCGCCGCATCTACGGCTTCGACCGGCCGCTCCCGGTGCAATATGGCTTGTGGGCGATCAAGGCCCTGCAGGGCGATCTGGGCACCTCCATCGCCACGGGCCGACCGGTGGCCAAGGAACTGTGGAAAGCTCTGGGCAACACGCTGATGCTGGCGGTGCTGGCAACCCTGATCGGCTTCGTGCTGGGCTGCCTGTTCGGCTTTGTGGCAGGGTATTTTCGCGGCAGCTGGATCGACAAGCTCGCCTCGTTCATCTCGATCATCGGAGTCTCCGTGCCCCATTACTGGCTCGGCATGGTGCTCGTGATCATCTTTTCCGTGCAGCTCAACTGGTTGCCGGCCACGGGCGCAGGTCCGGGCGGATCGGACGCCTGGATGTGGGATTGGGCGCATGTGCGCCACCTCATCCTGCCCGCCGTCACCATGTCGGTGATCCCCATGGGCATTGTCTCGCGCACGGTGCGCGCTTTGGTGGCGGATATCCTCAGCCAGGAGTTCATCTCCGGCCTGCGCGCCAAGGGCCTGCTGGATACGGGCGTGTTTGCCCATGTGGTCAAGAACGCCGCGCCCACAGCGCTGGCCGTCATGGGCCTGCAACTGGGTTATCTCTTGGGTGGCTCCATCCTGATCGAGACGGTGTTTTCATGGCCCGGCACAGGGTTCCTGCTGGGACAGGCGATTTTTCAGCGTGATCTGCCGCTGTTGCAGGGCACGATCCTCGTGCTTGCCATGTTCTTCGTGCTCCTGAACCTCATCGTCGATGTGGTGCAGACCATGCTCGATCCGCGCGTGCAGAGGAGTTGACGATGTCTGCCGCCGCCACGCTCTCAGCCATCGCTGTGACCGAAAAATCGCCCGGATACTGGGCCGGAGTCGTGCGCCGTTTCCGCCGCGATCCGGTGGCAATGGTCGCCCTCGCCTTGGTGGTCGCACTCATTCTCATGGCGCTGCTTGCACCGTGGGTCGCACCCAACGATCCCTACCGCGCATCCATGATCCGCCGCCTGCGCCCCATGGGCACGCCGGGTTTTCCACTGGGCACCGATGAACTGGGCCGCGACATGCTTTCGCGCCTCATCTACGGCGCGCGCCTGTCGCTGCTCATGGGCGTCGTGCCGGTGTTCATCGCCTTCTTCGTAGGGTCGGTCATCGGCATCACGGCGGGGTTCGTGGGTGGCAAGCTCAACACGGTGCTGATGCGCACGATCGATGTATTTTTTGCCTTCCCTTCCGTGCTGCTGGCGATTGCGTTGTCGGGCGCGCTGGGCGCGGGCATATTCAACGGGCTGTTGTCCCTCACCATCGTGTTTGTCCCGCCCATCGCGCGCATCGCCGAAAGCGTGACCACTGCCGTGCGCAAGATCGAATATGTGGAAGCCGCCCGCGCATCAGGCGCATCCAGCTTCACCATCGTGCGCGTGCATGTGCTGGGCAATGTGATCGGGCCCATATTCGTCTATGCGACGGGCTTGATATCGGTCTCGCTCATCCTCGCATCCGGCCTGTCGTTTCTGGGCCTGGGCGTGAAGCCGCCCGAGCCCGAATGGGGCCTGATGCTCAACACGTTGCGCAATGCGATCTATGTTCAGCCCTGGGTGGCCGCGCTGCCGGGAGCCATGATCTTTATCACCTCCGTGTCGTTCAATCTGCTGTCAGACGGCCTGCGCTCCGCCATGGATCTGAAGGCATGAGCGAGTATCAAGGCAAGACTGGAGCGGAAGGCAAGACTGGAATCGAAGGGACTCGAACCCGCAAACAACCGTTGATGTCGGTCACGGATCTGCGCAAGCATTTTCCGCTTAAAGGGGGCTTTCTGGGCCGCAGTGCGGGCGTGGTGCGTGCAGTGGACGGCATCACCTTTGATGTGGCGGAGGGCGAAACGTTGGGCATCGTGGGCGAAAGCGGTTGCGGAAAATCAACGACCGCGCGCTTGCTGATCAACCTGATCACGCCCGACTCCGGCAAGATCTTGCTCAATGGCCGCGAGTTGGGCGTCGACATGACCGTGCAGGATTTGCGCCGCGATGTGCAGATGGTCTTCCAGGACAGCTACGCCTCGCTGAACCCGCGCATGACCATGGAGGACACCATCGCCTTCGGCCCCATGGTCAATGGCATGGCCGAGCGGCCCGCAACCACCCTCGCCCATGAACTCCTCAACAAGGTCGGCCTTGATCCCAAACGCTTTGCCGGGCGCTATTCCCATGAATTGTCCGGCGGCCAGCGCCAACGCGTTAACATTGCCCGCGCGCTGGCGTTTTCCCCCAAGGTCGTGATCCTCGATGAAGCGGTGTCCGCGCTGGATAAATCCGTGGAGGCGCAGGTGCTCAACCTGCTGAGTGATCTGAAAAAAGAGCTGGGCCTGACCTATGTGTTCATTTCCCATGATCTCAATGTGGTGCGCTACATGAGCGACCGCGTGATGGTGATGTATCTGGGCGAGGTCGCTGAAATTGGCCCGGTCGACGCGATTTACGCCGCTCCAACCCACCCCTATTCGCGTGCCCTGCTCTCGGCCATGCCTTCCATGGATCCCGACAGGCGCACGCTGGAAGCGCCGTTGCAGGGCGATCCGCCCAATCCCATCAATCCGCCGGATGGCTGCCGCTTTCACACCCGCTGCAAACTGGCGGAGGCCCTTTGCGGCCAGACCAGCCCCGGGCTGTTCGCGCTGGCGCAGCGGGGGCATCTCGCAGCCTGCCACATCGCCATTCCCGGCTCCGGTCACAGCCTCGCCGGAGCCACCCCATGAGCCCGCCACTGGTCGCCATGCGTGACGTCACGGTGCGGTTCTCAGGTGAACGCACGGTGCATGCGGTGAACGGTGTGAGCTTCACGCTGCAACCGGGCGAGACCTTGAGCATTCTGGGGGAAAGCGGCTCGGGCAAGAGCGTGACGCTGAAAACACTGCTGCGCCTGCTGCCGGAAAACCGCACCACCATAGGTGGCGCCGCGGAGGTGGACGGCGTCAACGTGCTGCAACTCGACGGGCGCGCATTGGCCGACCACCGGGGCGGCACGGTCGCCATGATCTTCCAGGACCCGATGCTGGCGCTCGACCCGGTCTACAGCATCGGCGACCAGATCGCGGAAGCCGTAATGCGCCACGAAGGCTGCAACCGCGCCACGGGCCTGGCCCGCGCGCTGGACATGCTGAAGCGCGTGCGCATTCCCTCCCCCGAGCGGCGCATGAAGGCCTATCCCCATGAAATGTCGGGCGGCATGCGCCAGCGCGCCATGATTGCGCTGGCCCTGGCCTGCCGCCCCAAATTGCTGCTGGCAGATGAGCCGACGACGGCGCTGGATGCGACGGTGCAGATTCAGATTTTGCTGCTGCTGCGCGAATTGCAGCGCGAGTTTGGCATGGCGATGATCTTCGTGACCCATGACATCGGCGTGGCTGTGGAAGTCTCCGACCGCGTCGCCGTGATGTATGCGGGTGCGTTTGTGGAAACAGGCACGGTGCGCGACATCATCCGCGATCCACGCCATCCCTACACGCGGGGACTGTTGGCGGCCAATCTGCATGGTGCAATTAAGGGCGCGCGGCTCGATGCCATCCCTGGCGCACCGCCGCCCCTCGATACGCCGCCCGTCTTGTGTTCGTTTGCGCCCCGCTGCCCGGTGAAACTGGCCCGCTGCGAAACCCACCCGCCGCCAGATGTGGTCCTGCAACCCGGACGCACGGCGCTCTGCCACCATCAAACTGCATTAACGAACTGACAGAAGATACTGACCATATTCACTTTTTCCAAGTTTTGAACCGAGACCGTGCAGATCGTCCAGCGTGATGTAACCCATCTCATGGGCGATTTCTTCAGGGCAGCAGATCTTGGTCCCCTGGCGCAGTTCAAGGGCGCGCACGTAGTTGATGGCATCGGCCATGCTGTCGGGTGTGCCAGTATCCAGCCAGGCATACCCCCGCCCCAGCGTTTCCACCTGCAGTTGCCCGCGCTCCAGATACGCGCGGTTGACGTCGGTGATTTCAAGCTCGCCGCGCGGTGAAGGTTTAACGGCGCGGGCAATCTCCACGACGTTGGTGTCATAGAAATACAGGCCCGTGACGGCGTAGCTGGATTTGGGATGGAGCGGTTTCTCCTCGATCGAGACTGCGCGCTGGTGTTCATCGAAGGCGACCACACCGTAGCGCTCGGGGTCTTTCACGCGGGTGGCGAAGACGGTGGCCCCCGCCTCTACCGCGGACGCCCGCGCAAGCACCTCGCCAAGGCCCGCGCCGTGAAAGATGTTGTCGCCCAGAATCAATGCCGAAGGGCCATCGCCCACAAAATCCGCACCGATGATGAAGGCCTGCGCCAATCCATCGGGGCTGGGCTGCTCGGCATACTCCAGAGCGATGCCCCAACGCGCACCGTCGCCCAGCAAGGTCTTGAAATGCGGCAGATCATGCGGCGTCGAAATGATGAGGATCTCGCGGATGCCCGCCATCATCAGCACCGAGAGCGGATAATAGATCATCGGCTTGTCGTAGATGGGCATCATCTGCTTCGACATCACCAGGGTCATGGGATGCAGGCGTGTACCGCTGCCGCCCGCCAGAATGATCCCCTTGCGCGGTTTGGTCATGTTTCGGGTGCTCCCAGAAGGTCGTTCAGGCAGAGGTCGAGCGCATTGCGCCAAGGAGGCAGCACCACGTCGTGAATTTTGGCAATCTTGGCGCAGTTCAGCCGCGAATTGGCAGGCCGCGCGGCAGGTGTGGGGTATTGCAAAGTGGTGATGCGGTTGACCTGCACAGGCGCGCGCCCGCGCTGTGTTGCGCCCGCGAAGATCGCTTCTGCAAAGGCTGCCCAGCTCGCCTCGCCGTTTGCTGTCATGTGAAAGACGCCGCGCGCCAGCGGATCACCCCGGCGCACCAGCAGGTTGGTTGCAACCTGCACAACGGCGCGGGCGATGTCATCGGCAGCTGTGGGATTGCCGATCTGATCCGCCACCACGCCCACTTCGGCCCGTGTTTCGCCCAGCCGCAGCATGGTCCGCACGAAGTTGCGGCCTGTGGCGCTGTAGACCCAGGCGAGGCGCAGAATCGCATGATCGGGCGTCGCGGCCACCACGCGGCGCTCGCCTTCGAGCTTGGTCAGGCCATAGAACGAGCGTGGGCTTGTGGCATCCGTCTCGACGTAGGGAGCGGATGACGTGCCATCGAAGACATAATCCGTGGACAACTGGATGATGGGCACGCCCAGTGCAGCCGCCGCCGCCGCCACGGCGCCCGCACCCGTGGCGTTGACGGCAAAGGCCTCGGGCTTTTCGACTTCCGCCAGATCCACCGCCGTGAAGGCCGCCGCATTGACGATGACATCGGGCCGCGCGGCTTGCAGCGCAGGCAGGACGCTTGACGGCTGCGCCAGATCAAACGCGGGGCGCGCCAGCGGAAGGATGCTGAGCGCTGCACTGTTCAGCTTGAGCAGCGCGGTGGCCACCTGCCCGCCTTGGCCTGTCACTGCGATCCGCATTACAGGCCCAGCCGCTCGCCGGCATAGACCTTTTCGCGCAAGGGGCGCCACCACCACTCGTTCTGGAGGTACCACGCCACGGTGCTGACGATCCCCGTGTCAAAGGAATGCGCCGCGCGCCAGCCCAGATCCCGCTCCAACTTGGTGGCGTCAATGGCATAGCGTTGATCATGACCCGGGCGATCAGCCACATAAGTGATCAGGTCGGCATGGAGCGCGGGCGCAGGCCGCAATGCGTCCAGCGCGGCACAGATCGCCAGCACGACATCGATGTTGCGCCGCTCATTGCGCCCGCCGACGTTGTATGTCTCGCCCGGTGCGCCCTGGGTGAGGATGAGATGCAGCGCGCGCGCGTGATCCTCCACATGCAGCCAATCGCGGATGTTGTCGCCCCGTCCGTAGACCGGCAGCGGCTTGCCGTGCAGCGCGTTGAGAATGACGAGCGGAATCAGCTTTTCGGGAAAATGGAACGGCCCGTAATTGTTCGAGCAGTTGGAGATCACCACCGGCAGGCCGTAAGTGCGCTGCCAGGCGCTGGCGAGGTGATCCGCCGCCGCCTTCGAGGCCGAATAGGGCGAGCTGGGGTCATAGGGCGTCGTCTCGGTAAACAGCCCCTCGGTGCCCAACGACCCGTAAACCTCGTCCGTCGAGACATGGAGCAGGCGGAACGCGGTTTTGCGCGGCGCAGGCAGTCCATCCCAGTAAGCGCGGCAGGCCTCCAGCAGCGCATAGGTCCCGATGATGTTGGTCTCGATGAACGCGCCCGAGCCCGTGATGGATCGGTCCACATGGCTTTCGGCGGCCAGATGCATCACGCCGTCGGGCTGAAACTCCGCCAGAATTGCTCCTACAGCTGCACGATCCGTCACATCGGCCTGCACAAAGCGATAGCGCGGGTGGCCGGCCACCGCGCGCAGCGAATTGAGGTTGCCTGCATAGGTCAGCTTGTCGAGGTTGAGAACCTCGCCATCTGTGTGCTCGATAAGATGGCGGCACACGGCCGAGCCAATGAAACCCGCACCGCCCGTGACCAGAATGCGCTTGATCATGAAAGACGTCCGGCGGGAAACAGCACGCCTGCATTCCTGAGACGGGGCGCGTTGGCATCTTTGGCCGAGAGCAACGCCGCGTTGGCGACATCCGGCCAGGCAATGCCTAGGTCGGGATCATTCCAGGCAACCGTGCCATCATGCGCGGGACTGTAATAATCCGTCACCTTGTATTGCACTTCGGTTGATGGCCTCATTGTGCAGAATCCATGCAGAAAACCTGGCGGCACCCAGAGTTGAAGCGCGTTGTCCGCCGACAGTTCCACCGCGACATGGTGGCCATATGTGGGCGAGCCCGCTCGAACATCCACGGCGACATCCAGAACAGCGCCTGCCGTGACGCGGATCAGCTTGCCCTGCGCTTTGGGTGCGCTCTGGTAATGCAGACCGCGCACTGTGCCTGCGGCCTCCGACCGCGAATGGTTGTCCTGCACGAAGCTCACACCCGGCACATGGGCGCCAAAGACATCCGCACGAAACGTCTCCATGAAAAAGCCGCGCACATCGCCGTGCCGTGGGGGCTCGATCAACAGCACGTCTGGCAAACGAGTGGGCGTGAACTTCAATGTCTGTGACTTCCCTGTCTCATGAAAGGCAAAACGGGCATAAGCCCATTGGCGGAATGCGCAAGATCAGGCCTGTGTGCATCTGGATTTTCCGATCAATAACAACCATCTGACTTGCACAGAATCGGATAGAACCCTTTCCAAAAGAACCGGCGGGCTGAACAACATTATGTCCAAACGCGATTATTATGAAGTGCTCGGCGTCGGCAAGACCGCCGACGAGGCCGAACTCAAATCCGCGTTCCGCAAGAATGCGATGAAGTATCACCCGGACAAGAACCCGGGCAACGCCGAGGCTGAAGCCAAATTCAAGGAGTTGAATGAGGCGTATCAGGTGCTGTCCGATGGGCAGAAGCGCGCTGCCTATGACCGCATGGGCCATGCCGCCTTCGAGCAGGGTGGCGGCGGCCCCTTTGGTGGCGGCGCAGGCTTTGGCGGCATGGCCGACATCTTCGAGGATCTCTTCGGAGAGGTCTTCGGCGGCGCCCGCCGGGGCGGCAACAACCGCGGTGCCGATTTGCGCTATGACCTTGAAATCTCGCTGGAAGATGCTTTCAAAGGCAAGGCGACCACCATTCGCGTGCCCTCCGCCGTGACATGCGAGCCTTGCAAGGGCACCGGTGCGAAGCCCGGCAGCAAGCCAAAAACCTGTCCGACCTGCAAAGGTGCGGGGCGCGTACGCGCCAGCCAGGGCTTCTTTGCCATCGAACGCACCTGCCCCACCTGCCAGGGGCGCGGCGAGGTCATCGACAACCCTTGCGCCTCCTGCGGCGGCGCGGGGCGCGTCACCAAGGAGCGCCAGCTCTCCGTCACCATTCCCGCTGGCGTGGAGGATGGCACACGCATCCGCCTCTCCAACGAGGGGGAAGCCGGCGCACGCGGGGGCCCTCCCGGCGATCTTTATATCTTCGTCGGCGTGAAACCCCATGGGTTCTACCAACGCGACGGGGCGGACCTGTTCTGCCGCGTGCCGATTTCGATGGTACAGGCCTCGTTGGGCGGTGAATTCAAGGTGCCGGCCATGGACGGAACAGAAGCCGTCATCAAGATTCCCGAAGGCACGCAAACCGGCAAGCAGTTCCGCCTGCGCTCCAAGGGCATGCCCGTGCTGCGTTCGCGCGACGTGGGTGATCTTTACATTCAGGTGCAGGTCGAAACACCGCAGAACCTGACACGGCGGCAGCGGGAGTTGCTGACCGAGTTCGAGAAGGAAAGCTCGACCCATACGCAGCCTGAAAGCGAGGGATTCTTTCAGAAAATGAAGGGTCTGTTCGGCGCGTAACTGGTTCTCCCAGGCTGCCGCGCGAGGCAGCGCCAGCCCCGTGTTCAGGATTCGGAAATGTTTGCCGACTTACTCTTTAGGTCATATTTCTGTTAGGCGAATCGTGTGCAAGGTGATGCCATGAATGATGCCGTCGATCGACTTTATGAGGCCGTGCTGTCCGCGCGGACCGAAGGCTTGGCCACATCGCGCACCGCGCGGCTTTTTCGGCGCGGGATCGGCCAGATGGCCAAGAAACTCGGGGAAGAAGCGATCGAAGTCGGGATCGGCGCCCTGCAAGGCCGCCGCCAGGAAGTCATCGAGGAAAGCGCCGACGTGCTTTACCAGCTCTGTGTGTTATGGGCCGAATGCGGCGTGACCCCTGATGATGTGCGCGCCGAGATGGACCGGCGCGAGAAGCTGTACGGCATCGCGGAAAAACTCGCCAAGCCGCCTAAAATCGCGGCCGTGATCTGAATCACGCCCCGGCGTTCTCTAGCAATCGCGCCACGCGCTCGATCCCCATTACATAGCCCTGCGTGCCGCAGCCCGCGATGATGCCGTCCGCACGCAGTGAAACATAGGAGTGATGGCGAAACGCTTCGCGCTTGTGCACGTTGGAAATATGCACCTCGATCACGATGCCGTCGAAGGCATTCAGCGCATCCAGCAGGGCCACAGAGGTGTGCGTGAAGGCCGCGGGGTTGATGACAATGCCGCCAGAGGTCGTGCGTGCGGCGTGAACCCACTCAATCAGTTCATATTCCCGGTTGGATTGGTGGAAATCGAGGGCCAGCCCAAGCGCCCCTGCTGCGGCCCGGCACTGCGCCTCGACATCCGCCAGCGTTTCGGAGCCATAAATCTCCGGCTGGCGCTGGCCCAAAAGGTTGAGATTGGGGCCGCTCAGGACGGTCACATGGCGATGCACGGCGATTCTCCTGTTGATGCTGGCAAAAGCCCATAGCAGGCGTGTTTCGAGGCGAACAGTGCCGCATCAGGAGCTTGCGCTTTGCAGCCGGCGATGCAGCCGCTATAGGCCTTCGCATGTCAGCCGCTACGCCCGATGCGCGCCCCGCGCCCAAGATCAGCTTTGTCTCTCTCGGCTGCCCCAAGGCGCTCGTAGACAGCGAACGCATCATCACCAAACTGCGCGCCGAGGGCTATGAGCTGACCAAGAGCCATGCCGGCGCGGATGTCGTCATCGTCAACACCTGCGGCTTTCTCGACAGCGCCAAGGAGGAATCCCTCGCCGCCATCGGCACCGCTCTCAGTGAAAACGGCAAGGTCATCGTCACCGGTTGCATGGGTGCGCAACCTGGCGAGATCGAGGCGAAATACCCCAATGTGCTCGCCATCACCGGCCCGCAGGCTTATGAAAGTGTGCTGGAAAAGGTGCATCTGGCCGTGCCGCCGATCCACGATCCCTTCCTCGATCTGGTGCCGCCCCAAGGCATCAAGCTCACGCCCCGCCACTACGCCTACCTGAAGATTTCCGAGGGCTGCAATAACCGCTGCACCTTCTGCATCATCCCCAGCCTGCGCGGCGATCTGGTCTCGCGCCCCCTGGGCGATGTGATGCGGGAGGCTGAAAAACTGGTGAATGCGGGCGTGAAGGAACTGCTGGTGATTTCGCAAGATACCAGCGCTTACGGCATGGATGTCAAATACGCGCCCAGCCGCTGGCGCGAGCGCGAATACCGCACGAAGTTCCTCGATCTCTCCCAAGCGCTGGGCGAGCTCGGCGTGTGGGTGCGCATGCACTATGTCTACCCCTACCCCCATGTGGATGAGGTCATCCCGCTGATGGCGGAGGGCAAAATTCTGCCCTACCTCGACATCCCCTTCCAGCATGCCTCGCCCACAGTGCTCAAATCCATGCGGCGGCCCGCGAGTGCCGACAAGGCGCTGGAGCGCATCCGCATCTGGCGGGCGATTTGCCCCGAGCTGACGCTGCGCTCCACCTTCATTGTCGGCTTTCCCGGCGAGACGGAGGCGGATTTCGAGATGCTTCTGGATTTCCTGGATGAAGCGAAAATCGAGCGTGCGGGCTGCTTCAAATACGAACCCGTGCGCGGCGCCACCGCCAATGACCTCGGCCTCGCGCCGGTCCCCGCCGAGGTAATGGCCACGCGCTACAAGCGCTTCATGGAAAAGCAGCAGCAGGTCTCGCTGCGCTTGCAAAAGGCCAAGGTTGGCAAGCGCCTGTCCGTGATCATCGACGAAATGGGCACAACAGTCGCCAAAGGTCGCACCAAGGGCGATGCGCCCGAGATCGACGGCAGTGTCTATGTCTCGACCCGCCGCCCGCTGCGGCAGGGGGATATTGTGAGCGTCAAGATCGAACGGGCCGATGCGTATGATTTGCATGGTGTGGTGGGGTAGCGGGTAAAGGGGGGCTGCGGGCAAGGCAGCCATTTCGCACGGGATTTATGCGCGAATAAACCGTTGATCAAACTGCAGACGGAACCTGGCGCAGAAATCTTGATTAATACACCGATTTACCCCCCCTACCCCACTAAATCCTCTGCCTCCAGCCGAAGCGCTTTTGCCAACGACGCGATCGCCTTGCCGCGCCCCTTGCGCGCGCCGCTTTCGATCTGGCTGACATAGGGTTGCGAAAGACCAGAGGCGGCGGCGAGGTCCGATACAGTCAGGCCACGGTGTTCGCGCCAAACCTTCACGCGGCTCTCTCCTGCGAGAAGACGCTCCATCACGTGCTCAGGCACAAGCTCCTCATCGCCACCGCCAAGCGCCGTCAGGGCATCCCGCGCGGCGGCCGCATCCAGCACATCTTCCAGCGCGGCCATGACCTTGAGGTAGTCGGCTTCGGGGAGTATCACCATCCGCTCGCCGGAAGGCGTGATAATTGTCTGGGCGTTCATTCTGTCTCTCCTCTATTCATAGACCGAACCGCGCTGCGCAATCTTCAGAATTGCGAGGATTGTGCCATTGTCCCTGAAAATCACCCGCCAGTCTCCCACGCGAAGCCGGCGACATCCGGGTGCGCCCTGTAGCGCCTTGACGTTGTTGGCGAGCGACGCTGGGTCGTCCGAATACTGCCTGATCTTCTGACGGATCAATTGCGCCGTATTCAAAGGCATGCGCTGCAACGCCCTGATAGCTTCTTTGGTGTAGCTGATCGATTTCATTGCATATTCATAGCAATATAGATCAAATCGCTATTTTGAAACAAGCCATTTCATCCACCCCGCAACCTTGCCAACACCGCCGGGCTTGGATGACCATCCGGCACCAGCCCCAACCGCCGCTGCTCGATGACAACCAGCTTGCGTGTGCCCTGCCCGATCCGCCCGTCGATGCGCCCCACGGCATGGCCGCGCGCTTGCAGAAGCCGTTGCAACTCCATGATTTCACTGGTTGAAAGCTGCCGCTCGCCTGTTGGCCAGGGCTTGGCAATCGCCGCGCCGCCAAAGATGCGGTCGCCCAGATGCCCCACGGCCAGAGCGTAGCTGTCCGAGGTGTTGTACTGGCGGATCACCTCGAAGTTATCCGTCACGATGAACGCCGGGCCGTTGACGCCTGTGGGCAGAAACACCCCGCCGCTGCCCCGCGCAGGCATGGCCAAGCCACCGGGCCGCCGCACCCCCAGTGCCGCAAACTGGCTGAAGGCATGGCGCGCCGTGCGGTCGCCGTAGGCCCAATCGAAGCTGTCCGGCAGCACCACCTCGAAGCCCCACGGCAGGCCCGTCACCCAGCCATCCACCTTGAGATGATTGGCTGCTGACCCAAGGGCATCCATGGTGGAGCGCCAGATGTCCTTGCGCCCGTCGCCGTCCGCATCAATCGCGTATTTCAGGAAGCTTGAGGGAATGAACTGCGGTTGGCCCATTGCGCCCGCCCATGAGCCGACGAGCCCCGCGCGCGTCACATGCCCCTCATCAAGGATTTTCAACGCTGATATGAACTCGCGGCGGTAGAAATCCCCCCGCACCTGCTGGAAGGCCAGGCTTGCCGTGGCACGCAGGATATCAATGCTGCCCATGCCGCCGCCGAAGTTTGACTCCATCCCCCAGATGCCCGCCACAACGGTGCGCTCGACGCCTAGGTTGCGCTCGATCCAGGCGAAGGCCTGCGAACCGCGCGAACGGGCGGTCTGCCCTTGCTTGAGTCGAGCGGCAGACACCGCGCCGTTCACATAATCCCAGAAGGGCCGCGTAAATTCGCTCTGTCCTCCGCTGGAGCGCGCTGGGCCGGGATCATACGTCAGGCCGGATATGGCAGACGAAAACGTGGCATCCGAGACACCAGCCGCCCGCGCCTCACCGCGCAAGCTGCTGACAAAGCTGGCAAAATCAGCCTGTTGGCCAAGCACAAGCGATGGAGCAACGACAACAGATGCAGCCCCCAGCAGGAGGGAGCGGCGGTTTAGGCTGGAATCGCGGTGCATCATGGCAAAACACTACAGGAGGCCCGCGCACAGACAAAATCTCCGCGTGTTAGCTCAGCCCTCTTTCACATTGCGACTCACGGTGCGCGCCACGCCCGCTGTCGCCATGTCAGCCCATGCTTTGGCGACAGAACCCGCTACATCGATGCCCCGGCAGGCATCTTCCACCACGATGGTTTCGAAGCCAGCGCTGCGCGCGTCCACTGCGGTCCAGCCCACGCAGAAATCCGTGGCGAGCCCCACCACGAAGGCCCGCTTGAAGCCGCGCTCTTTCAGATAGCTAGCCAGACCCGTGCGGGTCTTGCGGTCCGCCTCGGTGAAGCCTGAATAGCTGTCGATCTTGGGGTCATAGCCCTTGCGGATCACCAACTCGTTGTGGGGAATATCCAGTGCATCGGCAAATTCCGCGCCGGGCGAATCCCATGTGCAATGGTCCGGCCACAGCACCTGCTTGCCGTAAGGCAGATCGATCACGTCAAAAGGTTTCCTGCCCTTGTGCGAACTGGCGAAGGAAATGTGCTTTTCCGGATGCCAATCCTGCGTCATCACCACATGCAGAAACCGATCCGCCAGATCGTTGATCGGCTTGATGATTTCATCGCCCTTTGGCACGGCCAAGGCACCGCCGGGCAGGAAATCATTCTGCACATCCACCACGATGAGCACATCGGTGCTGGCATTAACCGTGAAGCGCTGGCCCTGCGCCACAGCGCTTGTGGCGACCAATCCGACGGCCGCGGCCACACTGGCCATTTCGATTGTCTGACGGCGTGTAAAAATGGGCTTTGACATGGGCAGCTCCTCATACCTTGATAGCAACTACGACTGCAACTTTTGTCTGATGACAAGTCTCGATTTTCAGCGCGCGGCCATAAACCGCGTCTTCCATCGCAAGGCAGGCTTCTCCACCCACAGCCACGACAGCGTGGCCAACACACCGGTGATGACGAGGGCAGGCCCCAGCATGAGCCAGCCCGATTGCGCCGGATACAGCGCCTGCAGGGCCTGCTGCACCGGCCAGCCGTAGAGATAGACGCCGTAGGAGATATCCCCCGGCGGCTCAAAACGCGGATGCGACAGGCCGGGGCTGAGCGCGATGAACAGGCACAGATACGCCGTGCCCACAAACAACAGCGGCTTGTAGAGCGGAGCGAAAACAAGCATCACCAGCGGCAGGAGCGCGAGCCACAGCGCGACGATAGCTGGGTTCAGTGGCACCCGCGCACGGTAGAGATAGGCCAGCGAACCGCAGGCAAAGATCAGCGGCAGGCGCAGCGCTGTCTCCTGCCCCTTCGGGATCGGCCCGAGCGCGCCCAGCACCACGAGCGCCAGCGCGGCAGCGCCCGCCCCTGCGAGCGCAAGCCATGGCTTTTTAAACCCGCCAAGCACGCCGTAAGTCAGCAGCCCGGCGTAACAGAGCAGCTCGTAGCGCAAGGTCCACACGGTCGAGATTGGCCAGCGCAGCGGATTGCCCTCAAACACGCCGGGCAGCACCGTGGCGCTCTTGAAGGTGGTGAGCGTCACCCAGATCATCTGCCAGACGCGGGCGTCCGCCAGATAGGCACGTGCGGGCAGCGTCGTCAGGGCAGCCCCGATGGCGAGGGCTGTCACCAGCACTGCGACGATCAGGCCGGGAAAGACCCGCAGCAAGCGTGCTGCGGCAAAGGGCAGCGCCCCGCCGCGCCGATCCCAACTCATGGCGACCAGAAAACCCGATACGGCAAAAAAGCCGTTCACCCCGTGCTCGCCCAGCGTGTAGCCGGTGAGTGCATACAGCGGCTCATCGGTGTGGCGGCCTGTTCCGACGCTGAAGGCGTGGCTCACCACCACGGCAATGGACAAAGCCAAGCGCAGCACCGTGAAGTTGTCATAGGGGCGTTTGATGGCTTCGGCGAGCATCATGAGCCGCCTGCCCTCTCGCGCACAGCCTGCGCTTGCACACCGCGCATGGCCGCCCACGTGCCATTGAGGCTGCCCAGATGTTTGGCTTGCGCAGGTGCATGGCGCACAAGCTTGGCCAGCAGCAGCTTCGCCGCGCTTTCAACCACGCGCCACAGGTTGCCAGTCCGCATCTTGTGCTTGCGCGCCACATAGCTTTGCGACCACGCCATGTGCCAGCTTTTCATCTGCGTCATCGCCAGAGATGGAGGTGAAGAGGTGTTGCCCGCATGCGCCGCTTCCGCGTCAGTGACATGCAGGATCAATTGCCCCAGATCGAGCACCCGGCGGGAGAGATCATCATCCTCAAAATAGAGAAAAATCGCAGGGTCGAATCCGCCGAGTTTATGCAGCGTCTCGCGCCGCGCCAGCACCACCGCACCGCTGGCGAAGGCGACGGCTCGCAGAGTTGGGTCAGCCATTGTCACGGGTTTGCAAGCGGGCGCGCACAGGTCAGTTGTGTGCTTTTCAAAGACACTGCCATCCGCCTTGCGGATTGTCGGCACGAGCAATCTCGCATTGGGGTGTGCTTCAGCGGCGGCGACGAGACGCTCCAGTGCGCCGGGCGCAAGGCGCGCATCGGGGTTGAGAAAAAGCACGTAAGACGTTGTGGCCAAAGCCAAACCATCGTTGTTGGCGACGCCGAATCCGGCATTGTCCGCCCGGCGGATGACCGTTGCGCCAAGCCGCTCTGCAATCGCCGCGCTGTCATCAGTGCTGGCGTTGTCCACCACAATGGCGGGTGTGCCAGCGGGCAGGCTTTCCAGCGCTCCGGCAATCACAGCGGCGCTGTTGTAGGTGATGAGAATGGCGGCGGTGGTCACAATCTGGCTCCCATCCCTCCCCTTGAGGGGGAGGGTCGGTTTGCGCAGCAAATCGGGGTGGGGTGGTCTTTCACTAGCCACTGAACCACCCCTCCCGGCACGCTTCGCGTGCCACCCTCCCCCTCAAGGGGAGGGATGGGGCAGATGCTGCGCACAGACTACCCCTTCTCCGGCAGGTTCACGCGCAAATGCAACTCGCGCAGCTGTTGGTTGGAGGCCTCGACCGGCGCGTTCATCAGCAGGTCGACCGCCTGCTGGTTCATGGGGAATAGGGCGATTTCGCGCAGGTTCTGCTCTCCTGCCAGCAGCATCACGATGCGGTCGATGCCCGCCGCCATGCCGCCGTGGGGCGGGGCCCCGTATTGGAAAGCGCGGTACATGCCGCCGAAGCGGTCGATCACCGTCTGCTCGGAATAGCCCGCGATTTCAAACGCCTTGACCATGCTTTCCGGCCTGTGGTTGCGAATGCCACCCGATGCCAGCTCGTAGCCGTTGCACACAAGGTCATACTGATACGCCTTGATCGTCAGCGGGTCTTGCCCCGTTAGAGCGTCCATCCCGCCCTGAGGCATGGAGAAGGGGTTGTGGCTGAAATCTATCCTTTTCTCGTCCTCGTTGTATTCATACATCGGGAAATCGACGATCCAGGCGAAGGCAAAGCGATCCTTGTCCACAAGGTCCAGGTCTTCGCCCACCTTGGTGCGCGCAAGGCCCGCAAAACGCGAGAATTTTTCGGGGTTGCCCGCGACGAAGAAAGCCGCGTCGCCGTCCTTAAGGTTGAGCGCCGCGCGCAAGGCTTCCACGCGCTCCTGCCCAATGTTGTTGGCGATGGGCCCCTGCCCTGCGCCATCTTTTAGCATCACATACCCCAGCCCCGGCTGGCCTTCGCCCTGCGCCCACGAGTTCATCCGGTCGCAGAACGCGCGGCTTCCGCCACCGGGTGCAGGAATGGCCCAGATCTGGTTCTTCTCATCCTCCAGAATGCGCGCAAACACCTTGAAGCCAGAGCCGCGGAAATGCTCAGACACGTCCTGCATCTCAATCGGATTGCGCAGATCAGGCTTGTCGTTGCCGTATTTGCGCATGCTTTCGGCATAAGGAATGCGCGCAAAGGTTGACGTCACGGGTTTGCCCTTGGCAAACTCCGTGAACACCGCGCGGTAGACTGGCTCCATGATGGAGAGGATGTTTTCCTGCTCCACAAAGCTCATTTCAAGGTCGAGCTGGTAGAACTCGCCGTAGAACCGATCCGCGCGCGGGTCTTCGTCGCGGAAACACGGCGCGATCTGAAAATAGCGGTCAAAGCCCGCCATCATGATGAGCTGCTTGTATTGCTGGGGCGCCTGCGGCAGCGCGTAAAATTGGCCCGGATGCAGCCGCGAGGGCACCAGAAAATCCCGCGCGCCTTCGGGCGAGGAAGATGTGAGAATCGGTGTTTGGAACTCGAAGAAGCCCTGCTCTTTCATGTGCTTGCGCATGCTGTCGATCACGGCGGAGCGCAGCATGATGTTGGCATGCAGCCGCTCGCGGCGCAGATCGAGAAAGCGATACTTCAGGCGCGTTTCTTCGGGGTAATCCTGCTCGCCAAACACCGGCAGCGGCAGTTCGAGCGAACTGCCCAGCACCTCGAGGGCTGTCACGAACATCTCGATCTCGCCCGTGGGCATGTTGGCGTTGCCTGTGCCCTCCGGCCGCTTGCGCACGAGCCCGTTGACCGCAATGCACCACTCCGAGCGCACTTTCTCGGCGTCCTTGAAGGCGGGCGAGTCCGGGTCCACCACGATCTGCGTCATGCCGTAATGGTCGCGCAGGTCGATGAACAGCAGCCCGCCGTGATCGCGCACCCGGTGCACCCAGCCCGAGAGGCGCGCCTCCTGCCCCGCGTGGGTCAGATTGAGCCCGGCGCAGCTGTGCGAACGGTAGCGCGAGACAATGTTGGCAGCGGCAGCGGGGTTCATGAGCAGACTCGTGGCATTGGGCAAAACGGATGCGTTGTCACAGACCGCCGAGGCTTGTCATGTCAAGTCTTTAGCGCTGCGCAGGACGCTCAACCACGTCCGCGCTCCATTTGAAGCTGCGGCCCCAGGCCGTGAGTGGCTCTTCAAAAATCCGCGTGAGCAGATAACCCGCACCGACCGCCAGCGGCAGCGCAGCCAGCGTCACCACCCATTGCACCCCCGTGTGCAGGGCAGGCTTGGCGTTCAGCAGCAGGCCGTGCATCAGGCACAGGATCATCACATGGGTCAGGTAGATGCTGTAGGACGTACGGCTGAAAAACCGCAGGAATGGCGCATGATAGCGGGCGGCCTCGGGTGCGCCCATGACCAGCGCTAGCAGGAAGCCCGCGCAGCCCAGCGCCGCCACGGGCCCGGCGAAGAGGTTGAACAACACTCCGGCATCACCGGCATGTTTCAGCGCTGCGATCAGCACTGCCGCGCCAATGGGAGCCACACGCAGTGCCCGTCCGTGGCGCGCCCAGTCGAGCAGCCCACGCTTCCACATCACGGCCGCCAGTATGCCGATCGCGATCGTGTCCATGCGTGCGGGCAGCAGCACGAGGTGATGCAATCCGCCGGCCCCGCAAACAGGAACAAGCCAGATGCGCACGCACAAGGCCATGAGAATCACCACCACAAGCGCTGCAGCCAGATAGCGGCGCGGTGTCAGCAGCAAAAAGGCGGGGGCCACCAGATAGAAATGCTCTTCCACGGCCAGCGTCCATGTGGGCGCCAGCCAATACAGGCCCATGCTGTTCTGCTGCGCCATGAAAAAGGTCTGCGTGAAGGTGAGGTATGACCACAGCGGGATGGTGTGATTGGTGATCCAACTGCGTGGACCGAGCAGATGCACCACGCCAAAAATCAACAGCACGCAACCGATGTAGACCGGCACCGTGCGGCACGCCCGCCGGATGTAGAACACGGTGAGAAAATTCCGGTGGTGCATCTTGTCGAGGATCAGGTTGCCCACCAGAAAACCGCTGAGCACGAAAAACATATCGACCGCGATCCACCCCACCATGAACGGGCGCAAGCCGCCTTCGATCTCGCCAAAATAATGGGACAGCAGCACAAACAGCGTCATCAGCCCGCGCAATCCGTCGAGCGCGACGATTCGCGGTTCCGTACTGACCGGCGCATGGGTCAGCGGTGCGGCATCGGTGGTGGTCGTCAGAACGAGACTCATGGCGGCCACAGTAGCACCGCCGCGTGTGCATTCGGTTAAGCGGGCGCAACCGCAACACCTGCATTGACCTTTGGCACGCGACGTGACATATGCCCTTCCTGTTGCTGCAACGCAACATGAGCGCAGCAGCCGCGTGATGAGCCGATTGATCCGGCCCAGGCTGATGAAGGCGCTCCAGTACGCCTCCCGGATTTCCCGTTCACGCTGGGGCATCTCCCCCTGTAACAGTGCGGCCGTCGTGCAAAATGTGCGCGCCGTTTGAGGCTCGTTCGCATATCGCGGCGGGCAAGAAAGACATTGACGTGACCAATCCGACATCCACCGAGATCCCAGCAGACGTCGTCGCTGTGGAAGCACCGACCTTTGCCTCCCTGAACCTCGCGCCCATGCTGATGAAAGCCCTGGCGACCGAGAATTACACCACCCCCACGCCAATTCAGGCGCAGGCGATTCCCGCCATCATGGAGGGACGCGACCTCCAGGGCATCGCGCAGACAGGTACGGGCAAGACGGCCGCTTTCGCTCTGCCGATTCTCCACCGCCTCGCCGCCGCACCGCGCCGCGCCGACCCCAAGGGTTGCCGCGTGCTCGTGCTGAGCCCAACGCGCGAACTTGCGACCCAGATTGCCGCCAGCTTCAAGACATACGGTCGCCACATGGGCGTTTCCGTCGCCACAGTTTTTGGCGGCGTGGGCTATCGCCCGCAGACACTCGCCCTGCAGCGCGGCGTGGATGTGCTGGTGGCAACACCGGGCCGCCTGATCGATCATTTGCAGCAGCGCACCGCTGATCTGCGCACGGTTGAAATCTTCGTGCTCGACGAAGCCGACCAGATGCTCGATCTGGGCTTCCTCAAGCCCATCCGCACCGTCGTGTCGGGTCTGCCCAAAGAGCGGCAAAACCTGTTCTTCTCCGCCACCATGCCAGATGCCATCGGCTCGCTCGCAGGTGACCTGTTGCGCGATCCGGTGAAAGTCTCGGTGACGCCTGTCTCCAAGACCGCCGACCGCGTGATCCAGCGCATGATACACGTCACTGCCGGCGGCAAACGCGATGTCCTGACCGACCTGCTGTCGGATCCTGTGTTCCAGCGCACCATCGTCTTCACCCGCACCAAGCACGGCGCGGACAAGGTGACTGCGCATCTCATCAAGGCCGGCATCGAATCCGCCGCGATCCACGGCAACAAGAGCCAGGCGCAGCGCGAACGCACCCTCAATGGCTTTCGCCGCGGAGCCACCCGCGTGCTGGTCGCCACCGACATTGCCGCGCGCGGCATCGATATTTCCTCCGTCAGCCACGTCATCAACTACGAGCTGCCCGAAACGCCCGAAGCCTATGTGCACCGCATTGGCCGGACGGCCCGTGCGGGCGCGGAAGGCATTGCCATTTCGCTGTGCTCGCCCGAAGAGCGCGGCTCGCTGCGCGACATCGAGCGCCTGATCAAGCAGCACATTCCCGCCGAAACACGCGGTGATGTAACCCTTCCGTCGATCAATGACGTAACCTCGTTACGCAGCCGTCCGCAGCAGCAGAGCCGCCGCAATCAGAACAACCGTCCACAGTTCGGTGACAAGCTGGAATACCGGGATCGCCCACAGGGTGATCGTCCGCCGCAGCGCGAGCGTGCACACCAAGGTGAGCGCACAAACGGTGAGCGTTCAAACGGTGAGCGTGGCTACGCAGCGCGGGCTACAGAGCGCGTGCCTCATGCAGAGCGCGCCCCTTATGCGGAGCGTGCGGCGCAAGCCGCCCGTCCCGTCAGCAATGATCGCCCGCAAGGCCAGC
>JANMMT010000020.1:0-1708 GCA_031373545.1 Hyphomicrobiales bacterium
GCCGCGGTGCTGACGATCGTGGGGTATTCGCTCAACGACACAGTGGTGGTGTTCGACCGCATCCGGGAAATGATGCGCAAATACAAGAAGATGCCGACCGAAGAGCTGCTGGATCTTTCCATCAACACCACGCTGGCCCGCACTGTGATGGTGTCCTTCACAGCGGCGCTGGCGCTGGTGGCGCTGGCGTTTTTTGGTGGCACGGTGATTGAGAGCTTCTCCTTCGCCATGCTGTTCGGTGTGGTGGTCGGCACCTACTCGTCCATCTTCATCGCCGCGCCCGTGCTGATTTACCTCGGCCTCAAGCCGGGCGACGGGCGCGTGGTACCCGTTGGCGAGGTGGTCGAGACCAAAGCCAAACCCGCCAAGGCGTGAGGCGCGGTGCCCGTCGCGCCGATCTACGACGGATTTCTGCCAGGGCGTCACGCCGTGGATGGCATCGGGCAGGGCGGATTTCGCTTCTCCGGCATGGGCCATCAGGGCGCACTGCTGATGCTGCCTTCCGGCGTGCACATCTGGTCTCCGCCCACGCCGTTTCAGCACAGTCTTTCGCTTTATGCGCAGGTTCTGGCTGAGGCAGCTGACATCGACATTCTGTTGATCGGCGCAGGCACAATCCCTTGGCCATTGCCGGCCGTGGTGCGTGAAGCGCTCCGCAACGCAGGGATCAGCGCCGATGTGATGACCACGTCCATCGCCGCCAGCACCTTCAATGTGCTGCTGGCGGAAGCGCGCCGCGTCGCCGCAGCGCTTGTGGCTGTTCCATGAAAGCGATCGCATGAGCGCCGAACCCCTCGCACTCGTTGGCGCCATGGACCGCGACCGTTACGTCGCGACTCTGTTTGCGCCGGCTGACCGCCGACCGCACTTGTTCGCGCTTTATGCCTTTGCATTGGAAATCGCCAGCATTCGCGCACATGTCTCCGAGGCGCTGCCCGGCGAAGTGCGGCTGCAATGGTGGCGCGATGCCTTGACAGCCGCACCGAGCGGCCACCCGGTTGCCGATGCGCTGCTGATGACCATCAAGGACAACAAGCTGCCGCTGCAGCCGTTCCTTGATCTGATCGAGGCGCGCAGTTTTGATCTCTACGATGATCCCATGCCCGATTGGACAGCGCTGGAGGGGTATTGCGGTGAAACGCAATCATCGGTTTTCCGCCTTGCCACCATCATTCTGGCGCGCGGTGAGGAGCCGGGCGGCGCAGAGGCCGCGGGCCATGCGGGCGTCGCCTATGCGCTCACGGGCCTGCTGCGCGCCTTTCCATGGCATGCGCGGCGGGGGCAGGTTTATCTTCCCGCGCGCCTGATGCAGACTGTAGGTCTCACCCGCGCAGACGTGGTGAGCGGCACGGACAGCGAGGCTTTGCGCGCCGCCTTGGCCGACATGCGCGCCCGCACCCGCCATCACCTTGCTGAGGCACAACAGCGCGTCAAGGATTTGCCGCAGCTATTGAAGCCCGCATTTTTGCCCCTTGCCACAGTGGCATCCTATCTCGCGCTTATGGAGCGCAAGGATTACGCGCCCTTCGCCACGATCATCGACATGACGCACTGGCTGCGGGTCTGGCGAATCTGGCGGCAATCGAAAAAGTAGATTCGATCAATCCTTGGCATAACTTGCTCAAGCCCCTCACCCTGAGCAAAGTCGAAGGGCGGGGGCGTCCGTGCAGAAAATCCTCATCCTGAGCCTGTCGAAGGAGAGGATTTT
>JANMMT010000063.1:0-2656 GCA_031373545.1 Hyphomicrobiales bacterium
TTTGTCACCCGCCATGACCACGGCGCCGCGATCCATCACGGCGAAATCATCGGCGAGGTCGCGGGCGAATTCGAAATATTGCTCGACCAGCACGATGGCCATGTCGCCCTTGCTGCGCAGATAATCGATGGCGCGGCCGATGTCCTTGATGATCGAGGGCTGGATGCCCTCGGTCGGCTCATCCAGCACCAGCACTTTGGGGCGCGTCACCAGCGCGCGGGCAATGGCGAGCTGCTGATGCTGCCCGCCCGACAGGTCACCGCCGCGCCGCCCCAGCATGCTTTTGAGCACGGGAAAGAGATCGAAGAGTTCGGCGGGAATGTGCCGATCCGCGCGTTTGAGCGGTGCATAGCCCGTTTCGAGGTTTTCCTTCACCGTCAGCAGGGGAAAAATCTCGCGCCCCTGCGGCACATAGGCGATGCCGAGCCGCGCGCGCTCCTCGGGGCGCAGGCCCGCGAGGCTCACGCTGTTCAGCGCGAGACGGCCAGCTGAAATCGGCTGATGCCCGACGATGGCGCGCAGCAGGGATGATTTGCCGACCCCGTTGCGACCCAGCACGCAGGTCACCTCGCCGATGCTGGCGGCGATGGACACGCGCCGGAGCGCCTGCGCCGCGCCGTAATGCAGATCGATGGCGTCAACGCTCAGCATATTGCTTCCCTGCTTGTCTGCGCCATGCTCACCGCCCCAGATAAACTTCGATGACGCGGTCGTTGCCCGCCACCGCGTCGATGGTGCCTTCGGCCAGCACGGCGCCCTCATGCAGGCAGGTGACCTTGCACCCCAGCGCGCGCACAAAACCCATGTCGTGCTCCACCACCACCACGGAGTGATCCGTGTTGATCTCTTTCAGCAGTTCTGCTGTCGCCTCGGTTTCCGCATCCGTCATGCCGGCGACGGGCTCATCGATCAGCAGCAATTTAGGGTCTTGCGCGAGCAGCATGGCGATTTCGAGCCACTGCTTCTGCCCGTGACTCAAATCCCCCGCGCGCCGATGGCGGTGGTCGATCAGCCGCACGGTGGTGAGATGCCGGTCGATCACATCCGGGGCGATGCGGCCCCGCGCGCCAAACAGCGCCGAGAATGGACTGCGATCACCTTTCAGAGCCAAAAGCACATTGTCCGCCACGGTGTGACTCTCGAACACCGTCGGCTTCTGGAACTTGCGGCCAATGCCCAACTCCGCAATGGCGGCTTCATCGAAGCGGGTCAGGTCCACCGCGCCCGCGTCGAACAGCACATCGCCCGCGTCGCAGCGCGTCTTGCCGGTGATCACATCCATCATCGTGGTCTTGCCCGCGCCGTTGGGGCCGATGATGGCGCGCATCTCGCCTGGCTCCAGCGTCAGCGACAGGGCTTTGAGGGCCTGGAAGCCATCGAAGGCGACGCTGACGTTGTCGAGGTAGAGAATGGACTGCGTGACCGCGCTCATGGGCGATCCTCTGTGGCTGTTTTTTGCGCCTTCCGGCTTGCCAGGCGCGTGCGCACATCCTCCCACACGCCGATCAGCCCCTTGGGCATGGCGAGCGTCACGAGCACGAACAAGCCGCCCAGCGCAAACAGCCAATAGGCGGCGAGCCACCCCGTTGTGAAGAGCGTCTTCAGATAATTGACGACCACGGCGCCCAGCGCTGCGCCCACCAGCGTGCCGCGCCCGCCCAGCGCCACCCAGACCACGGCCTCGATGGAGTTGGTTGGCGAGAACTCCGACGGGTTGATGATGCCGACCTGCGGCACGTAGAGCGCGCCCGCCACCCCCGCGATCATGGCCGAGAGGGTGAAGACCAAGAGCTTGTGATGCTCCACCCGGTAACCCAGAAACCGCGTGCGGCTTTCCGCATCCCGGATGGCCACCAGCACCTTGCCATAGGCCGAGGCGACGATCATGCGCGCGATGAGGAAGGTGAGCATCAGCGCCACCACGGTGGCCACGAACAACGCCACACGCGTGCCCTGCGCCTGCACGTTGAAGCCGAGGATGTCCTTGAAATCGGTCAGCCCGTTGTTGCCGCCAAAGCCCATGTCGTTGCGGAAAAACGCCAGCAGCAGCGCATAGGTCAGCGCCTGCGTGATGATGGAAAGGTACACCCCCGTGACGCGTGAGCGGAAGGTCAGCCAGCCGAAGACGAACGCCAGCAAGCCCGGCACCAGCACCACCATGAGCATGGCAAAGGGAAAGTGCTGGAAGCCCCACCATGTGACGGGCAGTTCCTTGTAGTTGAGGAACACCATGAAATCGGGCAGCACCGGATGGCCGTAGACGCCGCGTGGGCCGATCTGCCGCATCAGGTACATGCCCATGGCATAGCCACCGAGCGCAAAGAACGCGCCGTGCCCGAGGCTCAGGATGCCGCAGTAGCCCCAGACCAGATCAAGCGCGATGGCCAGCATGGCATAGCAGAGGTATTTGCCCAGAAGCACGACCGTGCCGGTGGAGATGTGAAAAGCGGACGATGCGGGCACCACGAGGTTGCACACCGGCACCAGCACGCCGACAGCGACAAGCACGCCGAGGAACACCAGCCCGCGCCCTTCGATCAAGCGAAGGAAACGCAAGGTCAGCATGGGGGGCGCTCCGCTTCTCCCTTGGGAGAAGCTGGCGCGCGAAGCGCGGCTGATGAGGGAGAGGCATCGAGGTTGGCGGTTCTCCCTCAAC
>JANMMT010000066.1:0-16131 GCA_031373545.1 Hyphomicrobiales bacterium
CCGACGGGCTGGATCAGGATGGCCAGGGCAAGCATGCTGCGTGGCAGTCGCATCCCCGGAGATGATCGGACCAGATGGACGAGATTGGGCACAAGCGCGACCAGAAGCGGCCCGGTCATCAGCGCCAGTGGCAGGCCCCAGGGCCCGCGGGTGCGCGCACCTGCCAGACCAGCCAGAACCGTGAGCACGAAAGGCAGCGCCGCGACGATCAGCACGTAGCGGCGGCCACCGTCCGCCGGCGCTTGTTGATGTGGGCCGCGCCGCCAGACAAGGCCTGCCACCACAAGAACGAGCAGGGAGAAGCCGATCTGGCCCGCCAGAAATGCGCCGAGGTCCGCCAGTGTCACCAGGCTGAAGCGCCGCTCCGGTTCCCACAGCGTGTCGCGCGCTGCCACATGGAGCGTGACGAAATCTTGGGCGGGCAAGGCCATCAGATGCGGCAAGGCCACCAGCGCGGCGACCAGCGCGGCAAGGAGAGGTCCAAAAGGCCGCATCAGGCGCGCGCGGCCCGTGGGCAACGCCAGAAGAGCGACACCAACGGAAACGACAGCCATCAGAATGGTGTATTTGGACAGCAAACCGACACCGGCGCACAGGCCGAGCGCAGCCCAATCCGCGAAGCGGTTGCCGCGGATGGCACGCCACCCAAACACCAGAAGAAACGCCCACACCGCCAGCAGAATGATGTTGGGATTGAACTCGTATCCGAGAGGAAACAGCAGCGCCACGCCCGCCGACAGCAGGGCCATCGCCATACCGTGCCGGGCAGACAAGGTCTCGGCGCCCAGCCACATGACGCCTGTGAGGGCGAGCCCGACCGACCCTGCACCTAGGGCATAGACTCCCGGCGCCCCGGCAAGCTCAAACGCAATCGTGGAGAGATGCGCGGCAAGGGGCGGGTGCTTGGGCGTGGTCCAGCCTGCGCCCAAACCCCAGTAAAGCCCCTCCAGCGTGTCGCGCGGCAGGGCTGAGGTCAGGACCGTGGGGAGCAGCGTCCAGACCACGACAAGCCCGGCGAGCAACGCCAGAACTTGCGCAATCTGGCGAGGCCCGTTGTCCGTGCTGCCTGGCATTACACCCCGATCTTGCCGCCACCCTTGCGTGTGATCGCCACTACAGAAGGACGGGGTGGAACGCCATCCTTGAAATCGGGCCAGCGTGTTGAAACGGTGTTGAAGTTGGCCGGCTTGGCATTCGGATCGTCTTCATCCGGCTCACCGGGATGCTGCACCGCCACGAAGAAGGTCTCCATGTCAGGAGTGAATTCCGGGCCGCACAGTTCAGCGCCGTTGGGAACACGGTAGAACAGTTTCGAGGTGCCGCGCGCCGCGCCGTCCGTCTCGATGGCCCAGACACCGTCCGCACGGCCCGTTTTGGAAGGCATGTTGCCATCCGTGGCGATCCAGAGGCGCCCCATGGCATCAATCGCGCAATTGTCCGGCATGCCAAACCACCCGTCCTTGGTGGTGTTGGGATGGAAGGTTGCCCCCACTGCGGCCACGCTCGGGTCACCGCAGCGCACGAGTGTCTCCCACGTGAAGTTTATGGCAGCATGGTCGCCGTCCGGCGGCGTCATTTCGATGATGTGCCCGAAGCGGTTGTCCGAACGCGGGTTCGCCGCGTCCACCTGTCCCGCATTGCGGCGGTTGTTGTTCGTCAGCATCACATAGACCTTGTTGGTCCGCGGATTGGCTTCCACATCCTCCGGGCGGTCCATGCGCGTGGCACCCAGCAGATCGCTCGCGCGGCGCGCTTCGATCACCACGTCGGCCTGGGTTGCAAACCCATTGGCGGCGGTCAGTGGACCCTGGCCGTGAACCAGCGCCATCCAAGTGCCGCTGCCATCGGCGTTGTACTTGGCGACGTACAGCGTGCCGGCGTCCAGCAGGTTCATGTTGGCAGCGCGATTGGCTGTGTCCACACGCCCCTCGGTCACGAACTTGTAGACATAGTCGAAGCGCTCGTCGTCGCCCTGATATACCACGAAGCGGCCATCCTTGTTGACGATGTTGGCGGCGCCTTCGTGCTTGAAGCGGCCCATGGCCGTGCGCTTCTTGGGTGTGGATGCCGGGTCCATGGGATCGATCTCGACAACCCAGCCGAAGCGGTTGGCCTCGCGTGGCTCTTTGGTTACGTCGAAGCGCTCGTGATACGTGCCCCAATTGTACCACTGGCCGGGAATGCCCATGCGGCGGTAGTTGCGGTGCTCGGGATGCTGCTCGTTGATGGCGCCCCAGAAATAACCGTTCACATTTTCCTCGCAGGTGAGCCATGTGCCCCACGGCGTCGTGGCCCCCGCGCAGTTGTTGAGCATGCCTTTGACCTTGGTGCCCGTGGGATCGGCGTTGGTCTTGAGACGGTCATGCCCGGCGGCCGGACCCGTCATCATCATTTCGGTTTCAGCTGTGATGCGACGGGCGAATTTCGAGTCTTTCACAACTTGCCATTTGCCAGAGACCTTGCGGATTTCGATAACAGAACCGCCATGCGCCATCATCTCGATGTCGGCGAGTTCTTTCGTCATGTTGGCAAAGCCGGTGGCGCGCAGATCCTGTCGCCCTGGAAGCTGCGGGAACATCAACTCCTCGTTGGTGTACTCGTGGTTGATCACCAGCACCCCGTGATCGCTTTTGCCATCCAGTGGAATGTAGCCGACATAATCGTTGTTGTAGCCAAACTGCGCGGCCTGTTTGGCAGGTGTCTGCGCCTGCGGATCGAACGGCACGCCGCCCGCCACCACTGGGTCCCCCCAGCGGATCAGGACATCGGCGTCATAACCTTCGGCGACGTGATGGTTTTCATCTGAACCGGCGGCAATTTCCTTGAAATTGAAGTTGGGCGTGGTGTTGGCTGCACCTGCAGCAAGCCCCTGGGCCTGCGCCACATCCACCACCATGGGCGCGAGAGAAGCAGAAATCGCCGTCACGGCCAATGCGCCCTTCAGGATATCACGCCGCGAAAGGCGCTCTGCAATGATTTCGCCCATGGTTGGCGCTGTATCCGGGCTTGAGCCGGTATCTTCCGATTCTTCAAAACGCTGCGACCGCAGGCGGTTGGTCTCGATATCGTGATCCATGGTCATCTTTCTCCCTCTGTGCCGAGATCACATGCGCAGTTCCCATTACATTGGCATGACAAAAATGCGCTTGTCGCGCGTCAGAATGCAAAATGTGACAACGCGATCCTTCGTTAACGCGTCACATGTAACCTCTAGGAGAGGGACCAAACCACTCCTCAAAATGGGCGGGCAGAGTGATGCGTTACATTTCGGCGGAGCAATCGATCGCGGCGGCGGGTGCAGCCTTCGCCTGTGCGGATGATGAATTTCACGATTTACAGCCCGTGGTCAGGCAAAGCCCGGGAGCACGTTGGCTCAAGCGATTTTCCGGAAAGCTCATGCTGGCCATTGCCTTTGTGATCGCCTGACCCTTCGCCCCGCGAAGGAGCGACTTCTTTCCACTGCAAACAGCTGATCAGGCCGCGTTGACCGCCGGCGCTGGCGTGTCCATGGCCGGATCCGTCTCACAGACCACCATGTTGCGCCCGTTGCGCTTGCCCGCATAGAGCGCCTTGTCGGCCCGTTCCAGAAAGCTTGTCACGGTGTCGTCCTTGCGCAGCATGGCGACCCCGATGGAAATCGTCACGCGGCCCAGGTTCTCGCCTGTGGAGCGCTTCACCAGTTCGCGGCTCATCACGGCCTTGCGGATCTGCTCGCCCACATGCATTCCGCCGCGCAGATCACAGCCCGGCAGGATGACCGCAAATTCCTCGCCGCCAAAGCGCGCGGCCGTATCCAGGCCCTTGACGTTCTGCTTGATTGACAATGCCACGAGCCGCAGAACCTGATCCCCGGTCAGATGACCGTAACTGTCGTTGAATTTCTTGAAGTGGTCGATGTCGGTCATCAGCACGACCAGGTTGTCGCCGGTCCGATGGGCATGCCGCACGGCATCGCCCAATGCATTGTCAAAGAACATGCGGTTGGCCAACGTTGTCACAGGATCGATTTGGCTTTCGGTGCGGATCGACTCCAGCGCCTCGCGCAGTTCGGTGACTTCACCTTTGGCATCGTTCAGCTGATCCATCAGCTTCGAGTTGAGCCGCGACATGTTGCGCGTTGAGGAAAGCAGGTCGGCGATGATGGCGCGCAGGCGCTCCTCGCCCATGCCCGATTCCATCTCATCGACGGATCCATTGAGCACGCCACGATATTCGTTGATCTCGCCCTTGGCATGTTCGAGCGCATCGCCAACCGTATCCATCTGGCTGAGCAGGCGCACCGTGGCGCGCTCGGCTTCCGCCGTGAAGCGGTTGGTGTTGATGAAGCGGTCGTAGATTTCGTCGAGCTCAGACTGCGTCACGCGTCCGAATTTGCGCAGCAGATCGTTGATCGCGCGCATGAGGGCGGGATGATGCCCCGTGACATACGTGTACCAGAGTTCATACGCGCGCGGGTAAGCCGCAGTGCGATGGCCGCGAATATGCGCGAAGGCCTTCTCGCCAATGGCGATGGTCCGCTCATAGTCGCTTCTGTTCTGCGACATTACCAGATCCTGTCGAAAGCCGCACGCAATGTGTGGCGCAACCTAGGATTTCACAGTCGCTTTAAGACCGGGTTAAGCGCATCGCTCAGGTCTGAACTTTCCGCATTTTTCCGGTCGAAATGTGGTTGCATGCAACGCTCGATTGGCTGCCTGAAAAGAGGTGGCAGCCATGGAGCGGGCCACCTCGGCGCAGATTACTTCGCGTTGCGCCGCACCGGACGCGCCAGAAAGCCCGGCAGATGATCTCCAAGGCCTTTGACGGCGGGACCTGAATCATCCTCGCGCGCCTCGTGGCGGCGGGGCGCCGGCGATGCGCTCCTCTCGGAGGCAGCACGACGAATTTCTGACCGGGGCTCACTGCGCATCTCGGTTCTTGGCTTGCGAGTTTCGGCCGTCTCCCGTCTGGCAGGTTTCTCCGCCTGCGGTCGGATGGCAGCGGCCGCAACGGCTTCGGGATCAGGTACGAAGGCCGAGGTTGCGGCTCCGCCATCGCGCGGATCCGACGAGCGCTCCGGAACAGGGCGGCTGCGCCCATGGGAGGGCTTGCCGCGTTCTCCACGACCACTTGCACTGCGACCACCATCGCCGCGTCCCTTGTCACCAAAGGCCTTGCTGCCCCGTCCGCGTTCTGATCGCCCCGTGTCTTCAGCCGTCGACGGCGGCAGTTCATTCACACTTGGGCCATCATAAGGAATGGTCAGCTTCAACAGGCTTTCCACAGCGGCCAGGTACTTGGCATCATGCGCCGTCACAATGGTGTACGAGGTGCCAAGCCGCCCCGCGCGCCCCGTGCGGCCGATGCGGTGCACATAATCATCGGCATGAATCGGCACATCGTAATTGATGACGTGGCTGACATCGGGAATGTCGAGCCCGCGCGCGGCCACATCCGATGCCACAAGCAGTTGCAGATTGTTGGTTTTGAAGGCATCCAGTGTCGCCATGCGGGCTCGCTGGTCCATGTCGCCGTGCAGACCGCCTGCGGAAAAGCCGTGCTTCTCGAGAGATGAGGCGACCGTGGCAATGTCCCGTTTGCGGTTGCAGAAGATAATGGCGTTCTTCAGCCCTTCGGCCTTCTTCAGGATGGTGCGCAACGTCTCGCGTTTCTCGAAATCCCGACCGCCGGAGGCGGCCAGAAGCTGCGTGATGGTCGCCGCCGCCGTCGCCGGACGCGAGACCTCAACCCTAACTGGATTGCTCAGGAACTGACCGGTGATCCGCTGAATTTCTGGCGGCATGGTGGCTGTGAAAAACAGCGTCTGGCGGGTGAAGGGGGTCAGTTTGCAGATGCGCTCGATGTCGGGAATAAAGCCCATGTCGAGCATGCGGTCAGCCTCGTCGATGACGAGGATTTCGATGCCTGTCAGCAGCAACTTGCCGCGCTCGAAATGGTCGAGCAGGCGGCCAGGTGTCGCAATCAGCACATCGACACCGCGGGTGATCTTGATGTCCTGGTCGTTGAACGACACACCGCCGATCAGCAGCGCCACCGAAAGCTTCTGATCCGCGCCGTATTTGATGAAGTTCTCTTCGACCTGCGCCGCCAGTTCGCGTGTCGGCTCCAGAATGAGAGTGCGTGGCATGCGCGCACGGGCACGGCCTTGCTCCAGCCGCGTGATCATGGGTAGCGTGAATGCCGCCGTCTTGCCCGTGCCGGTCTGCGCAATACCAAGCACATCCTTGCGGGCGAGAACATGGGGTATGGCTTCGGCCTGAATGGGCGTGGGCGTCGTGTATCCGGCTTGCGTCACCGCATTGAGGACTTTATCGGAAAGGCCGAGATCGGCGAAGGACATGCGTACCGGAAAAGCAATCGGAGGGCCCGACCACATGCCAGCCCTCTCGCAGTGAGTGGGCATTGGCTGAGTTCACTGACAAATGCAATGTTTTTTGCACCATGGCGCCAAAATCAATCCACGCACGTCAAAGCATTGCAGACGTGATATCACTTTAATAAAATGACGCAAATTATTGTATTATTTCTTCTCTTTGCCCGTACATGGATCAATGACAAGGGGGCGCCCATTGATTGAACCGGTTGTCACGACGTCGTCCAGGACAGAGCGTGTGATCACCATGTTCGTCGTTGTGCCATTTGCGCCGGACTGGATGCGACCGGGCAATTTTTCACTTTGCGCCACCTTCAGCTCATTGACCATATGCCGGACAACGCCAAAGCCGACCATGGCCAGGGCGCAGATGGTGACAGAGGTAAACAGAAAATCGCGCGCCAGCTTGTTGCTGCGCCCGGCCAGGAAATCGCTGATGCTGTCCATGGGATTCTCCAGAAGTTGGAGAGAGATTAATGGGTTTGTATTAAGAGCGGGTTTACCACGTGCTCACGGTCTGAACCCTTCGAACACGATCTGATCGGCATGTTGGCCGGCACGGGCGACATCTTCCGCGCTGCGGACGGTCCAGGTCATGACAGGCAGACCAAGCTGCGTGCGGCAAAGATAGGGCAGGCCGGCTGGCAGATCTTTCACGCGCCAGGAGATGAAATCCGGCTCCATTTCGCGAAAATGCAACAGGTTCGCCATGGCGTGTTTTTCTGCCGGCGGAACTGTCTCGTAATCTGCATGGTCATATTCGTTCATGGCGACGATGCCGCGCGGAATGTCAGGCGCCAGCATTCGCAAGGCAGCCACGACGCGCGGATCGAAGGATTTGAGCGCGACAGGCATATTCCGCTCCGCCAGTGTCTCGACGATGCGGCGCACGAGACGCAAATCACCGTCGAACGCGCTCTTGATCTCGCAGATGATGGGGGCGCGCCCCTCCACGTGGTCCAGGAGGTTACCGAATGAGCGGATGGTGTCACCGGCCTGCGAATCGGCCAGCGCCATGCCAGCCAGATCCCGCGCCGTGCGGTCGATCACGCGACCCGATTCGACTGTCAGGCGATCCAGCGTGAAATCATGGAAGACCACAGCCTCGCCGTCGCGCGTCAGTTGCACGTCACATTCCATGGCATAGCCCGCCTCTACAGCCGCCATGAAGGCCGCCGTGGAGTTCTCGATGACGCCCGTTGCGCGGTCATGCAGCCCGCGATGGGCAATGGGCCGGGCCGTCATCCATGAGTTGTTGACCCGTTTGTCCGCGATCACAGCGCGAACTCGAACAGGCCATCGACCTCGACAGCGCAATCGCCGGGCAGCACGGCCATGCCGACAGTGGTGCGCGCATGGCGTCCCTTGTCGCCCAGCGCCGCCACCATGAAATCCGATGCGCCGTTCATGATGGAGGGGAGCGACAGGAAGTCCGGCGCCGCGTTGATGAACCCGCCAAGGCGCACGCAGCGTGTAATGCGGTCGAGGCTGCCCAACGCGGCTTTGACCTGTGCCAGCAGGTTGATCGCACAGAACCTGGCCGCTTCGATCCCGGTCTCGTCGCTGACAGTTAATCCGAGTTTACCGATGTGGCGCGCTGCCAGCTTGCCATCCGGGCCATAGCACACCTGTCCGGAAACGAAGAGGAGGTTCCCCGTGACAACCGACGGGACATAATTGGCAACGGGAATGGTCGGCTTGGGCAACGTGATGCCAAGGGCAAGAATGCGGGCTTCGATGGCGCTCATGGTCAATCTCGCGTAAAAACATTCACGTTGTTGCGCGAGTCCGGGCCCCGCGCAAGCAAACTTGATTGCAGCCCCGCTTCGCCATGCCTATCTTTTGACATGATGACGCGCGACCGCTGTTGCGTCACTGTGAACGGGATCATTCATGCGCACCCAGCTTTGCCTTGCTATACTGGCATCGGCCCTTCTGTCTTCGACGGCTTTTGCCCAGACCATTTCGATGGCGCCGCACCGTGCGGCCTATGAATTGTCGCTGGTGGGCAATCCAAGCAAGGCGATTTCGAGCGCCAGCGGGCGCATGGCGGTTGAGGTGACGGGCAATGCTTGCGAGGGCTATGCCACCACCTTCCGCCTGATCACGCAGATGGCGGATGGGGAAGGCGATGCGCGCCAATCCGAACTCACAAGCACGACATTCGAAACCGGCGATGGCAAGGGCCTGCGCTTTAATTCCAGCACACGCATGAACAACGCCGTCGTGAACACGACCGAAGGCAAGGCCGAGCGAGGCAATGATGGCGGCATTGCCATTGCGCTGCGTCGACCCACCACCACGAAGCTCGATGTGGACGGCGATGCGATTTTTCCAACGGAACACAACGCGCGCCTGATCGAGGCGGCGCGCAAGGGCGAGCGTTTCGTGGAAGTTAAGGTTTACGATGGCTCCGATGACGGGCAGAAGATCTACGACACCACTGCATTGATCGGCCCCGAGATTCCCGCGACCGGACGCGCCGCCGAGGACGAAGCGAAGAAGGCAGGCTTGGGTGACATGCGCCGCTGGCCGGTTTCCCTCAGCTACTTTGCGCCCGGCAACGGCGAGCGTGTGCCAACGTACGCGCTCAGCTTCGACATGTATGAAAACGGCGTCTCCGGCGCGTTGACCATGAATTTCGGCGAGTTTTCCCTCAAGGGCGAATTGAAAAAGCTTGAAATGCTGAAGCCGGGCGAGTGCAAGAAATAGCGCAAATGTGTCCCGGCGGGTATTTGCTCATTTCACCGGCTTCTTGCTTTCCTTGTCGAGAATGATCTTTGCATCCGCCAGCTTGGCGCGATCTTCCACTGAAAGTTCTGGAAACTCCACCTTGAGTTTCTTCAATTCCCGGCGAATGGCTGCCATCACCGCGACCTGCATGAACTTCTTGTCGTCGGCGGGAATGACATACCACGGCGCGCGCTTGGTGGCCGTTGCGCGGATCGCCTCCTCATAGCAGTGCATGTAGTCATCAAACCGGGCGCGCTCGGTCAAATCCGCGTTTTCGAACTTCCAGTTCTTGGAAGGGTCCTCGATGCGCGAGAGAAAGCGCCGCTTTTGCTCGTCCTTGCTGACGTGCAGGAAAAATTTCACGACCTTGGTGCCCTGATCGTGAAGGTAATGCTCCATGCGGCGAATGGCTTTGAGCCGCTGATCCCAAATCTCGTCATCGACCAAGTTCTCGGGAAGGCGCTGTTTCTTGAGAATCTCGGGATGGACCCGAACCACCAGCACCTCTTCGTAATACGAGCGGTTGAAGATGCCGATCCGGCCGCGCTCGGGCAGTGATTTGTTGGTCCGCCACAGGAAATCGTGATCGAGTTCCTCGTCGGACGGACGCTTGAAGGTGCTGACGTGGCATCCCTGCGGGTTCACACCCGACATCACATGGGCAATGGTGGAATCCTTTCCGGCTGCATCCATCGCCTGGAAAATCACGAGCAGGGACCAGCGGTTGTCGGCATAAAGCTTGGCCTGCAGCTTCTGCAGGTCTTCGATTCCGTCCTTGAGCAAGGCACCGGCCAGAACCTTGTCGTAGTTGTGCGCCTCGCGCGTGTCCTCTGTCGGGTGATCCTTGAGGCGAAAATCCTCCCCGCGTGTCACGCGGTAGGGCCTCAGCAGATCCTTCACCGAGATATCGGCGAAATTCGGCAGTTGATCCTTGTCCTCTGCCCGAACTTTCTTGGCCTTGGTTGTCGCTTTTGTCATTGTGCCCCCCTTTGAGAATGACGCTAGACCTGGTTCGCGACCTTGATCAACGTTTTATGCTGTCAGCGGTGCTGCGCAGGTCCTTCTCGAAGGCAGCAATCATCGGCCCGAGGGAGCGAAACCCGGTGCGGTCGAGCCCTGGGGCTGTGAGGCTGCTCACCGAACCATCCAGATAGAGGGCGTTGGGCGTGCCGAGTTGTTCCTTGAACAGCCGCGCAAACGCGGTGAACGTCACCGGCCCTTCCGAGATGGCGAAGATCACGATGTCTCCATCGCGCACGCCGACGCCGTTGCGCACCTTACGGGAGATTCCCTCTGCCGAAAAGCGCGGGTGCAGCCGGTTGTTGATGACCAGCATCGGACCGGACTGGGTCGCGATCTCGGCGCGCACCCCGCGCTTGAGATACTGCCCTGTCTCCACCACGCCCGCCTTGCCACTGGAGACGTAAAACACGCCGTTGGGCTTCATGTGAAAATTTCCCGGCCCGTTGGTGGTGGAGGCGCGCACGATCTCGCGTCCCTTTTCCACGTAGAGGCCGACCGGGTCGAGGTCCGCATGGTACATGCCGGCATTCATTGCAAACAAGGGCCGCTCCCCGCCCGATTGCAGATGCTTTGTCAGGGCGCCCAGTGACCCGAAAGCATCGCCGCCCGGCGCGCGCCAGTAGAGCCCGAGCCGGTGCAGGCGCAGGTCAACCCTGCAGGTGATGTAGTTTTCGTCCTCGAACTTCACAGACGTGCAGATCCGGCTTTGCGGCTGCGCGGATGCACCTCTCATGTCGAAGGGCAGAATGGCAATCAGAACGGCAAGGCACCACAAGGCCAGGCCCCTGCCGAAAGGGGGATCTGCCGATGGCGTGATTGTCGCGGCGCGTGGCATGTCGATCAAGAATCAACTCCTTTCTCCTCAAGTTAGTCCCCATCGGGGGGTGTTCAAGTCGCTAAAACCCTTTATCCCGCGATGGCCTGCCCACTTCATTCTGCAACACAGATGCCGGAGCCACGCCTTGGGTCGATTGATGATCTATGACTTTGACGGAACGCTCGTCGACAGCGAGCGTCTGGTGGCCAAGGTCTGCCTCAAGGCGATCCACGAGCTTGGTCTTTCGGACTGGACGATGGACCGCTATGTGGAAACCTTCGTGGGCATGCCGGGGCATGTGGGCTGGGCGCGGGTGCGGGCGGCCTTCGGCCAGGACTTTCCAGCCGATTTCAATGCGCGGATCGACCGCGAGATTGACGTGATTTTCGCCTCCGAACTGGAGACGTTGCCCGGCGTGCGCCGCGCCATCGAGGCCGTCGGTGGTCCGCGCTGCATTGCGTCGTCGACAATTCTTCCGCATCTGAAGCACAACGTGAAGCTCACGGGCCTCGATGATCTCTTCGGGCCGCATGTGTTTTCTGCCTCGCAGGTGGAAAAACCCAAGCCCCATCCGGATGTCTATGTCTTTGCCGCCAAATCGATGGGCCACACGGCTGATGACTGTCTGGTGGTCGAGGATTCCGTGCCCGGCGTGACAGCGGCGGTGCGGGCCGGCATGCGCGTCATCGGCTACACGGGCTCGGCCCACGATCCCGCTGTCATGGCGGCGCGTCTTGCGGAGGCGGGTACCATCATGCAGATCGCGCACATGGATGCTTTGCCCGCCACGATCGCAGAACTGAGAAGCTGACCGGTTGCCACATCCCGCGCGCTTGGCCATGATTGCCCCCCGATGAAATTGCGGACCATCCTTGTCATCATTGCCATCTGGGCGCTCGGCACGCCGCTGCATGCGCAATCCGTTCAGGTCACGGTTCCGGCGGCGTTTCTCTATGATGTCACCACGCGCTCTGTGCTGTTTGCCAAGGGCGCGGATGACCTCCTAGCGCCCGCCAGTCTCATCAAGCTGTTGACGGCCGAGGTGGTTTTTGACGCGTTGAAGCGCGGCGAAATAACGCCAGAGACGGACTATCCCGTCACGGAATCCGCCTGGCGCAAGGGCGGCGCGCCTTCGCGCAGCGCGGCGATGTATGCGGCCCTCAACAGCCGCATAGCGGTGCGCGATCTGTTGCAGGGTCTCATCATCATGTCCGCCAACGACGCGGCCCTGGTGCTCGCCGAGGGTGTGGCCAAGAACGAGGGGGCTTTTGTTACCCGCATGCAGGAGCGGGCGCGCTTGATCGGCATGAGCCGCAGCACCGTGCGCAATCCGACTGGTTTTGCCCATCCCGAGCAGCGTGTGACACCGCGCGAGCTGGCATTGCTCGCGGCCCATCTGCATGCGACCTATCCCGAGCAGATGGCGGTGTTCGCGCAGCGCGAATTCACCTGGAACAGCATTCGCCAGACCAACCGCAACCCGTTGCTGTCCCAAGGCATTGGAGCGGACGGCATGCAGACCGGCAACCTGACCGACAGCGGCTTCCATCTCGTTGGCAGCGCCGTGCAGGAAGGGCGAAGGCTCATCTTGGTCATCATGGGCGCAGACGCCGCCGACAAGCGCGCGGCGGAAGCGCGGCGGCTGCTGGACTGGGGCTTTCGCAATTTCGAACCCAGAAAGCTGATGGAGCGCGGCGTGACCCTCGGCGAAGCGCAGGTCATGGGGGGCGTGCGCGCGCAAGTCGCCCTCGGTCTCAAGGATGACATCTCATTCCTCATGCCCAAATCGGTTCAAGACACCGTCACCACGCGCATCACCTATAGCGGCCCCTTGCGCGCCCCTGTGGCGGCCGGCACCGAGATTGGTCGGCTATTCGTTCTGCGTGGCGCGGTAGTGGCTCTGGAAGCACCTGTGATCGCGCTGGAAACCGTCGAGCAAGGCAGCCTGCGCCGCCGGGCGCTCGACAACCTCTGGGGCTGGTTCATCTCCCTACTGCCGCAGCGGGCAGCCAAGCCATGACGAGCCAGTTCATCAGCTTCGAAGGCGGGGAGGGGAGTGGCAAATCCACCCAGCTCCAGCGCCTGGCGGCCAGCCTGCGCGCGACCGGTGCTGAAGTGGTTGAAACGCGCGAACCCGGCGGATCACCTATGGGAGAGCGCATTCGCGCGATCCTGCTCGATCCATCAGAAAAGCTGGATCCGATCACACAGGCCTTTCTGTTTTCTGCCGCGCGGCGTGATCATGTGGTGCGGCTGATCGCGCCTGCGCTGGCGCGCGGGGCCTACGTGCTGTGTGATCGCTTTGCAGATTCGACACGCGCCTATCAGGGCGCGGCAGGCGATGTGCCGCCAGAGCTTGTGGAAGCGCTGATTGACGCGGCCATTGGCTCCATACGGCCGGACCTGACCCTCATCCTCGATATCGACCCTGCCTTGGGCCTGGCGCGTGCGCATCAGCGCCGCGCGGCGGATACCCGTGCCGATGCATTCGAGGCAGCGGATATGGCGTTTCACAGCCGTGTGCGGGAAGGGTTCCGCCAACTGGTGGAACATGAGCCCGCCCGCTGCGTGCTGGTTGCTGCCGATGAAAGCGCTGACGCGGTACACGCCGCAATTCTGCGCGTCGTGATGGCGCGGCTCAGCGCAAAAGGGCTTGCGGGCCATGGATGACGTGGTGACCATCGACCGCGATGACCTCCCCATGGAATCCGACCGCATGGGCGAGCATCCGCATCCGCGCGAAACCCTGTGGTATGCCGGCAAGCTTGAGACGGAGCAGCTTTTCATCGACGCCTGGAGCGCGGGCAAGCTGCATCACGCCTGGCTGCTCACGGGGCCAGAGGGGATCGGCAAGGCCACGCTCGCCTACCGCATGGCGCGATTCCTGCTGGCCAATCCCGAACCGGGCCCGGTGCGACCCGCCAACCTGCATGTGCCCGCAAGCAATCCCGTCACAGGCAAGCTGGCGCGGCTCTCGCATCCTGATGTCGCTGTCATCCGTCGGACGCTCAACAAGGAAGGCAAGGCCTTCAAGACCGAGATTTCGGTGGAGGATATCCGCAGCGGGCTTGACCTTTTCCGCGTCACCGCCGGGGCTGGCGGCTGGCGCGTGATCATTGTCGATGCCATGGATGACCTCAACAATGCGGGCGCCAATGCGCTGCTCAAGATGCTCGAAGAGCCGCCGAAGCAGGCTATCTTTCTGCTCATCGCCCATTCTCCGGGTCGCTTGCTGCCCACCGTCCGTTCGCGCTGCCGGGTGCTGAGGGTCCCGCCGTTGAGCGAGGCCAAGGTCAGTGAGACCTTGCACCGCATCGCGGGTGTGGAGCCGGGCGAAGCGCAGGAGGCCGCCCGCCTGGCCGATGGCAGCGTGCGCGCTGCGCTGCAGTTGATCGACCCTGTCCTCGCCAATTTTCGCCGGGAGGCCAGCCGCCTGCTGGCAGACCCTGCCCGCGCCGAACCCAAGGCGGTGCATCAACTCGTCGGAAAGACCAGTGGCAAGGCAGGCGAGGGGGCTTACGAGGCATTGCTCCGGCTGATCGAGCAGGCGCTGCGGGGAAGCATTCAACAGCCAGCCCCAGTTGCTGCGCTTGCCGCCCGTGCCGAGCTATGGGAGAAGCTGAGGCATGCGGCGCGCGAGGTTGAGGCTTACAATCTCGACCGGCGGCCCTTTCTTCTGTCCGTATTCAGTGATCTGGCGGCGCTCGCCCGCCGCGTTTGAGGCCTTTGCACCATGGCGATTGCGCCGACATTCTACATCACCACCGCCATCTCCTACCCCAATGGCGCGCCGCACATCGGCCATGCCTATGAGCTGATTGCGGCGGATGCCATTGCCCGCTTCAAGCGGCTCGACGGCTGCGACGTCTTCTTCATGACCGGAACCGATGAGCACGGCCTCAAGATGGTGCAGACCGCCGAGAAGGAGGGCATCGACGTGCGCGCCTTGGCAGACCGGAACGCCGCGCGGTTTCTGGCCATGGCGGAGGCCCTCAACGCGTCGCAGGACCGCTTCATCCGCACGACTGAGCCTGCACATTATGCCGCGTGCCGGGAAGTCTGGCGGCGCATGAAGGCGAACGGCGACATCTATCTCGATGAATACGAGGGCTGGTATTCCGTGCGCGACGAGGCCTTCTACGGCGAGAAAGAACTCGTGTCGGCCGCCGACGGCAGCAAGGTCTCCCCCCAGGGTACACCCGTGGAATGGGTCAAGGAGCAGAACTACAAGTTCCGCCTCTCCAACTATGAGGCGCGCTTGCTCAAGCTCTACGCGGATCAACCCGATTTCATCAGCCCCGAGACCCGGCGCAATGAGATCACCAGCTTCGTGAAGGGCGGGCTTCAGGATCTCTCCGTCAGCCGCACCACGTTCAAATGGGGCGTGCCGGTGCCCGATGACGATGCGCATGTGATGTATGTCTGGGTGGATGCGCTCACCAACTACATCACGGGCCTGGGCTTTCCTGACGAGAGCAACCCGCAATGGGCGCGCTGGCCCGCGGATGTGCACATCATCGGCAAGGACATCGTGCGCTTTCACACGGTGTACTGGCCCGCGTTTCTGCTCTCGGCGGGTTTGCCTTTGCCCAAGCGCGTCTTCGGCCACGGATTCTTGTTCAACAAGGGCGAGAAGATGTCGAAATCCGTCGGCAATGTCATCGACCCGTTTGATCTGGTGAAGGCTTACGGCGTTGATCAGGTGCGCTATTTTTTCCTGCGTGAGGTCGCCTTCGGGCAGGATGGCAGCTACAGCCACGAGGTCATCGTCAACCGTATCAATGCGGATCTCGCCAACGACCTGGGCAATCTGGCGCAGCGCTCGTTGTCGATGATCGCAAAAGGGTGCGATGGCCACGTGCCTGTCGCGGGTGACTTCACGGCGGAAGACACGGCCATGCTGGCCATGGCCTACGCCCTGCCGGAGAAGCTGCGCATGCACATCAAGGATTTTGCCCTGCACGACATGCTCAACGAGATTTTTGCCGTGACGGGCGAAGCCAACCGCTATTTTGCAGCGCAGGAGCCATGGAAATTAGCGAAAACGGACATTCTGCGCCGCGACACGGTGCTTTATGTGACGGCGGAACTCCTGCGCTGCGTGGGAATATGCTGCCTGCCCTTCATGCCGGAATCCGCAGGCAAGCTGCCCGATCTGCTGGCGGTTGGCGATGCGCGTTTGCTG
>JANMMT010000108.1:0-62730 GCA_031373545.1 Hyphomicrobiales bacterium
GCAAACAACGCGGATGCACCCAGCGCCGCCGCCAGCCCGGTAAGCACGCCGTCCTGCCCGTGCGAGGCCGCCATGCCCATGCCGTAGGCGCCGATACCGATGAAGGCCGCGTGGCCAAAGGACACCAGCGCTCCAAAGCCGAGGATCAGGTCAAGCGCCATCGCCGCGATGGCAAAGATCATCACCCGTGTGACGAGGCTGAGGATATAGCCATCGCGCACGAACAGCCCGGCCAGCGGCACCAGCGCGAAGGCGCAAAACAGCAGGGCGGGCAGAAGGCGCGCGCGGGTCACGCTCAGCGCCCCTTCGCCGGAAACAGGCCCGAGGGGCGCAGGAACAGCACCGCCGCCATCAGCACGTAGATCAGCATGGAGGAGATCGCCGGGCCGATGGCGCGGGCGTTGGAAGCGGGCATGCCGAACAGGCGTAGGATATCGACCGAGAACGAGCGCCCCAGCGTATCCACGACGCCGATCAGCAGCGCCGCGATGAACGCCCCGCGGATGGAGCCGATGCCGCCGATCACGATCACCACGAAGGCGAGGATGAGAATCTGGTCGCCCATGCCCGGCTCGACCGAGAGGATCGGCGCGATCATGATGCCGGCAAAGCCCGCGAGCATCGCGCCAAAGCCGAAGACGATCATGAAGAGACGCCTGATATCCACCCCCAGCGCCGAGACCATGGGCGCATTGGTCGACCCCGCGCGGATGAGCATGCCGATGCGCGTGTGGTTGATGACCAGATGCAGCGCCAGCGCCACGCCAAGGCCCGCGCCGATGATGGCGAGACGGTACACCGGATAGAGCACGCCCTGCGCCAGCGCGATGGAGCCTTGCAGCATCTCCGGCACGGGCACGGAGAGCGGCGCAGCCCCCCAGACGATCTTCACGCCCTGGTTGAGAAACAGGATAATGCCGAAGGTCGCCAGCACCTGTTCCAGATGATCGCGGTCATAGAGGTGGCGGAACACCGCAACCTCCAGCACAAGGCCGATAGCCAGAGCCGCAACCAGAGCCAGCGGAATCGCGGTGAGAAAGCTGCCCGTCAGCGCCGTGAAATGCACCGCCAGATAAGCGCCCAGCATGTATTGCACGCCGTGCGCGAGGTTGATGAAATCCATCACGCCGAACACCAGCGTCAGCCCCGCCGCCACCAGAAACAGCAGCACGCCGAACTGCAGCCCGTTGAGAAGCTGGATGAGGAAAAGCGTGGTGTTCATGTGGGGTCCGGAATCACGGCCGTGGCCTCGATTTCAACCATTGCCGCCGGTTCCACAAGCGAAACCACCTGCACCAACGCCATCGCGGGAAAATTTCGGCCCAGAACGGCGCGGTAGACCGGGCCCAACTCGCGCAGGCAGGCGCGGTAGGCCGCCATGTCGGTGACATACCAGGTGAGGCGCACCAGGTGTTCGGGGCCTGCTCCGCCTGCCCCCAGAATGGCGCTGATGTTGGCGAGCGTCTGGCGCACCTGTTCCAGAAATGTCGGCGGGAAGACGCCGGCTGCATCCCAGCCCACCACGCCGCCGGTCACCAGCACCTGCCCGCGCGCCAGCACGCCGTTGGCATAGCCGCGCGGTGGCGGCCACCCTCCGGGCAGCAGCACGGTGTGGAGCGGCGGTGCATGGTCAGTCATCTGTGGCTCCCGCCTGCGCTTTTTGCGCCTCGTCCTGTGCCATCTGGCGCAGGGCAAAGCGTTGCAGCTTGCCGGTGTTGGTGCGCGGCAGGTTCGGCACGAAGGCGATGGCGCGCGGGTATTTGTAGGGTGCGATCTCGGCCTTCACGAAGTCCTGCAAGGTCTTGGCGAGCGTATCATCCGACGCATGGCCGGATTTGAGCACGATGTAGGCTTTCACGATCATGCCGCGCGCGGGATCGGGCTGGCCGACCACGCCGCATTCGGCTACGGCGGGGTGTGCAAGCAGGCAGCTCTCCACCTCCGGTCCGGCGATGTTGTAACCGGAGGAGATGATCATGTCGTCCGAGCGCGCCTGATACCAGTAGTAGCCGTGCGCGTCGCGTATGTAGCTGTCACCCGTGATGTTCCAGCCATGGGCGACGTAGCGGCGCTGGCGCGCGTCGGCGAGGTAGCGACAGCCGGTGGGGCCGCGCACCCCCAGGCGGCCCACCACACCATCCGGCACGGGTTGGCCCGAATCATCCAGCACGGCGGCCTCGTAGCCCGGCACGGGAACACCGGTGCTGCCGGGGCGCAACCGGCCGGGCGGGGCAGCGATGAAGATGTGGAGCATTTCGGTCGCTCCGATGCCATCGAGCAGCGGCAGCCCCGTTGCGCGCTGCCAGGCATGGAAGGTGGCGGCGGGCAGCGCTTCGCCTGCCGACACGCACAGGCGCAAGCTGCTGACATCGTGCTCGGCAAGCTTGCCCAGCATGGCGCGGTAGGCTGTCGGGGCCGTGAAGCAGACGGTGGCGCGGTGCGCTGCAATGGCTGCCAGCAGCAGGTCCGGCGATGCAGCCTCCAGCAGCACGGCAGAGGCGCCCGCACGCAGGGGAAACAGCACGAGCCCGCCCAGCCCGAAGGTGAAGGCGAGCGGCGGCGAGCCGATGAAGCGGTCCGCCCGCGCGGGCTTGAGGATATGGGCGCTGTATGTGTCGCAGACGGCCAGCAGATCGCGGTGGAAATGCAGCGTGCCCTTGGGTTCCCCCGTGGTACCGGAGGTGAAGCCGATCAGGCAGACATCATCCTGCGCGGTGTCGCAGGCATTGAAATGATCGTACCCCGGCTGCGCCATCAGGCGCTCCAGCGTGCCGCCTTCGCCCCATGTTGTGATCTCAAGCGGAAGGGCGCTGGCTTCTTTGGCTTTTTCCAATTCATCCACCAGCTGCGCGTCGCACAGCGCCAGGCAAACCTGCGCTTTCGCGATGGGATAAGCCAGCTCCTTCGCCCGCAGCATCGGCATGGTCGAGACCACCACGCCGCCCGCCTTGATCACGGCGAAGATGCAGGCCACCAGCATGGGCGTGTTGGCCGCACGCAGGAGCACGCGGTGGCCCGGCACCAGCCCCAGATCACGCACCAGCACATTGGCGATGCGGTTCACGCGCGCCTGCAATGCGCGGTAGCTGAGGGTTTCGTGGGTTCCGATGAGGCAAATGGCATCGCCAAACCCCGCCTCCACATGGCTGTCGATGAAAGCCGTCGCGGCATTGAGGCGGGCGGGGTAGGTGAGTTCGGGCCGGTTGAACAGCAGGGGCGGCATCAGATCGGGTGCGGGTAGATGATCGCGTGTGAAGGTGTCGATATGCGCCGAGCGATGCAAGCTAACCTCCTGTGCTGGCTTGAAGCTGCGTGATACTGAACATCTTGATGGCTTCGCGGGCGATCACAATTTTCTGCACATCGCTTGCGCCCTCGTAGATGCGCAGCGCGCGGATTTCGCGGTAGAGCTCCTCCACCTTCACCCCCTTGGTGACGCCAAGCCCGCCGAAGAGTTGCAGCGCCCGGTCGATGACACGCTGCGCGTTTTCCGTCGCCACCATCTTCGCCATTGCGGCTTCGCGTGTGATGCGGGGCGTGCCCTGATCCTTCAGCCAAGCCGCGCGGGCGATGAGCAATGCCGCAGCGTCGATCTCGGCCTCGTTTTCGGCCAGCGCCGCCTGTGCGAGCGGCAGGTCGGCGAGTGTGGCCCCGAATAGCCGGCGCTGCGTGGTGCGCCCCAGCGCTTCGGCCTGTGCGCGGCGGGCGAACCCCAATGCCGCCGCTCCGACCGTCGAGCGGAAGATGTCGAGCGTTGCCATGGCCACCTTGAAGCCTGCGCCGCCCGCGCCGAGGCGGTGGCCGAGCGGCACGCGCACCCCGTCGAAGGCCAGCGTCGCCAAGGGATGGGGTGCAATCACTTCGATGCGCTCCGTCACGCTCAGGCCGGGCGCATCGGCCTCGACCACGAAGGCCGAGAGGCCGCGCGCGCCGGGCGCCTCGCCGGTGCGGGCGAACACCACGTAATGGTCCGCGATGCCACCGTTGGAAATCCAGGTCTTGGTGCCGGTGATGCGCACATGGTCGTTGCCATCCGGCACGGCATTGGTGGCCAGCGCCGCCACATCCGAACCGGCCTCCGCCTCCGAGAGGGCGAAGGCGGCGATGGCTTCGCCCCGCGCCACCGGCGGCAGGTAGCGCTGCTTGAGCGCCTCCGATCCGTAGAGCGAGATCGCGCCGGTGCCGAGCCCCTGCATGGCGAATGCGAAGTCGGCCAGCCCATCATGCCACGCCAGAATCTCGCGGCTGAGGCAGAGCGTGCGCACATCAAGTTGAGGCGTCAGCCCGCCGTAGGCCGCCGGCACGCAGGCTTTCAGGAAACCTGCTTCCCCTAGCGCACGCACGCGGGCGCGGCACGCCGCATCCAGCCCCGCCGTCGTGGCGGTGTCATGGGGCAGGGTGGGCAGCACCAGCTGCGCCCAGGCCTCCAGCGCGGCCGCATGGGCGCGGTGGGGCGCTTCGTAGAACGGCCATTCGAGGGCGGCTGCGCGCGTCATCAATCGCCCTCGAACACAGGTTTTTGGCGGGCCGCAAAGGCGCGGTACGCGCGGGCGAAATCCTCCGTCGTCATGCACAGCGCTTGCGCCACCGCCTCCGCCTCGATGGCGTCGTGGATGGACATGGCCCATTCCATCTCCAGCATGCGCTTGGTCATGGCGTTGGCGAAGGTGGGGCCATCGGCCAGCTCCTGCGCCTGTGCCTCGGCGGCCGCCAGCAGCGCATCGGATGACACGAGCCGGTTGAAGAAACCCCACCGCTCGGCCTCGGCGCCCGTCATGGCGCGGCCTGTGTAGAGCAGTTCCGCCGCGCGGCCTTGCCCGATGATGCGGGGCAGGATGGCGCAGGCCCCCATGTCGCACCCGGCCAGGCCCACGCGGTTGAAGAGGAAGGCAACCTTCGCGCCCGCGGTGCCCATGCGCAGGTCGGAGGCCATGGCAATGATCGCGCCTGCGCCCGCGCAAACGCCATCGACAGCGGCGATGATAGGTTGCGGGCAGGCGCGCATCGCCTTCACCAACTCGCCGGTCATGCGCGTGAAGCGCGTCAGCGCCGCCGTGTCCATGGCGACCAGCGGGCCGATGATGTCGAACACATCGCCGCCGGAAGAAAAATTCCCGCCCGCGCCGGTGACGAGGATGGCCTTGATGCTGTCATCCCGCGCGCAGGCGTGAAAAAAATCCGTCAGTTCGCGGTAGCTCTCGAAAGTGAGCGGATTTTTTTTCTCCGGTCGGTTCAGCGTGACCGTCGCGCGCTTGCCGGTGACCGTCAGCCCGAAATGCTGCGGGCGGTAGTCGACCAGCGGCAGCGTGACGCCCGAAAAACCCGCCCTATCCCCGTTCATGACGCTCGGCCTTCCGCGTTGGCGAGGGCGGCGGCGAAGGACTCGCGAGCTGAAAGCTTGGCTTTGGCCAGTAATGCCATCAGGGCTTCCACCTCGCGGGTCGTGAGGCCGCCGAAGGCTTCCGCGATCCAGCCCTCATGGGCCGTTGCCATCTGGCGAAAGCTGCGCCGGCCCTCTGGCGTGAGGGATACCAGATGCGCCCGCCGGTCGCGCGGCGAGGGCGTGCGGTCGACCATGCCTTGCGCCACGAGCGCTTCGACAATGGCGGTGACATTGCCATTGGACACCATCATGCGCTGCGACAATGCGCCCAGCGTCAACCCGCCGGGGGTGCGGTCGAGCTGGGCCATCAGATCGAAGCGCGGCAGCGTGACATCGAAACTCTCGCGCAGCCGTTTGCGTACCCCGCTCTCGATGAGCGTGGAGCAGGTCAGCATCCGCAGCCAGAGGCGCAGCTCCATCTTGTGGTCACCGGGGCGCAGCGCGGCAGCGGTTTCACGATCGAGCGGCAGCACCGGATCATCCACGACGCGGTCGTCCATCAGACTTCACCCCCGGCAATGGGAATGGCCGCACCTGTCACGGCGCCCGCCCCGTCCGACGCCAGCCACAGGCAGGCGCTCGCCACCTCTTCGGGGGTGATGAGGCGTTTGAGGGGCGAATCCTTCAGGAGCCCCGCCAGCACATCCTTGCGGCTGCGCCCTGTCTTGCGGGTGATCGCATCGAGGCTGCCGTCCACCATGTCGGTCTGCGTGTAGCCGGGGCAGAGTGCATTGACCGTCACCCCCGTGCCGGCCGTCTCCAAGGCCAGCGCGCGGGTCAGGCCCACCAGCGCATGCTTGGCGGCGGTGTAGGCACTCACATAGGCATAGCCCTTCAGCCCCGCCGTGGAGGCGATGCAGATGATTCGCCCGTGGCCCCGCTCCAGCATGGCAGGCAGCACGGCGCGCACACCGTGAACCGCGCCCATCAGGTTGAGATCGATCATGCGGCTGAACAGCCCGCTGTCCGAGCGCAGGAACGGCGCGGATTCCGCAGCCCCCGCATTGGCGATGAAAATGTCGACCGGCCCACGTGCCTCGGCGGCCCAGCGGCAGACATCGGCTGTCGCTTGCTCGTCGGTGGCATCGGCGACAAGAAACCCGTCGGCAGCACCGTCGGCCACCGCCGCGCCCAGCGTATCGGAGGTGCGGCCCGTGATCGTCACCATCGCACCGGCCTCTTTCAGCGCGCGGGCGATGGCGCGCCCGATGCCGCGTGCGCCGCCTGTGACAAGCGCATGGCGACCCTTGAGGAACATGATGCAGCCTCCGTTAGAAATAGTTTAGGTTTCAAATAAATTTCGGGCAAGGTGCCGCAGCCCTGTTGCCGCAAATTATTTTAAGCCTAAAACATATGGAGACTGATGGGAGAGTTGTGCATGCGCATTGCAGTGGCGGGGGGCGGACCAGCGGGCTTGTATTTCGCGCTGCTGATGAAGCGGGATTGGCCGGCGCTGGATGTCACCGTCATCGAACGCAACCGGGCCGATGACACCTTCGGGTTCGGCGTCGTCTTCTCCGATCAGACGCTGGATATGTTCAAGGCCGCCGATGCGCCAAGCTATGAGGCGATCCGCGCCAGCTTCGCGTATTGGGATGACATCGCCGTGCATTTCAAGGGTGATATCCACCGCGTTTCGGGCAACGGATTCTGCGGCTGTTCGCGGCGCGCGCTGCTGATGCTGCTGCAGGCGCGGGCGCAGGATCTGGGCGTGACGCTGCGCTTCGAGAGCGAGTTCACGGACATCACCGAACTTGAACGCAGCTACGATCTGGTGGTGGCCGCCGACGGCATCAACAGCCGCATCCGCGAGAGCTATGCCGCGCATTTCGAACCCGAGACGGACCTGCGCCCCAACCGCTTCGTCTGGATGGGCTCCACGCGCCCGCTCGATGCCTTCACGTTCATTTTCAAGGAGTTGCCGGAAGGCATCGTCATTGCCCACGCTTATCAATACGAGCCGGGCCGCTCGACCTGGATTTTCGAGACGGACCCGCAGACATTTCACAAGCTTGGTCTGGGCGCCATGAGCGAGGCGCAGTCCGCCGCGTATCTGGAACAGATGTTCGCCGATGACCTGGAGGGCCACAGCCTCATCACCAACCGTTCGCTCTGGCGGCAGTTTCCCATGATCCGCGCGCGCCGCTGGGTAAAGGACAACGTCGTGCTCATCGGCGATGCCAAGGCGACGGCGCATTTCTCCATCGGCTCGGGCACCAAGCTGGCGATGGAGGATGCGATCCATCTGCACAGGGCCTTTCACGTGCAGGGGCTGGATGTGGCCAAGGCCCTGCACCACTTCGAGACGACGCGGCGGGAAGAGGTGGAAAAGACCCAGCACGCCGCCGATGTCAGCCTCGTCTGGTTCGAGCATGTGCAGCGCTTCAAGGACTTTGATTCCACCCGCTTCGCCTTCGGGCTGATGACGCGTTCCAAGGCGATCACCTATGAAAACCTCGCCCTGCGCGCGCCGGACTTCGTTGCCGCGACGGATGCGGCGCTGGCCGGCGATCTGGGCGCCGATGCGCGGATGCTCACAGGCGGTGTGCCCGCCGTGCCCATGTTCCAGCCATTGCGGCTGCGCGACATGCGGCTCGAAAACCGCGTCGTGCTCTCGCCCATGTGCATGTACAAGGCGGCGGATGGTCTGCCCGATGACTGGCACCTCATGCATTACGGCGCACGGGCCGTGGGCGGGGCGGGGCTCATCTTCACGGAGATGACCTGCGTGGCCACCGACGCCCGCATCACGCCCGGGTGCACGGGGCTCTACACCGATGCGCAGGAAGCCGCCTGGAGCCGGATCGTGGATTTCGTGCACGGGCATTCCGCAGCCAAATTCTGCCTTCAGATTGGCCACGCCGGGCGCAAGGGAGCCACGAAGTTGATGTGGGAGGGCATGGATCGCCCGCTGGTACAGGGGGGCTGGCCCATCCTCTCGGCCTCGCCGCTGCCCTATCATGCGGAAAGCCAGACACCGCGCGCCATGACCCGCGCCGACATGGACGCCGTGAAAGCGCAGTTCGTTGGCACGGTGGAGCGCACCATCCGCTGCGGCTTCGACATGATCGAGATGCATGCCGCCCACGGCTATCTGCTTGCCTCCTTTCTCTCGCCACTCACCAACCAGCGCACCGATGACTATGGCGGCAGCCTCGCCAACCGCCTGCGTTATCCGCTGGAGGTGTTCGCGGCGATGCGCGCGGCCTGGCCGGCGGATAAACCCATGTCGGTGCGCATTTCCGCGACAGACTGGGCGGAGGGTGGCCTGACGGGTGACGAGGCCGTGGCGATGTCCCGCGCCTTTGCCGATGCGGGCTGCGATCTCATCGATGTGTCGACCGGGCAGACGACGGCGCGCTCACGTCCCGTCTATGGCCGCATGTACCAGCTGCCGTTTTCGGACCAGATCCGCAACGAGGCGGGCATCGCGACAATGTGCGTGGGCAACATCACCACGGCGGACCAGATCAACACCATCGTGGCCGCCGGACGTGCGGACCTCGTGGCATTGGCGCGGCCGCATCTCGTGGATCCCGGGTTCACCTTGCGCGCCGCGGCCTGGTACGGCGTGGAGGCACCCGTGCCGCCCTCCTATCAACCGGGCATGGACCAGCTCATGCGCAACACGCCGCGTGAGCGCCAGGACGCCGAGATGCTGAAGCTGAAGGCCAAGCCCAAAAGCCATCAACCTGTTTCCTGAGACGAAAGCGCGCCGTTCCCGCGCCGCATTTATGGCTGCATTCATGGCGAGTTCACGCGGTCGGGTGCAACACTCAGGGCATGATTCGCGTGTTTTTCCTGGCAGGCTTTTGCGCCGCCGCACTCGCCTCCGGCGCTGCGGCCGCCGATCCGGCCTGCTTCACGCCGGAAGAGACGCGGGCGCATGTCGCGCGCCATGGGCTCATTGCCCTCAATGATGTTGTGCGTTCCGCGCGGCGCGACGGCGGATCGGAGTTGATTTCAGCGCGACTGTGCGAGACGAACAGCATGTTGGTCTATATGATCGCCATGCTGGGGCGTGACGGGCGGGTTCTTCGGATGACCGTCGATGCGCGCTCCGGTGATGTCATTCACCACCGTTGAAGAAGAGTTTCCATGCGCCTGCTCGTTATCGAGGACGACCGCGATCTCAATCGCCAGCTTGTGACCGCCCTGCAGGATGCAGGCTATGCCGTGGACCATGCTTTCGACGGCGAGGAGGGGCATTTTCTGGGTGACACCGAGCCCTACGACGGTGTGGTGCTCGACATTGGCCTGCCGAAAATGGACGGCATCACCGTGCTGGAGAAATGGCGCGCGGAAGGGCGCAAGATGCCCGTGCTGATCCTCACCGCGCGCGACCGCTGGAGCGACAAGGTGCAGGGCTTCGATGCGGGCGCCGATGACTACGTCGCCAAGCCCTTCCATATGGAGGAAATTCTGGCCCGCCTGCGCGCCCTGCTGCGCCGCGCCGCCGGCCATGCCCGCAACGAGATGACCTGCGGCCCAGTGATTGTGGACACCCGCTCCAGCCGCGTGGTTGTGGATGGCAACGCGGTCAAGCTCACCTCCCACGAATACCGTCTACTCTCCTATCTGATGCATCACCAAGGCCGCGTGGTCTCGCGCACCGAGCTGGTGGAGCACCTCTACGATCAGGATTTCGACCGCGATTCCAACACCATCGAGGTGTTCATCGGCCGCTTGCGCAAGAAGCTGGGCGTCGAGGTCATCCAGACCGTGCGCGGCCTGGGCTACATCGCCGCGCCGCCCGAGCCCGTGAAGGCCAAGTAGCATGGCGGCTGGCCGACTCTGGGGTTTCAGAGGTCGCGGCCCCTTGTCCATCTCGCAGCGGTTGCTGCTCTCGGCCATCGGCTTGTCGGCGGTCATCCTGCTGATCGCGGGGGTCATCCTCTCCACCATCTACCGCCGCACGGCGGAATTCGGCTTTGATGAGCGGCTGAATGTCTATCTGAAAGCACTGGTGGCGGATGTGGCCTCCTTCGGCGAGGGCGACCGCACGGAGCCGGGCAACCTGGGCGAGCCCCGGTTCGAGCTGCCGCTTTCGGGCTGGTACTGGCAGATCCAGAAAATCGATACCGAGCGGGACAGCGAGGCCCAGGTCCGGACCTCCAAATCGCTCTTTGCGGCACGCTTGCCGCGTCTCGACCATGCCGGCGTGCCGACGCGCGCCAGCGGCATCCGGGAGGATTATGTCGCCGGGCCGGAGGACCGCCTGCTGCGGCAGATTGAGCGCGTCATCGATCTGGGCGATGATGGGCGCTATCTCGTGGCCATTGCGGGGGACCCCGATGAGGTGATCCGCGAGGTGCGCCAGTTCAACATTGCGCTGCTCGTCACGTTCCTTGTGCTGGGCATCCTGCTGGCGGCGGTCAGCCTGGCGCAGGTGCGTTTCGGCCTGCTGCCCCTCACCGACCTGCGCAACGCCGTGGGGCAGATCCGGCGCGGCGAGGCGCAGCGCGTGGAGGGAGCCTTTCCGCCCGAGCTGGCCCCGTTGGCCGATGAGTTGAACCAGCTCGTGGATTCCAATGTCGATATCATCGAGCGCGCCCGCACACAGGTCGGCAACCTGGCCCATGCGCTGAAGACTCCGCTCAGCGTCATCGTCAACGAGGCCGATGCGGAGCATTCGCTCCTCGCCGACAAGGTGCGCGAGCAGACGCAGATCATGCGCGATCAGGTGCAGTATTATCTCGACCGCGCCCGCGCCGCCGCCCGTGCCGCTGCCGTGAGCAGTTCCACCGACATCGGGCCGGTGGTTGACAGCATGACACGCACCTTCACCAAGATCTGCCGCACGCGCGGCATCGCATTTGCCGCCGATCTCACCGATCATCCGCGCTTTCGCGGCGAAAAGCAGGATCTGGAGGAAATGCTGGGCAACCTCATCGACAATGCGGGCAAATGGGCGAACGCCCGCGTGCGCATCTCGTGTGAAACTGCGCTGGAGATCGCCCATGACCGACCGGCTTTCGCCATCGTCATCGATGATGACGGCCCCGGCCTGCCCGCAGCACAGCGCGCGGAGGCGGCGCGGCGCGGGCGCAGGCTGGATGAAACCAAGCCCGGGTCGGGCCTCGGCCTCGCCATCGTCACCGATATCGCCCAGCTCTACGGCGGGGCGCTCGTGCTGGAAGATTCCCCGCTTGGTGGCCTGCGCGCCCGCCTCATCCTGCCTGCTGTGACCGGATGACGCTGCTGGGGCAGCTTCACATGACGTTGGCGCGCCGAAGCGCTATACACGCGCCACGATGACGTTCTGGATTCTTGCCGCAAGCCTGACCGGGCTGACCTGCCTCGCACTGCTGGCTGCCCTGCGCAGCCCTGCAGGTGATGCGGCTGATGCGGACCGCGCATTTTATGATCTCCAGATCGCCGAGATCGACCGGCAGGTGGGGCTGAAGCTCATCGGCGAGGCCGAAGCGGTTTCCGCCCGCACGGAGGCCGCGCGCCGCCTGCTGGACATTGCGCCTGCGCCAAGTGAGGCAACCCCCTCGCACGGCGCCCGCAAGCTTGCCTCCATGCTGGTGCTGGCCCTCGTGCCGCTGGTGGCACTGCCTGTGTATTGGCGCACCGGGTCGCCGGCGGTGCCCTCCTTCGCGCTGGCCACGCGGCCACCGCCCGTTATCGCCGATGGCGGCCTGTCCGCCATGCTCGCGCGCATCGAAGCGCATCTGAAGGAAACCCCCGGCGACGGGCGCGGTCATGAAATTGTCGCGCCCATCTACATGCGACTGGAACGCCACGCCGATGCGGCACACGCCTATGCAGAGGCGATCCGCCTGCTGGGCTCCACAGCTTCGCGTCAGGCGGGGCTGGGCGAGGCCCTGGTCTACGTCGGCAAGGGCGTTATGGGAGAAGAGGCGCGCGCGGCTTTCCGGGCGGCGCTCGAACAGGATGCCAATGAGGCCAGATCCTTGTTCTTTCTGGCGCTTGGCGCGGACCAGGCGGGCCAACCTGCTGAAGCTGTGAGCTGGCTGGAGCGGCTGGATGCAGGCCTGCCCGAGGGACCGTTCAGGAACGAGGTGCAGGCGCGCTTGGCACAGCTGCGCGGCGGTGTTTCTGCGCTCGCCGGCGTGCCTGAGTCGCAGCAGCAGGCAATCCGCACGATGGTGGAAGGTTTGGCTTCCCGCCTCGCCAGCAACGGCGGCACGGCGGAGGAATGGGCGCGGCTCGTGAAGGCGCTCTATGTGCTGCAAGAACGTGACCGCGCGCAGGCGATCTTGTCAGAGGCACGCCAGACCTTCGCGGGCGATCCGGCGGCACTCAAGCTTGTTGAGGAGGCCGCCAAATGACCCGTAAACAGCGCCGTTTCACCCTGATAGGTGCGGCCGGCCTCGTGCTGGCATTGGCGGCTGGCATGATCCTCTTTGCCCTGCGCGACAGCGTGGCGTTCTTTCGCTCGCCCACGGAGGTCTCCGAGGGCAAGGTGCGCGCCGGCGAGCGTTTTCGCCTGGGCGGACTGGTGGCGGCAGGCACGGTCAACCGGGGCGTGGGCGACCGCGTGGCCTTCACTGTGACCGATGGCAAGGCGACAATTTCCGTCAGCTACGTGGGCATTCTGCCTGATCTGTTTCGCGAGGGGCAAGGTGTCGTCACCGAAGGCGTGCTGGCCGCCGATGGCTCGTTCCGCGCGGACACGGTGCTCGCCAAGCACGACGAAACCTACATGCCCAAGGAAGTGGCGGACGCGCTGAAAAAGCAGGGCGTCTGGCAAGATGGATCCAAGGAAGTCGCCAAGGAAGTTGCCAAGGAAGTGACAAAACCATGATCAACGAGCTGGGCCATTTCGCGCTGGTTCTGGCGCTCGCCGTGGCGGTGGTGCAGACCGCGCTGCCGCTTGTGGCACGTGCTGCAGACGGCGTTCTGGTGCGCGTGGCGGACCGCGCGGCGCTGCTGCAATTCCTGCTGGTGGGTCTTTCGTTCGGCTGTCTGGCGATGGCCTATCTGACCTCGGATTTCTCTGTCCGCAATGTCTATGAGAACTCCCATTCGCTGATGCCGGTGATCTACAAATTCTCCGGAGTCTGGGGCAATCACGAGGGATCGATGCTGCTCTGGGTGCTGATCCTCGCCTTCTCGGGGGCGGCGGTGGCCAGCTTCAGCCAGGCCTTGCCTCCGCGGCTGCGCCTGTTGGTGCTGGCCGTGCAGGGGTCAATTGCGGTGGCGTTCCTGCTGTTCCTGCTTTTTACCTCCAACCCGTTTGACCGGCTTCTGCCCGCGCCGTTCGAGGGGCGCGATCTCAACCCGTTGCTGCAGGACCTCGGGCTCGCCATCCATCCGCCGCTGCTTTACATCGGCTATGTCGGCCTCTCGGTATCCTTCTCCTTCGCCGTGGCGGCGCTGATCGACGGGCGCATCGATTCGGCCTGGGCGCGGCATGCACGGCCCTGGGTGCTGGCGGCCTGGATGTTCCTGACGCTGGGCATCGCCATGGGCTCCTACTGGGCCTATTACGAGCTGGGCTGGGGCGGCTGGTGGTTCTGGGACCCGGTCGAAAACGCCTCGCTCATGCCGTGGCTGGCGGCGACGGCGCTGCTGCATTCCGCCATCGTGATGGAGAAGCGCGGCGCGCTGAAGGTTTGGACCATCCTGCTGTCGATCCTCGCCTTCTCGCTCTCGCTCCTGGGCACCTTCATCGTGCGCTCGGGCGTGCTCACCTCGGTGCATTCCTTCGCCACGGATCCGGCGCGCGGCGTGGTGATCCTCGTCATCCTCTGCCTGTTCATCGGGGGCAGTCTGGCGCTGTTTGCCTGGCGCGCGCCGCGTTTGGCACAAGGCGGGCTGTTTGCCCCCATCAGCCGCGAGGGCGCGCTGGTATTCAACAACCTCTTCCTCTCCACGAGTTGCCTGGCGGTGCTGATCGGCACGCTGTATCCACTGGCGCTGGAGGCCTGGGATGGCTCGAAGATTTCCGTCGGTCCGCCCTTCTTCAACGCTGTCTTCATCCCGCTCACCCTCCCGCTCGTGCTGGCCATGCCGTTCGGCCAGCAACTGGCGTGGAAACGGGGTGACTTGGCCGCCGTGGCGCAGCGGCTGCTGGCCTCCATCCTCATCGGCGTGGCAGGTATGATTGTGATCTACGCGCTGCGCGGGGAGCAGGGGGTGCTGGCGCCGATTGGTGTGGGCATCGGCCTGTTCGTGGTGGCGGGCTCCATCGCAGAGATCATCAGCCGCGCGGCGCGCTCGGGCGGCGGAGCGGCGTCCGTGCTGCGCAAGGCGCTCGGCCTGCCGCTCGCCACCTGGGGTGCGGCGCTGGCGCATGCCGGGGTGGGCGTGTTCATTCTGGGCGTGGCGTCCACGGCGTATCAGGTGGAGCGCATTGCCAACATCTCCGTGGGGCAGACGCTGGTATTGGCCGATTACGAGCTGACGCTCACCAAGGTGGAGCGGCGCGACGGGCCGAATTACACTGACACAGTGGCTATGTTCTCCGTGGCGCGCGGCGGGGTGGTGGAGGCGGTGGCGGAGCCGGCCAAGCGCATTTATCCCGCGCGTCAAATGCCGACCACTGAGGTGGCGCGCATCACGCGGGGCTTCGGGCAGGTCTATGTGGCGCTCGGCGAGGTGATCGAGGGCAACACCGTGCCCGTGCGCGCCTACTGGAAGCCCTATGTGCTGCTGATCTGGCTGGGCGCGGTGATCATGTCGCTGGGCGGCGTGCTGTCGCTGCTGGACAGGCGCATGCGCGTGGGCGCGCCGGTGCCTGCCAAAGCCAGGCGCAAGCTGGTGCAGGCGTGAGGGGGTGGCACCTCTTCCTTCTCCCTTGGGAGAAGGTGGTCGGCGCAGTCGATCGGATGAGGGAGAACCGCCAATATTGGGGATTTTCCCTCATCCGTCCGCTTCCAGCAGACACCTTCTCCCAGGGGAGAAGGAAAAATTTTGGCGCTCTCCTTTTCATGTTAGCGCTCCTCACACCTGCCTTCGCTGTGCAACCGGACGAGGTCATGAAAGACCCCGCACTGGAGGCCCGTGCGCGGGCGCTCTCCACAGAACTGCGCTGCCTGGTCTGTCAGAACGAATCCATCGACGATTCCACCGCCCAACTTGCGCGTGATCTGCGCCTGCTGGTGCGCGAGCGCCTCGCTGCGGGGGCGACAGATGCCGAGGTGAAAAGCTTTCTCGTGCAGCGCTACGGCGAATTCGTGCTGCTGAAGCCTGCCTTCTCGGCGCGCACCGCCCTGCTCTGGGCCGGGCCATTTCTGGTGCTAGTGGGCGCGGGGCTGATGCTGTGGCGCGGCACGCGGCGCCAAGCGGAGCAATTCGCGGTGCCGACCGTGGCAGCGTTGACACAGGAGGAGCAGGCGCGCCTCGCGCGTCGGACCGGGCTTACCGAACCGTAACCCGCCCTCCAGCGGGGGGACAGCCTGCTGCGTGCATTTTGCCTGCACCGGTCGGCGGCTGACCCAGAGCAAACCCTGTCCCCCCAACGCTTGAAGTGGGCCTCCGACCGAACGCAGGCCGGGCTGTTGACAGTCCGGCCTGTTGTCCACTCCCGCCTGTTGTTTGGCGAAAGGTGCGCTATGGTCGCGGGCATGAAGATTCTCATCGTCGAAGACGACACCGATGCAGCGGGTTATCTGGTCAAGGCCTTTGCCGAAGCGGGGCACGTGGCGGATCACGCGCGCGACGGGTTGACCGGCTACGGCATGGCCAGTGAACATCCGGCGGGGGAGGGCGGCTACGAATGCCTCATCATCGACCGCATGCTGCCCCGCATGGATGGCCTCACTGTCATCAAGGGCCTGCGCGAGCAGGGGCTGGAAACGCCTGTCATCATCCTGTCCGCGCTGGCGCAGGTGGATGACCGGGTGAAAGGCCTGCGCGCGGGGGGCGATGACTATCTCACCAAGCCCTATGCCTTTTCCGAGTTGCTGGCGCGGGTGGAAATTCTGGCGCGGCGCAAGAGCCCGCAGGTGGTGGACACGAGCTATGTGGTCGCCGACCTCAAGCTTGATCGGTTGTCCCACAAGGTGACGCGTGGCAACGAAGAAATTCCGCTGCAACCACGCGAATTTCGTCTGCTGGAGTATCTCATGCAGAACGCGGGACGTGTGGTCACCCGCACCATGCTGTTGGAAAAGGTCTGGGATTATCATTTCGACCCGGGCACCAACGTGATCGACGTGCACATGTCACGCCTGCGCGGCAAGATCGACAAGGGACAGGGTCGCCCGCTGCTCCACACCGTCCGGGGCGCGGGTTACATGGTCCGTGACGGGGCTTAGCCGCCTTGTCGCCACGACGGCCTTCAAGCTGTCGCTGGCCTACATGCTGGTCGCCGCGCTTTTTGCCGGCGGGCTGATCGCTTATGTCGGTGCGAGCGCACGCGGGCTGATCGATGCGCAGATCGGCCAGACATTGAGCGCGCAGATCAACGGCCTGTCCGATCAATACCGCATCGGCGGGCTGCGGCGCCTGCAGACCATCATCGAACGGCGCTCGGCGCAGCCGGGCTCTTTCCTGTTTCTGGTGCAAGGGCCGGGCGGCGAGACGCTGGCGGGCAACATCACAGGGCTGAGCATGGGCTCGGGTGCCGCGAACGAAGCTGTGGAGGCGACCTACCAGCGCATCGAAGACGGCGAAGGCGGCGCCACCTCCGCCAGCCGCGCGGCGCTGGTGAAGGTGATGCAATTGCCGGGCAACAACCGCCTGCTCGTGGGGCGCGATCTGGAGGAGCGCGAGCGGCTCAACGCCGTGCTCAATCAGGCGATTCGCTGGCTGATTCTGGCCCTCGTGGGCTTTGGCGGCGTGGGTGCCTTCTTCGTGGCGCGCCGCGTGCTCGCCCGCATGGATGCCATGACCGACACCACCCAGCGCATCATGGCGGGCGATCTGTCGGGCCGCCTGCCCGTGTCGGGCAGTGGCGATGAGTTGGACCGCTTGGCGCAGAACCTCAATGCCATGCTCGTGCGCATCGGCGAGTTGATGCAGGGCATGAAAGAGGTGTCCGACAATGTCGCCCATGATCTGCGCACGCCGCTCACGCGCCTACGCAACAGTGCCGAGGCCGCCCTGCGCGGGACAAGCAGCAAGGCCGAATACCGCCAGGCGCTCGCGCGTGTCATCGAGGAATCCGACGGCCTCATCGGCACATTCAATGCGCTGCTGATGATCGCGCGGGCGGAAGCGGGTTCCGGTGCGGATGCCTTCAAGCCCGTGGATGTCGGAGCGCTGCTGGCGGATGTGCAGGATATGTATGAACCCGTGGCGGAGGAGGCCGGTGTCGCTCTCACCGCCGATGTCCCGTCCGATCTCCAGGTGGACGGCAGCCGCGAGTTGCTCAGCCAGGCCATCGCAAACCTCATCGACAATGCGCTGAAGTATGGCCGTCCCAAGGACGGCGCGCCCGCCATTCACATCACGGCGGAGCGGGACGGGGCGAGCCTGCGTCTCAGCGTCGCCGACAATGGCGCCGGCATCCCGCCCGAGCTTTGTGCCCGGGCCGTGGAGCGGTTTGCCCGGCTCGATGAAAGCCGCACCAAGCCGGGATCGGGCCTTGGCCTGAGCCTCGTAGCGGCCATCGCACACCTGCACCGGGGGCAGTTGCGGCTGGAGCCCGGCGCGCAAGGGTTGAGCCAACCCGGTCTGCGCGCAGTCATGGATCTGCCGGTGCTGGCGTGAGTGCGTTCACCTCGTTGCAACAGCGCCTGTGCGCCGCGCCGCTGCAGCCGCCACGCACCGATGCGCACGCGCTGATCCGTGCTGAACTGACGGACCGTCTGGACGATCGGGGCCTTGCCGCGCGCATCGAGGAGATCTGTCGCACGGATGAGAAAGCGGCCGCGCTTGTGGCGGGCGTTCTGGCGCATGCCCCGTTTCTCGCGCGCATCCTGCGGCGGCATCCCGAATGGCTGATTGAATCCCTGGGCGCGGAGGCCGATGCGCATCTTGCCGACATTCTCGCCCCCGTGCTGCCGATGGCGCGCCAGAACCGGGTGCTGGCGGATGCCATGCGGCACCTGCGCATGCAGCGCCTGCGCCTGGCACTGCACATTGCGCTGGCGGACATCGGCGGGGTCTGGTCGCTGGAACAAGTGGTGACTGCGCTCACCGCGTTCGCCGATGCGGCGGTGGATGCGGCGCTGCGCCTCGCCCTGCGCGAAGCCGCTGCGCGCGGGCATATCGTTCTGGAGGACGCCTTCGAGCACCCTGAGGCAGGCGGCCTGGTGGTGCTGGCCATGGGCAAGCATGGCGCAGGCGAGCTGAACTATTCCAGCGACATCGATCTCATCGTCATTTTCGATCCCGCCCGCGTGCCGGTGGCTGGCACGCGCGAGCCGCTGGAGGTGGCGGTGCGCATCGTGCAGGACATCGTGAAGGTGCTGCATGAGCAAACCGGCGGGGGCTACGTTTTCCGCACCGATCTGCGTCTGCGGCCAGACCCGGCATCGACGCCCGTGGCGGTCTCCGTGGAGCGCGCCATCCAGTATTACCAGACCGTGGGGCAGAACTGGGAGCGCGCGGCGCTGATCAAGGCGCGGCCCATTGCGGGCAACATGACGCTGGGCCAAGCCTTTCTGGCGGAGCTGACGCCCTTCATCTGGCGGCGCTATTTCGACTATGCCGCGATTGCCGACATCCACGCCATGAAGCGCCAGATCCACGCTCACAAAGGCGGCGCGGCCATTGCCGTTGAGGGGCATGACCTGAAGCTCGGGCGCGGCGGCATTCGCGAGATCGAGTTTTTCGTGCAGACCCAGCAACTGGTCTTCGGTGGCAAACGGCCTGTGCTGCGCGGCCAGCAGACCCTGACCATGCTGGAGGCGCTCTGCGCTGAGGGCTGGATTGGCGCGGATGCCGTCAGCGCATTGCAGGCCGCCTATCGCCACCTGCGCACACTCGAACACCGGATGCAGATGGTGGAAGACGAGCAGACCCAGCGGCTCGCGCGCAGCACCGGAGACGTTGACCGCTTCGCGCAGTTCTGCGGGCAAACCCCTGCCGCTTTTCGGCGCACCCTCCTCGTGCATCTGCAAGCGGTGGAGCGCCATTATGCACGCCTGTTCGAGGATTCCCCAGGCCTCGCCAGCACCACGGGCAACCTCGTGTTCACCGGCACAAGTGATGATCCCGAGACGCTGGATACGCTCAAACGCCTTGGTTTCCTGCGGCCCGAGGTGGTCGCCGAAACCGTGCGCGGCTGGCATTTCGGCCGCCGCCGCGCCATCGTGACGGAGCGCGCCCGCGAGGTGCTGACCGAACTCACACCGCCGCTGCTGGAGGCGCTCGGCCGCTCCAGCGATCCTGACGGGGCCTTGCTGGTGCTCGACGGGGCGCTGCAAACCATGCCCGCGGTGGTGGAGCTCTTCACCATCCTCAAGCAGAATGCCGCGCTGCTGGCGCTGTTTGCGGAGATTCTGGGCAACGCGCCGTTGCTCGCGGAAACAGTCGTGCAGCGCCCCCATGTGCTCGATGCGCTGGTGGGAGCTGATTTTGCTGCTCCCGTGCTTGAAGGCGACATGCGGGCGCGGTTTCACGCCCGGCTGCACCCACTGACCAGCTTTGAGGATTTTCTCGATCAACTGCGGGATCTGGCGCGCGCCGAGCGCTTTGCGGCGGGGGCGCGGTTGCTGTCGGGCGTGATTGATCCGGTTGAGAACGGGGCTGCGGAATCCGGCATTGCGGAGGCCAGCATCGACGTCGCACTGGCGCGGGTGAGCGAAGAACTCGCATCACGCCATGGCCGCGTGCCCGGCGCCGAAATGGCGATCATCGCCTTGGGCAAACTGGGCGGACGCGAGATGACCGCCCGCTCTGACCTCGACCTGATGGTGCTTTACCGCACGCCTGTCAGTGAGGCCGAGTCAGACGGCCCCAAGCCGCTCATGGCCAGCGAGTGGTATGCGCGACTGACGCAGCGCTTGCTCACGGCGCTGACCGCGCCCACCAAGCGCGGCACGCTCTACGATGTCGATCTGCGGCTGCGCCCCTCCGGCAACAAGGGGCCTGTGGCGGTATCGCTGGCCGCGTTCGAAAGTTACCACGCGCGCGAGTCCGAGATCTGGGAGCTGATGGCTCTCACCCGTGCGCGCTGCGTGGCGGGCGACCGCGCTTTTGGGGCTGATGTGGAGGCCGCCATTGCCACCGCCTGCGGGCGCGAGCGCGATGGGCGGGTGATCGCCCGCGCCATCCGTGCCATGCGCAAGATGGTGGCGAAGGAAAAGCCGGCTGCGGGCCCATGGGACATCAAGCTTGCGGCGGGCGGCCTCGTCGATGTGGAGTTCGCCGTGCAATGTTTGCTGCTCACCCATGCAGCCACCGCGCCCGGTGTTCTCTCGGCCAACACAGGGGAAGCCCTGGCCAGACTCCAGCGCGCCGGGCTGGTCGGGGCCGAGGTGGCTGCGCCGCTGCAAGCCGCCTGGGCCTTGCAATCGGCTCTCGCGCAGATCATCGCGCTGACGAAGCTTGTTCCCTTTGATCCGGCGCAGGCGCGGGGCCCGTTTTTGCAGCGGCTTGCGGTGGCCGCGGGGCTGCCCGGCTTCAAGGTGCTGGACGCGCATCTCAAGGAGGTCCAGCACGCCGCGCATGCGGCGATGGAGCGCGTGCTCGGCACAGCAGCCTAACCCGCGTCCTGTCGGATCACCCCGGCGTGCTGCAGCGCCTCGATGTCCTCGGGTGCCAGGCCGGCTTCTGCAAGCACGGCGCGATCATCCGCGCCGACCGCCGGCAGATCGTGGCGCAGGCTCACGCGCTGCCCGTCCAACTCGATCGGGAGCGATGGCAGCGGCAGGACGCGGCCATCAGGCAGATGAACGTCGATGCTTGCACCGGGGTGGCGCAGATGGGGATCGCTGAACAGGTCGTCGGGCGTATTCACCCGCGCTACGGGCAGGCCGATGCGCTCGGCGGTAGCAAGAATGTCTGCAACGAACAGGGTTGCAAACAGGGCTTTAAGACGCGGCATGAAACGCGCGCGCTGCGCCACACGCGCGCTGTTGCTCGCCAGGGTTTCGTCGCGCAGGAGATCGTCGAGGCCAAAGGCCCCGCAGAACGCGCCCCACTGCGTGTCACTGACGACACCGAGAAAAAACGGCACATCATCTTGCGCCTTGAACACATCATACACAGCCCACGCCGATAGCCGCTCGGGCATGGGACGGGCGGGAACGCCGGAGATGACGCCCTGCGCCATGTGCTGCGCCATGAGAAGTGCGTTGTTCTCGAACAGCCCCGCCTTGACGCAGCCGCCGCGTCCGGTGGCCTCCCGCTCGCGCAGCGCAGCGAGGATCGCGATCACGCCGAACATGCCGCCCATGACATCATTGACCGACGCCCCCACCCGCAGCGGCCGGCCTGCCTCGCCGGTCATGTAGGCGAGGCCGCCCATCATCTGCACCACCTCGTCGAGTGCCGTGCGGTTTTCATAGGGGCCGGACAGAAAGCCCTTGAGCGAGCAATGAATGAGGCGCGGGTTGAGCGTGGTCAGCGCATCCGCGCCCAGACCCAGCGCATCCAGCGCGCCGGGGCGGAAATTCTCCAGCACGACATCCGAGCGCAGGACCATGCGGCGCAGCAGTTCGGCCGCTTCGGGTCGTTTCAGGTCTAGCGCCAGACTGCGCTTGTTGCGGTTGTAGGCCGCAAAGAAACCCGCGCCCGAGCCGGTCAACCGGCGGGTCTTGTCTCCGTCCAGCGGCTCGATCTTGGTCACCGCCGCGCCCAGATCAGCCAGGATCATGCCTGCCGCCGGGCCCATGACCATATGCGAAAATTCCAGAATGCGCAGGCCGCGCAGGGGCAGGGGCGTTGTCATATGTAGGACAAGCCGCTGCGCCGCGGGTGCTGGTGCGTGTGCTGTGCACAGGGAAGTTTTGAAGCGGCGCTGCTCATATGCACGCCAATTTCGTCGCCGGCGTCCGATCTGTCCATCCCCGTTTCAGGTGCGGGCCTACGCCATTATGCTAAGGCGGAGGGATGTCACGCGCGCCCGGGTGGCAGATCGATGAGGCTGCGGGCGCCCTTCACAGGCAGCCGCAGCATCACGATGGTACCCACGCCGATCTTCGAGCGGATCTTGAGCGCGCCGCCGTGCAGTTCCGTGAGCGCGCGGGAGATGGCAAGCCCAAGGCCGGAGCCTTTGAACCCGTTGTCGATCACGGCGCCGCTCTGCTCGAAGGGCCGGCCGATGCGATCGATCAATTCGGGCGCGATGCCGCTGCCGTTGTCCTCGAAGAAGATCAGCACCGAATCGCTGATGCGGCGTGCCCGCACCGCCGCCCGCCCGCCTTCAGGGGTGAATTTCAGCGCGTTGCCCATCAGGTGCAGGACAATCTGGCGCAACGCCTTGGCGTCGCCCATCACGTTCAGGGGGCCCGAGGTATCCTTCTCGAAGGCGATTTTGCGCGCTTCCACAGTCGGGGCGAGAGATGTGCTGACATCGTCGATGATGCTTGATACGGCAACGGGCAGGCGCTCCAGCTTCACGCGGCCCGCCTCCAGGCTGGACATATCCAGAATGTCGCCGATGACGCCCAATAAATAGCGCCCGCTGTCGCCGATATCATGGGCATAGCGTTCGTAGCGCCCGTTGCCGAGCGGGCCGAACATGCCGCTTTCCATCACTTCGGCGAACCCGATGATGTGGTTGAGAGGCGTGCGCAACTCATGGCTCATGTTGGCGAGAAACTCGACCTTGGCCCGGTTTGCGCCTTCTGCCTCGGCCTTCTGCTCCAGATAGCGCTCGGCCATTTCGGCCAGTTGCAGGGCCTGCATCTGTAGGGCGGCCTTGGACCGCTCCAGATCGTTGACGGAGAGTTCGAGCACGCGGTTCTTGTCGGCCAGCGTCAGTTCATAGATTTTATGCGCGGAGATATCCGACCCGATGGAGACCCGCCCGCCATCGCCCGTCGGTTTTTCGTTGACATGGAACCAGCGCCCGTCGGCCAGCTGCAACTCGTAGCTGTGCCCGCCCGTGACGGGGCAGCAGTCGCGCATGAAAGCGCTGTCGACCGCATGCGCCAGGCTGGCCTCCTCGATGGCGCCCAGCAACGTGCCGGGTGCGACAAGTTGGTCGGGCAGCGCAAGCAGGCTCTGGAACTTGGAATTCGCAAGCACGAGCCGTGACTGCGAGTCGAACAGCGCAAAGGCTTCCGAAAGCGTTTCGACAGCTTCGCGCACCCGCGAATCATCGGTCTTGCGGCCCTCGGCGAGGCGTTTTTCCTCTGTGATATCAACCACGATGCCGACCATGTGGGGTGTTTCCGCCTCAGGGTTGGCAATGCGCTCCCCGCGGGCGCGAAACCACATCCAGTGGCCATCGGCATGCAGCAGGCGGAACTCGTGATCGATGGTCGTGCTGGGGCTGCTCGCCAGATCGTCGGCAGCCTGCAGAAGGTTGGCATCGCCCGGATGCAGGATGGCGTGCACATCCGCAAACGACATGAATTCACCCACGCGCGTGCGGCCCAGCAAGGCGAACATGCTGTCCGACCAGTAGATGCGCCCGCGTGCGACGTCCCAGTCCCACAACCCGCAGCGCCCGCTTGAAAGCACCGTTTCCACGCGCCGGCGCATTTCCAGGCAGACATAATCCGCATGGCTGGCGCGGCGCAGTTGCTGGTTGAAGGCGAGGCCCAGAGCCATGATCACGAGCGTCGCCGCACTCGACAGGGTGACAAGTGACTTGGTGCGGGACCACCACATGACCAGGGCATCCTCGACAGGCTGCACCATGGCGAGTTGTCCGTGCCCATTGATGCGGCGCACCACAGCCAGCGCATCCTGTCCGTTGCCGAGCTGGATCCGCATGACGCCGGCCCTGTCGGCGAGGGTCGTCAGCGGTTGCCCCGGACCCAGGATGTCATCGAGGCGGCGGCCCACCTGATTGGCGACGGTCGAGCTTGCCACAATGCCATCGTCAAACGCGAAATAAGCATGGCGCCCGCGTTCGAGGCTTTGATAGGGCATGGCTGTCTGCAGGGCAGCCTTGGCATCGGTGCGCGTGGCGGGCTTGCGCATCACGTCGATGTGGAAATCGATGGCAGCCAAGCTGCTGAGATTGTCGAGTTCAACGAGGGCCTGCGACAACTCCTGCCGCCGGTCCGCCTGGATCAAAGAGGCAATGCCGATCCAGACCGCACTGAGAAAAATCAGCACCAGCACGGGCACCATCCGCCGCAGCCATGGCTCGGCCGCCATCTCGGCAAAGTAGCCAGGTCGGGCGATCGCACGCACGAATCCGCTGGGTTGTTGCGTGTCTAGGGATGCGCCGGCCGCGTCTGATCGCGCCATCGAAGGCCTCGAGTTGAAATAGGATAAAAGTCAGGCCCCGCACGCACGCGCCCGAATCACCTGTAATAGAATCACTCGGGACTCGGCTGTCCAGTGATAACCAGGCGTTAACGATTGATTTTTCCCTGAAGCGTGACCGGAACGACTCAAGTGGCTGCGCCTTACGCGAGCATGCGGTCCACGATGTCGCGCAGATCGCGTGAAAGTGCGCCTGATTCCGCAAGATGGCCCAGTGCGGATTGCGCCAGCCCCCGGCGGCCGGGTTCCAGCCCGCGCCAGGAGCGGAATCCTGTGATGATGCGCGCTGCAACCTGCGGATTGCTGCCATCGATGTCGCGGATCATCTCGGCCACGAAGGTGTATCCTGCGCCGTCGGGGCGGTTGAACTGTGTCGGGTTCGACATGGCGAAGCCGCCGATGAGCGCGCGCACACGGTTGGGGTTCGACAGGCTGAACGCCGTGTGGCGCATCAATCGCTTCACGCGGTCCAGCGCATCGGCCTCCGGCAGGGCGGCCTGCAAGGCGAACCACTTGTCCATGACCAGTGCATTGTCGACGTATCGCGCCTCGAAGGTCGCAAGCGCCTCGTCGCGCGCTGCACTGCCGGCGGTGGCGAGGCAGGAGAGGGCGGCAAAGCGGTCGGTCATGTTGGCCGCATCTGTAAACTGGGCGAAGGCCACAGCCGCTCCCTGCGCGGGTGCGCCCTGCATGAGGAGATCGAGCGCGGCATTGCGCAGGGCGCGCCGACCGGCGCAAAGGGCACCCGGCACAAAGGCGTCTTCAGATCCCAAGGCGTGATACGTGCGCTCCGCGACATGTGCCGCACACTCGCCAATGAACTGGCGCAACGTCCGCCGTGCGCGAAAATGCGCTTCGGGGTCCACATCTTCGCCCTGCTCGCGGGCCATGTCCTGCTCGGTCGGAAGCGCCACGGCCAGCGCCGCGAAGTGCGGATCATCGCTGCCGCCGCGCAGCAGGGCAGTCACAGCCTCCGCAAGACCTGCATGGGTCAGCGCCGCCCCGCCGCCGCGCACCCGCTGCGCCGAGGAGAGCAACACCCGCATGGCCAGCGTCTGCAGCGATTGCCAGCGGTTGAAGGGGTCACTGTCATGGCGCGCGAGGTTGAGGAGTTCGCCGTCATCGAGCTCGATTTCGAGGTTCACCGGTGCCGAAAACCCGCGCAGCAGCGAAGGCACGATATCGGGCCCGACATCGGCGAAGGTCAGCACATGCTCGGCCTGGTCAAGGATGACGAGCCCATCGGCGGCGCCCGGGGTCTGCAGGCGGATGCTGTCTGCGCCCGCGCCGACGAAACCGAACGCAAGGGGGATCACCTGCGGGTGCTTTTCCGGCTGGCCCGGCGTGGGGCTCGTCTTTTGGCAAAGTTTCAGCGTGAGGGTGCGCGCGGCGCTGTCATAGTGGCGCTCAACTTTCAGGCGCGGCGTGCCCGCCTGCTCATACCAGCGAAAAAACGGGCGCAAATCTCGCCCGCTGGCCTCGGCAAAGCAGGCGATGAACTCTTCCACCGTCGACGCGCAGCCATCGTGGCGCGTGAAGTACAGGTCCATGCCACGCCGGAACGGCTCTGTCCCGATCAACAGCTTGAGCATGCGGATGACCTCCGCGCCCTTCTCGTAAACCGTGGCGGTGTAGAAGTTGTTGATCTCGCGGTAAGCACTGGGCCGCACGGGGTGGGCCAGCGGACCCGCATCCTCCACGAACTGCCGCGCGCGCAACTCGCGCACATCCTGGATGCGTTTGACCGCGCGCGAGCGCATGTCGGCGGAAAACTCCTGATCGCGGAAGACCGTGAGGCCCTCCTTCAGACAGAGCTGAAACCAGTCGCGGCAGGTGATGCGGTTGCCGGTCCAGTTGTGGAAATACTCGTGGGCGATCACGGCTTCGATCTGCGCATAATCGCTGTCCGTCGCGGTGTCGGAGGAGGCGAGCACGTATTTGTCGTTGAAGATGTTGAGGCCCTTGTTCTCCATCGCGCCCATGTTGAAATCCGACACGGCGACGATGTTGAAGACATCAAGATCATACGCCAGGCCGAACACCTCCTCATCCCAGCGCAGCGAGCGCTTGAGCGCATCCATCGCATAATGCGCGGCCTCACGCTTGCCACGCTCGACATAGATCCCCAACGCGACTGTACGCCCCTCGCTCGTGACAACGGTCTCATGAAGGCTGTCGAGCGCGCCCGCGACCACCGCGAAGAGATAGCACGGCTTGGGGTGCGGATCGTCCCACACGGCAAAATGGCGCGTGGTGCCGGGCACATCGCCGGCCTCCACCGGGTTCCCGTTGGCCAGCAGGATGGGCGCCTCCGCCTTCTCCGCTTCAAGCCGCACGCGGTAGGTGGCCATCACATCCGGCCGGTCGAGAAAATACGTGATGCGGCGAAAACCATCGGCCTCGCACTGGGTGCAATAGATGCCGTTGGAGAGATAGAGTCCCATCAGCTTCGTGTTGGTAGCCGGGCTCAGCGTCGTTTCCACACCGAGGCGGAAGGGCACCTGCGGCGGGGCGTGCAGCGTCAGTCCTTCGGCCTCCAGAGTGTAGGCACTGGCGGCCAGCACCGCTCCATCAACCGTCACGGCCACCAGCGTCAGCTCGTCACCATCAAGTTCGAGCGGCAGCACGCCCGCTGCCCGCGCGGGGTTGGGGCGGATCAGGCTTTCCACATGCACCTGTGTGCGCACAGGATCCAGCCGCAGGACGACGACCACCTCGTCGATGAGGTAGTCGGGCGGGCGGTAATCCGCGAGGCGTACAACCGCCGTGGGGTTCTTGCGTGGCATGGAGAAGGGCCTTTTTTGCGCGCCTCATAAATCACATAAAGCGCGGCCTTGCCAAAAACATCTGCGCGATTGGCGCGCGCGAGGCCGATTGCATTGCAAAGGCGCGCCGTGCGCACCATGTCACGACCGATCAGAGAGAGAGACAAGCCATGGATTACCTGCACACCATGATTCGCGTCGGCAACCTCGAGACGGCACTCGACTTCTTCTGCGCCAAGATGGGCCTGGTGGAAACCCGGCGCATCGAGAACGAGAAGGGGCGCTTCACCCTCGTGTTCCTGGCAACCCCGGCGGATGTCGCGCGCGGCGCAGCAAACACCAAATCGCCCCTGCTGGAGCTGACCTACAACTGGGATGAGCACAGCTACACCGGCGGGCGCAACTTCGGCCATCTCGCCTACCGCGTGGATGATATCTACGATACCTGCGCCAGGCTTATGGCCGCAGGCGTCACCATCAACCGCCCCCCGCGCGATGGCTATATGGCGTTTGTGAAATCCCCCGATGGCATCTCCATTGAGCTATTGCAGAAGGGCGATCCCAAAGCGGCCGCCGAGCCCTGGGCCAGCATGGCCAATACAGGGAGCTGGTGAGGCTCACTCCCTCCCCCCATTTATGGCGGGAGGGGTAGGGATGGGTGGATGGTTGGGAGTAAGGCACGAAAGTCTGGATTCCCTTCCCGCGCTGCGCGCTGCCTGGGAATGACAGCGGGTTTGCAAGGCGTTGGGAGCTCCCAATAATTTTGCGGTTTGCTACGCTTGCTATGACGGGGTTATTTCGCAGGCAATTGTTCTTCACGAATGCGGCGCAGCATTTCTACAATCTTTGCTTTGATGTCTGGCGGCAAACCGTCGGTCAGTTCAATGATTTTAGCTTCCTCCTTCAAGAGGAAATCCACAAACCGTCCGACCGCGATTGATTTATCAGCAAAGCGCTCTCCGGCTTTTTGCGCCGCGCCACCCACAAAGCCTTTGGCGGCAGCGCCAATGCCGATGCCGAGCGCAAACACGAAGGAAATGGTCATGCGGCGCGCCCAGTTGCGGCTTTTGGCACCTTGTGGGCCGGGTTTTGCCCCCGTTTCATGGGCATCAACAAGCAGATCAGCCGAAGGCCCCGCCAGTACCTCGCTTTGCTGCGCGCTCTGAATGAGCGTGATTGCCACCTGCACCTTGTCCTGCGGCATGTTGAACCGCAGGTTTTCCTCATCAAGCATGTTGCCGGTTGGAAAGCGGCGCACCAGTGGTGCGGCGGGCATGAGCACATCCAACAATGTGCGGCGGGTATCGGAATCAAGCGGTTCTGCGAAAGACCCGTTGCCAGCGCGCAGTTCGTCGTCCTGATTGATGTAACTTCCGAGTTTTACCGTCAGCGTCCACAGACGCACCACATTTTGGCTGATCTCGACAAGGCCGGATTTGATGAGCTGCTCATAATCAATGGCAGCTTTGTCGAACCCCTTCCAGCCTTCCTTGTTGCTGGTGCGGCGCGCCTGATCGACGAAATCCTGCAAGGCTTCCAGAACCTGCGCATGCAGCTGTCTTGCAAGCGGTTCATCAGCTATTGCTGCATCAGTAGCATCTGCAACAGGCACAAGTTGCGCCTGCCCCTCAACGACAACTACGCTTGCGCCAGTGCCTAATTCCAGCGTGATCTTTTCAGTTTCAAGCGCTTCTAGGCTTGCGCTGTTTTCTCGCGCATCCAACTCCTCGAGCTTTTCCGCCATCCAGGCGCTGACTTCGAGATAGCCGTCTTCCTTCTTCCAAAGAGGCAGCAGGTCTTCGTGGGCGTAGAGCATTTCCTCTTCATCAGAGACGCGCGCGCCGCACAGCATACGGTCATACCAGCGCAGCCACACATGGCCGTTGGTGGCGGCACGGAAGGCGGCGCGGAGGGGTTCGGGGTTGGCCAAGCCATCGGGGCGCGGGGCGTTGGCGGGCCACAGCGGCATGTATAGCAGCGCGCGGTGGCCGGAGGTTTCGATGACGGATGCGTCAGAATTCGTAGCGCGCCAAATGGCATCTGATTCGGCGTACTCAACGCAAAAAATTGAATTTGAAGCGGAACCGACATAACCACTACCATCGACAGAGAATGCGGAAAAAGCAGCAGAAAAGGCAGAAGAACGGGCGTGAAAGGCGGCAGAGTATTCACCAGAAAGAAGGTAAGAGGCTGAACCTGCTATACCAGCAACTGAATGCGCAGCGTAGGCGGCAGAATCTAGAATTTGTTTGTTTGGACTGACTTGTAAGATAGAGATACTTCGTACAAGGACAGTGCAACGCAAGGTCACATAGATTAACTTGGCGAGAATACCTGCTTCACGCTTTTCAAGAAACCCGCCCACAGTAAGAGGCATCACTCGTAGTGCGCAGCGTAAACTCAAAATTATGGCTTCAAACTCACGTGTTTCGTTTTGCCGCTTTTCCAGCCAGAGCTCAAAATTAATCCGCTTTTTTAAATGTTCAGCCTGCACGTCGCACTCCCGCTCATGAGCGACATGAGCACGGGTGGGCGCAATTGCAAGGGCTGTCATCCCCGGCGCGCGCAGCGCGGGAAGCGGGATCCAGAGCCAAGGTTGGGCTGGCGATTTTTCGCAAGAAAGTCTGGATTTCCATCCCTCAGCCTGAAGGCCTCGCCGGGAATGACAGTGGCGCTTACCCTCCCACCGCAACCGGGGGGAGGGGAGCGGCGCCCCGTCAGTTCGCGGTGATGTTTGCGGCCTTCAGCAGCGGCACCCAGCGCTCGTTCTCGCTCTTCACCAGGGTTGCCAAGGCGGCGGGCGAGGCGCGCTGCGCATCCGGCACATCCGCGCCCAGATCTTCCAGCCGCTTCTTGATCACGGGGTCCGTCACGGCCTTGGTAAGGGCTTCGGTCAGTTTGGCGGTCACATCAGCGGGCAGGCCCTTGGGCGCGAACACCGCGTTCCAGGCCGTGACCTGATAGTTGGCCAGGCCGCCTTCGGTGGTGGTGGCGAGATTCGGCAGGGCAGGGTTGCGCTGCGCGGTCGCCACGCCCATGGCCTTTACCGTGCCGGCTTTGATCTGCTCGGCCACGTTGACGATCTGGTCCGCCATGAAGTCCACATTGCCCGCCACAAGATCGTTCAGCGCCGGGCCGGTGCCACGGTAGGGCACGGAGGTGGGCTTGCCGCCCGAGGCCTGATTGAACAACAGCCCGGTTATGTGGCTGACCGAGCCCACGCCCGCATGGGCCTGGGTGATCTTGTCGCCATCTGCCTTCACCTTGGCGACGAACTCCTGCAGCGTGCTGGCGGGAAAGTCCTTCTTCGTCACGATGACGATGGGCGTGCCGGCGGCAAGACCGATCGGCGTGAAATCCGTCTGCGGGTTATAGGCAAGCTGCGGGTAGAGCCCGGGTGCGGCGCCGTGCGTGCCCATGTGGCCCATCATGATGGTGTAGCCGTCAGCGGGCGAACGGGCGGCGCGGGTGATGCCCGTGGTGCCACCGGCGCCGGCCACGTTCTCGATCACGACCTGCTGCCCCATGGAGCGGCTCATGTGGTCCCCCACGATGCGCGCGATCAGGTCCGTCGGGCCGCCGGCCGCGAAGGGCACGATCATGGTGATGGGCTTGTTGGGAAAGCCCTGGGCCTGCGCAGCGGTGGCTGCAAGGGCGAAAGCGCCGCCTAAAAGGGCGCGTTTGGTGAGTGCGAGCATCGAATGATTCCTCCACGCGGCTGTTTCGCGCCGCATGAAGCTTTATTTAGGGCGACCCCGCGCACTCCGCCAGAGTGGGCAGGGGCTGCGCTGGGCTTATTCCGTAAACACTTCGTCGCGTTTCTTGCGGATGCTGGGCAGCAGCGCGAAAACCAGCATGACCACTGCCACCACGAGGAAGGTGGCGGACAGCGGGCGTTCGATGAACACCGCCATCGAACCGCGAGAGATCAGCACGGCCTGGCGAAGTTTTTCTTCCATCAGTTTGCCCAGCACGAAGGCGATGAGCAGCGGCGCGGCCTCGAAGCCGTTCTTGACGAGGAAGTAGCCGAACAGGCCACATGCGCCTGTCATCAGCACATCGAAGGGCTGGTTGTTCACGGAGTAGATGCCGATGCAGCAGAACAGGAGAATGGCCGGAAACAGCATGCGGTAAGGCACCTGCAACAGCTTCACCCAAATGCCCACCATAGGCAGGTTGATGATGAGCAGCATGAGGTTGCCCACCCACATGGAGGCGATCATCCCCCAGAACAGCTCGGGCTGCTTCTGCATGATCTGCGGGCCGGGCACGATGCCGTGGATGGTCATGGCGCCGATCATGATCGCCATCACGGCGTTGGGCGGAATGCCGAGGGTCAGCATGGGAATGAAGGCGGTCTGCGCGCCCGCATTGTTGGCGGATTCCGGCCCCGCCACGCCCTCGATGGCCCCGCGCCCGAAGCGGGAGGGATCCTTGGCCAGCTTCTTCTCCACGGTATAGGAGGCGAAGGGTCCCAGCACCGCGCCGTTGCCCGGCAGGATGCCCAGGATGGAGCCGATAATGGTGCCGCGCACGATCGGCATGGCGGAATCCTTGAAATCCTGCTTCGTCGGCATGAGGCCGGTGACCTTGGCCTGCACCAGATCGCGCGTCTCGGGGTTTTCCAAGTTCCGCAGGATTTCCGCAAAGCCGATGATCCCCATGGCCAGCACGGCAAACTCGATGCCGTCGGAGAGTTCCAGCAGGCCCAGGGTCAGGCGCTGTTCGCCCGACTCGAGGTCCGAACCGATGGTGGAAGCCAGCAGGCCAAGCGTCACCATGATCAGCGCTTTCAAAACCGAGCCGCGTGCCAGAGCGACCGCAAAGATCAGCCCCATGATCATGAGCGAGAAGTAATCCGCCGGGCCGAATTTCAGCGCCAGTGCCGTGAGGGGAACCCCAAGCACCGCGATCACCAGCGTCGCCACCGTGCCGGCAAAGAACGAGCCGATGGCGGCGATGGCGAGCGCTGCCCCTGCGCGGCCCTGCTTGGCCATCTGGAAGCCATCCAGCGTGGTGACCACCGAGGTTGCTTCCCCCGGTATGTTCACCAGGATGGCGGTTGTGGAGCCGCCGTACTGCGCGCCGTAATAAATGCCCGCCAGCATGATGAGCGCGCCCGTGGGGTCGAGCTTGTAGGTGATGGGCAACAGCATGGCGATGGTGGCGATGGGGCCGACGCCCGGCAGCACGCCGATCAGCGTGCCGATCATCGCACCCACAAGGCACAGCAGCACGTTGACCGGCAGGGGCACGATGAAACTGCCCGCGCCCGGCATGATGTCGACCGGGACGATCTTGAACACGACCCAGAGGCCGCCGATGAGATTGGCGAAAACTTCCATGTCGAATGCTCCCCTTACTGCAGGAAGGTCGGCCACAGCGGAATGGGCTGGCCGAGGGCAAAGGGAAACAGAAAGGCGCAGAATGCCGTGATGGCGATGGCGAAGATCGTGCCTTCCTTGATGCGGAAGTCATCGATGGCCGCGCCGGACAAGAGCACCGTGATCACGCCGGTGACGGCGAGGCCCAGAATGCGGATGGTGAGGCCAAAAAACGCCACCGAGGCCAGAATGAACAAGGGCCCGCGCCAGGGAAAACTCTCCAGTTTCGGCCCGCGCGTCGTGAAACTTGAGAGCAGCAAGAGCAGCGCCAGCGCGCCCAGCAGCAGGCAGAACAGCCGCGGCGCGGTGCCCGAGCCGAACTGAAACCCGCGCATAGAGCCCAGATTCGACAAGCCGATGAAGGCCGCCACGGCGATCGCCAGCAGGGCCAACCCGCCGACAAAATCCTGCGGACTTTTGATCAGGCCACTGCCTTCCTCCGAGTTGTCCGCCATTTCACTCCCCAACCGTGTTATTTAATCTTTAGCAAGGGCTAGCGACTTTCGACAGACTCGGCAATTCCCCATATGGCCTACGGGGTCTACGTCAAACTACTGAGATTGCAGGCAGTTGTGTTCGGTGCACGCGAGAGGGATAATTTCCGCAACGCAAGGACACCCCATGACGACCAGCAACCGCCGTTACCGCATCGCCGTCATCGCCGGAGATGGCATCGGCAAGGAGGTCATGCCCGAAGGCCTGCGCGTGCTGGAAAAAGCCGCTTCGCGCCACGGTTTCCAGCTCGAACTCGATCAGTTCAATTTCTCAAGCTACGACTATTATGCCAAGCACGGGCAGATGCTGCCCGACGACTGGAAGGCGCAGATCGGCGGCCATGACGCGATCTTTTTCGGCGCTGTGGGCTGGCCCGAGAAAATTCCCGACCATGTCTCGCTCTGGGGCTCGCTCCTTCGGTTTCGGCGGGATTTCGATCAATATGTGAACCTGCGCCCGGTGCGGCTGATGCCCGGTGTGCCCTCGCCGCTGGCGGGCCGCAAACCCGGCGACATTGATTTTTATGTGGTGCGCGAGAACACAGAGGGCGAATATTCCTCCATCGGCGGCAGGATTTTTGAAGGCACCGCGCGCGAGACGGTAATTCAGGAAACCGTGATGACGCGCATCGGCGTGGATCGCATTCTGAAATTTGCGTTCGAGCTGGCCCAGCGCCGCCCCAAGAAGCACCTCACATCCGCCACCAAATCCAACGGCATTTCCATCACCATGCCCTATTGGGATGAACGGGTGGCCGAGATGGCGAAATCCTACGGCGATGTGAAGGTGGACAAGTATCACATCGACATTCTGACCGCGCATTTCGTGCTCAACCCCCATTGGTTCGATGTGGTGGTGGCCTCCAACCTGTTCGGCGATATTCTCTCTGATCTGGGCCCGGCCTGCACCGGCACCATCGGCATTGCGCCTTCCGCCAACATCAACCCCACGGGCAATGCGCCCTCGCTGTTCGAGCCGGTGCATGGCTCTGCGCCCGACATCGCCGGGCAGGGCATCGCCAACCCCGTGGGGCAGATCTGGTCCGCCGCTCTGATGCTGGATCATCTGGGCGAGCGCGCGGCGCATGATGAGATTCTGGGAGCGATCGAGCGCACGCTTGTCAGTGAGAGGGGGCGCACGCGCGATCTGGGCGGCAAACTCTCCACCACGGAAGCCGGCAAGGCTGTCGCGGGGGAGATGTGATGGGGCAGCCGCTCTGCTTTTCCCTCCCCCTCGCGGGGAGGGTCTATTGCGCAGCAATCGGGGAGGGGGGTATTGAGACTGGTCCCCCCCCTCCCGGCTTGGCTTCGCCGCGCCACCCTTCCCTCGAGGGGGAGGGACGGGTGGATATGCTTATGACCTCACACACAGCTGACGCGCGCCTCTTCCCGGGTTTTCGCACCTTTGATGTGGATGCGGGCGGCGTGCGTATTCACGGTGTTGTGGGTGGCTCTGGACCGGCACTGCTGCTGCTGCACGGCTTTCCGCAGACCCATGCGATCTGGCACAAGGTTGCGCCCAAGCTTGCCGAGCGCTTCACCGTGGTGGCCACGGACCTCACGGGTTACGGCGACAGCGCCAAGCCTGCCTCTGACAGCCAGCACAGCCCCTACACCAAGGCCGCGATGGCCCGAGATCAGCTGGCCACGATGGCGGCGCTGGGGCATTCCCGCTTTCACCTCATCGGGCATGACAGGGGTGGGCGCGTGGCACATCGGCTGGCGCTTGATCACCCGGGTGCAGTGGCCACGCTGACGGTGCTCGACATCGCGCCGACATTGCACATGTATGCCCACACGACAGATGCCTTCGCCCGCGCCTATTGGCACTGGTTTTTCCTGATCAAGGCAGCCCCCGTGCCCGAAACCATGATTGGCGCTGACCCCGCATTTTTTCTGCGCCAACACATGAGCCGCGGCCCATGCGGCACTGATCTGTTTGATCCGGTGGCTTTCAGTGAATACGCGCGCTGCTTTGCGGACCCCGCTTGCATCCACGCGATGTGCGAGGATTACCGCGCCTCCGCCACCACGGATCTGGCGCAGGATGCGGCTGATCAGGGCAAGCTCAAAATCCTGTGCCCCCTGCTCGCGCTCTGGGGCGCGGAGGGTGCCGTGGGGAAAAATTTCGATGTGCTGGCGAGCTGGCGCGCCTGGGCGGATGATGTGCGCGGCGGCACGGTGCCGGGTGGGCATTATATTCCGGAGGAAGCGCCGGAGGCGTTGCTGGCTCATCTGTTTGAACACCTCGATACAGTGACCCTGACAGATCTTTAGAAATAGGAATTATATCCTTGCATGGAGGTTGCCATGCATTCTGCTCATATGACGCGCTTAAAACGCCAAATTGTCGAAGCTAAGCTCCTGCTCAGCGAGATACGCCTCGCTCGTATTTTGTGTAAATACAGCCCGGCCCAACCGCGCTTGCCTGCGAGCAACCCGGATGCCGGGCAATGGACCAGTAATGAAGGCGAGGGATCAGTTGTGCTCGCATCTAGCGAGTACAATACAGGTTATTTGCTGGCTGAGATTCCGTTGTTCACAGGAGGGAGGAATTGCGTTTATCGTTTTGATTTTGCCGATGTTGTCTTTTCAGGTCCAAATTATGCGCCTTGCTAATCTGTTATACTATCATCCGCAGCAGTTCATGGTCGCTTTATCAATGACAACAGGAGACAATAAAATGTCCTTTGCCCACGAGTTTCCTGTCAATTTTACAATCTCCGATGCGGCGAAAAAAGAAATCGACCATTTGCGGTCAATCTGGAAAGGTATGACCAATGCCGAGCCAGATGTCATGTCTATCGCATGGGGAAACGTGGTTCCCCACAAGAATCCAGCCATGACCCAAGGGTATTTAGTGATCGCATTCTATCCACCGGAGTACAGAGCGGAAATAGCCCATGCGCTCGAATATATCTCAGGCCTTGAACTGCTTTTCTTTATCACGAAGGAAAATTACTATCGCTTCGAGGGCAAGATTATCCATCACACACCGGAAAAATCGTTCCATCTGATTTGACTACATGACGGCGCAAGCACCCCACAGCCCTTCACGCCGCACGCTTTTGCCGCTAACGCCTTGGTGAAACGCAAGGCCTCCCATGTTCGGCATTCCCCTCAATGAACTCGGCCCCGTCATCCTCGGCCTGCTGGCCGGCGGTGTCGCCACGGGCTTTCTCGCGGGCGTGTTTGGCGTGGGCGGCGGCGCGATCATCGTGCCGGTGATCTACAGTGTCTTCGGCCTCATGGCGGTGCCCGAAGAGGTGCGCATGCCGCTGGCGGTGGGTACGAGTCTCGCGGTCATCATCCCCACATCCATCCAGTCTTTCCGCACGCACCGTGCCAAGGGTGCGGTGGACATGTCGATCCTGCGCATCTGGGCGGTGCCGGTGGTATTGGGCGTGGTTGCGGGCAGCATGATTGCCCGCTTCGCGCCCGCATCTCTGTTCAAACTGGTGTTTGTGGTGGTGGCGGGCTTCAGCGCCATGCGGCTCTTGTTTGGCTCGGCCCGCTGGGTCTTGGCGACCGAGATGCCGGGCAAGCTGGTGATGCGCCTCTACGGCGGCCTCATTGGCGTGCTGTCTGCGCTCATGGGCATTGGCGGCGGCCAGCTCTCCAGCCTGTTTATGACCTTCTATGGCCGCCCGATCCATCAGGCGATTGCCACCTCGTCGGGGCTGGGCGTGCTGATTTCCATTCCCGGTGCGCTCGGGTTCATTGTGGCAGGCTGGCCGCAGATGGCGAAGCTGCCGCCGCTGTCGCTGGGGTATGTCTCGCTCATCGGCATCGCGCTGATTGCGCCCGTCAGCGCCCTCGTCGCGCCATACGGCGCGCGCATGGCGCACCGCATGCCCAAGCGCAAGCTGGAGGTGGCTTTCGGCCTGTTCCTGCTGCTGGTGAGCGCGCGGTTCTTGTGGTCAATTGTTGGGTGACGTGATGCCCCCCTTGCTTACCCCCCGCGACATCCGCTTCTCGGTCGCGCCCATGATGGATTGGACCGACCGGCACTGCCGCGCGTTCCACCGGGTCATGACGCGCCATGCCCGGCTGTATGCCGAAATGGTGACGGCGGGCGCGGTGATCCATGGGGACCGCGCGCGGGTCATCGGCTTTGCGCCTGAAGAGCATCCCGTTGGCGCTCAGCTGGGTGGCAATGATCCCGCGCAACTGGCCGCGGCCGCGCGCATTTGCGCGGGCGAGGGCTACGCCGAGATCAACCTCAACTGCGGTTGCCCCTCGGACCGCGTGCAGGGCGGGGCTTTCGGCGCGTGCCTCATGCGCACGCCTCATGTTGTGGCGGAATGCGTGGCGGCGATGAAGGCGGTGGTTGCCGTGCCCGTCACAGTCAAATGCCGCATCGGCGTGGATGAGCAGGCGCCGGAGGAAGCGCTGTTCGAGATGGCGCGCCATGTGCGGGCAGCGGGCGGCGATGGCCTCATCATCCATGCCCGCAAAGCATGGTTGCAGGGCCTCAGCCCCAAAGAAAACCGCGAGGTGCCACCACTGGATTACGCGCTGGTGCACAGGCTCAAGGCGGCCCATCCCGGCCTGCCGATGGCCATCAACGGCGGAATCGCGACACTCGATGAAACGCTGGCGCAGCTCGACCACATGGACGGCGTGATGATCGGCCGCGCGGCCTATCACAACCCGGAAATCCTGCTGGATGTGGACGCGCGGATTTTCGGCCAGCCTGCGCCTGTGTCGGATGCATTTGCGGCACTGGAAGCCTATCGCCCCTACATCGCGGGGCAATTGGCGGCTGGCGTGCGCCTGCACTCCATGACTCGGCATCTGATGGGGCTGTTTCCCGGCCAGCCGGGCGCACGGCATTTCCGGCGCTATCTCTCCACCGAAGGCATGGCGCGGGAGGCGGGCCTGGCGGACTATGACGCAGCGATTGCGATCGTGCGCACGGCGATCGCGCGGCGATCTGAATTGGCGATTACAGCTTAAATTATTGATCTTAAATATTTTTCCCCGAGGCTGTGGAATGGGGCCGCATGTCGTTTAGCCAAAAGTACTATATTTTGTACTGATTCAATATAATTGACAATATATCCATTAAATGAAATGTTTATGTACGTCAATCTTGGGAGGAGATGAAAATGCAAATTGGTGGGCTTAACCTCGGTGCAATGACCAGTACGGGGTCATTCGATCCGTTGAAATTCGCCTCGAGCTTGATTGCGCAGACTGCGCCATCAAGGGTCCCAACATCCGTTCCCAACGGCAACAGCTATGCGGGAGGCGGGATCAGCGCATCGCGCTTCGAGAACGAGACGTTATCCTCTGCCGGCCAATTGGCGATTGCAAAAGCCTTCGGATTCGATCCGGGAAAAGCGGAGGGAAAGACTCTTTCAAATGCTTTCACATTTGGTGATGTGGATCAGCATCCGCTGTATATTCCTGGCCCAAGCGTCGCCCGCTCGGAAACCAACGGCAAGGGCTTACAAGAAACGTTTTATAGCCAGGCGAAACTGGAAATCGCAGCCGTTGATATGGGGTATGGCAAATCCCCGAATGGTGTAGCCAAAGCCAAAGAGGTCATGATGGCGCAGGAGGTGGCGCACAAGCTCGTGGCAGCTCACCCTCAACTGCGCGGGAAGATCAACATCAAGGACAACGAGATTATCGGCAATGCGGCCTCTCTCTCCGTTGACAGCAATTTCGCTGTGCGCAACCTCCTGAACGCAAAGCAGGCGGAAAGAGCGCCCAATTACAGCGAAATCAGAACTACCACTGAAAAAGCCTTCAACGCGATAAACTCTCAGCTCAACATGAAAGGGTCCGGTGCAGACATCATGAAGCGCTTTGATGCTTCTGTTAACGGCGAAGAGAGTGGTTATACAGAAGCCAATCTGCGCGCCTTTGCCCAGAAGGAAGGCATTTCGCCTGATAAGTTCATGTCTGCGCTGAAATCAGAAACAACCCGCGTCTTCACTGAGAAATCGCAAGCCATCATTAAAAAGGCACTGAGCGAGACAGATTATCCAGCGGGGTTGAAATAATTCTGTCCGGCCGCGCGATTGTAGGCCACGCGGCGTCAATCCGTTGACGCCTGTGCGGTACCGTGAGTTTTCTAGGGAGTCTTTGGAACGAGGTCTTCAGCCAACAGCCCTTGCAGATCAAGCGCCTGCGTGAACATGGCGAGGTGGCCAGCTTGATCGCGGGGCCACTGTGCTGGATCGCGGTCCCAGTAAAGCTCGATGCCATTCTGGTCCGGGTCGGTGAGATAGAGCGCCTCGCTCACCCCATGGTCCGAGGCACCGTCCAGGTCTATCCCGGCCGCGATCAGACGTTTTAGTGCGTCCGCCAGCGCCGCACGCGTGGGGTAGAGGATCGCCACATGAAACAGCCCTGTGGTGCCCGGCGCCGGCGGCGCGCCGCCCCGACTCTGCCACGTATTGAGCCCGATGTGGTGGTGGTAATCCCCCACCGCGACGAAGGCGGCGTCGCGCCCGTAGCGCTGCTTGAGCTGGAAGCCCAGCACGCCGCAATAGAACGCCAGTGCGCGGTCGAGGTCAGACACCTTGAGATGCACATGGCCGATGCGCACGCCGGCCGGGGCAGGGCGGGGCGTCAGGGCGGGTTCGATCACGGCTGTGGCAAGTTCCATTTTGGCAAAGCCTTTCGTCTGGCAAAACCTTACCACGCCCTGGGCGCAAACGCGCGGGTAACTTGCTTGCGCGCACGCCCTATTATAAATGCATCGCCCCAATCTTGCAGCAATGCAAATTGAAGCGGATTATTTCTCCAGCCGCTTGATCAGGCTGGACGTATCCCAGCGGTTGCCGCCCTTCTGCTGCACTTCGGAATAGAACTGATCCACCAAGGCTGTCACGGGCAGGTTTGCCTTGTTGCGGCGCGCTTCATCAAGGCAGATGCCCAGATCCTTGCGCATCCAGTCCACGGCAAAGCCGAAATCGAATTGGCCCTGGTTCATGGTCCGGCCGCGGTTTTCCATCTGCCAGGATCCTGCCGCGCCCTTGGAAATGACGTCCAGCACGGCCTCCACATCAAGGCCCGCGTGCTTGGCGAAATGGATGCCTTCCGCCAGCCCCTGCACCAGCCCGGCGATGCAGATCTGGTTGACCATCTTGGTCAGTTGCCCGGCCCCGGAGTCACCCAGCAGGCGGCACGCGCGAGCATAGGCCAGGATCACGGGCTCGGCGCGGCTGTAGGGCTCTGCATCACCGCCGCACATGACGGTCAGTGCGCCGTTTTCAGCGCCTGCCTGTCCACCCGAGACGGGTGCATCGATGAAGGCAACGCCCTTGGCCGCAAAGGCCCCGTGCAACTCGCGCGCGACATTGGCCGATGCGGTTGTGTGATCGACGAAGACCGCACCCGTGGCCAGGCCTGCCAATGCGCCCTCCGTTCCCAGCGTGATGCCGCGCAGGTCCTCATCGTTGCCCACGCAGGCCATGACAAAATCCTGGCCCAGCGCGGCTTCTGCAGGCGTGCGCACGGTGCGCCCCCCCGTCTCGGCCGCCCACCGCTCGGCCTTGGCAACCGTGCGGTTGTAAACCGTGACTGTGTGGCCTTTGGCGACCAGATGGCGAGCCATGGGATAACCCATCACGCCAAGGCCGAGAAACGCGACTTTTGCCATTGTCCTTCACTCCGGTTGCAGGGTTGCACATAGGCCGTCATGCACATTCTGACGAGTGGCCTGAAAGGATAAATCACGTGGCCGGACTGCATTTTATCCTGTTGTGAAGGCACTTGTTATCCTGGTGTGAAGGCACTTGCGGAAGCCTTCAAATGCCTTAGTTATAGCGCCAGCCATCAAGGCAACGGGGCAAGGCGCTTGGCGCATACCCGGCATATGGAGGAATACCATGAAGCGTCGTCAATTCCTGACGGCTGCCACCGTTGGTGGAGCCGCTGCAATGATCGCAAAACCCGCGATCGCACAATCCAGTCCTGATATTTCGTGGCGCCTGACATCGAGCTTCCCCAAGTTGCTCGACACGATCTACGGCGCCTCGGAGGTCTTCGCCAAGGCTGTCGGCGAAATGACGGACAACAAGTTCAAGCTGCAGGTGTTTGCTGCGGGCGAAATCGTTCCCGGTTTGCAGGCTGCCGACGCCGTGTCGAACAACACGGTCGAGATGGCGCACACCGCCTCTTATTACTACGTCGGCAAGGATCCGACCTTCGCCTTCGGCACGGCCGTGCCCTTCGGCATGAACTCCCGCCAGCAGACGGCGTGGTGGATGTACGGCGACGGCGAAAAGATCATGAACGAATTCTACGCCACGCAGAAGATTCACTCGCTGATCGGTGGCAACACCGGCACGCAGATGGGCGGCTGGTTCCGCAAGGAAATCAAGACACCGGCTGACTTTCAGGGCCTCAAGGTGCGCATCGGTGGCTTTGCCGGCCGCGTCATGCAGAAGATGGGCGCCGTACCGCAGCAGATCGCCGGTGGCGACATCTACCCTGCGCTTGAAAAAGGCACGATCGACGGTGCCGAGTGGGTCGGACCCTACGATGACGAGAAGCTCGGCTTCAACAAGGTCGCTCCGTTCTACTACTTCCCAGGTTGGTGGGAAGGTGGCGCCATGCTCAACTTCTTCATCAACAGCGACAAGTGGGCGAGCCTGCCGAAGGCTTACCAGGCTGCGATGCAGAGCGCGGCGCAGCTCGCGCACAACGACATGCAGGCCAAGTACGACGCCCGCAACCCAGCGGCGCTGAAGCGTCTCGTGGCGGGCGGTGCGCAGCTGCGTCCGTTCTCTCCCGAAGTGATGGCGGCCTGCTTCAAGGCCTCTTCCGACCTCTATGTGGAAACGGCAGCGGCCAACGCCACCTTCAAGAAGGTGCATGACCAGTACATGGCCTTCCGTGGTGACCAGTACCTCTGGTGGCAGGTGGCCGAGTTCAACTACGACAACTTCATGGTGCGCGCCAAAGCGCAGGGCCAGATTTAATTCGGCCAGATCTGATCGACGTGGTTGCAAACAAAAACAAACCCCGGTGGAAACACCGGGGTTTTTTATGAGCGATCAGCATGTTGCGAGACAGCGGCGTGAAATCAGGCCTCAGGCATTCTCGGCGGCTGTGAAGGGCAGCACACGAAGGCGCCGCTTGGTCGCCTGATAGAGCGCATTGGCCACCGCCGGGCCGATGGGCGGCACGCCGGGCTCACCCACGCCGGTGGGCTTTTCAGTGGAGGGCATGATGTGCGTCTCGACCTCCGGCATGTCATCGAGGCGCAGCACCTCGTAGCCATCGAAGTTGCCTTCGACCACAGCGCCCTCCTTGAGGGTAAGCTGCGAGCGCAGCACCGCGCCCAGGCCAAAGCCGATGCCGCCCTCCACCTGCGCACGGATGTTGTCGGGGTTCACCGCCACACCGCAATCGATGGCGCAGATGACACGGTGCACCTTGGGCTGGCCATTGACCACGGAGACCTCGGCAATCTGCGCCACGAAGGTGTTGAAGCTTTCGGCGAGCGCCACGCCGCGAAAACGCCCGGCAGGCGCCGGCTTGTCCCAGCCTGCCTTGTCGGCAGCAAGGCGCAACACGGCGGCCTGGCGCGGATGGTCCTTCATCAGGCCAAGGCGAAACTGGATCGGGTCCTTGCCGGCCGCTTCCGCCAGTTCGTCCATGAAGGCCTCCACCGCGTAGGCGGTATGGGTGGAGCCGACCGCACGCCACCACAGCACGGGCACTCCCACCTGCGTCGTGGTGAGATCGACCTTCATGTTGGGGAAGGCGTAGGGCAGTTTTTGCGCCCCCTCCACAGATGTCGTGTCAACGCCGTTGGTGACATAACCCGCCTCAAAGGGCGTGCCGGCGATGATCGACTGTCCGACGATGTGGTTGTACCACGCCGTCACATTGCCCTCCTTGTCGAGGCCCGCTTTCAGGTGGTGCACGTAGGCCGGGCGGTAGCGCCCGCCGCGCATGTCGTTCTCGCGGGTCCATTGCACTTTCACCGGGCGTCCGCCGACGGCGCGTGACACAGACACGGCCTCGGCGATGATGTCGCCATCCACCACCGCGCGACGGCCAAAGCCACCGCCTGTCTTCATCACATGCATCGTCACCTTGTCGGGCGTGACACCTGCAATCTGCGCCGAGATGGCCTGATAGATGTCCGGCATCTGATGCCCGCCCCAGACATCGACGCGGCCGTTCTCGATCCGCGCGACAGCGTTAAGGGGCTCAAGTGCCGCATGGGCGAGGTAGGGGAAGGTGAAGGTCGCCTCCAGCACGCGGGCTGCGCCGCGCAGGCCCTGCTCCACATTGCCGGTGTTGGCCGCCACCGCTTGGCCGGGCTGCAGAGCCAGGGCGCGGTAGTCCTTGATCAGGGCATCGGACGAGCGTTTCTCGGCCTTGGACTCATCCCAGACCACGCTCACGGCGTCGCGCGCTTTCAGCGCAGGCCACATGCCTTCGGCCACCACGGCAATGCCACGCGGCACCTGCACCACATCCACCACGCCGGGCATGCCTTTGGCTTTGGCCGCATCGAAGGATTTGACGGTCGCGCCAAACAGCGGCGGGTGGATCATCACCGCCGTGAGCAGCCCAGGCAGTTTCACATCGATCGTATAGAGCTGCTGGCCATTCACCTTCTGGCGGCTGTCATGGCGGGCGAGTACATCGATGTCCTTGCCGATGTAGGTCCAGTCCTTGGCATCCTTCAGCTTGACGTTGGCAGGCACGGGTTGGCGCGCCGCGCGCTCGGCCAAAGCCCCGAAGGTCGCCTGCTTGGCCCCGTGGCGGATCACGCCGTTCTCGACGGTGATCTGCCCTGCTGGCACAGACCATTCGTCCGCCGCAGCGGCCACCAGCATATGCCGCGCGGCTGCGCCGGCCTGGCGATAGCGGTCATAGGAAGAGGCAAGGCCCGTCGAGCCGCCCGTGCCCTGAATGGCACCGCCCCACAGCACATTGCCGAACACGCGCGGATTGCCCGAGCCACCTTCGACCTTGATCTGCGACCAGTCGGCGCGCAGTTCCTCGTTCGTGAGCGTGGCAATGCCGTGATAGATGCCCTGACCCATATCAAGATGCGCCGAGAGGATGGTCACGGTGTTGTCCGCGCCGATGCGGATGTACCCTGTCAGTGCGCGGGCGGCCCCCGCCGTTTGCGCCGCCGTGCCCGCGGGCCGAAAGCCGATCACCAGGCCACCCGCCACGGCGGATGCGCCCAGCAGGAAACCGCGGCGCGAGGCGCGTGGTGCGGGAAGTGACGACATGAGTTTGGTCAGCATGGAGATCTCCCTCACGCCAATGTCTTGGCGGCTTCGTGCACGGCGGAACGAATGCGTTGATACGTGGCGCAGCGGCAGATGTTGCCTGAAAGCGCCGCATCGATGTCAGCGTCCGAAGGCTTCTTGTTGGCATTGAGCAGCGCAATCGCCGCCATGACCTGGCCTGATTGGCAATAGCCGCATTGCGGCACATCCAGCTTGGTCCAGGCGTTCTGCACGGCCTCCGCCACGCGGCCCGCAACGCCTTCGATGGTGGTGACGCTCTTGCCGGCCACATCCGCGAGCGTCGTGCTGCAGGAGCGCGCGGGCTGGCCATCGATCCACACCGTGCAGGCCCCGCACAGCGCCTGGCCGCAGCCGTATTTTGTGCCTGTGAGGCCGATGGTGTCCCGCAGCGCCCAGAGCAGCGGGGTATCGGTGTCGACAGACAGCGTGCGCGTCTGCCCGTTCAGATTGAATGTGGTCATGGCGTGCTGTCCCGTGGTTTGTCACATTTTAGCAGAAATTAGATGCCTGATTGTGACAATACAATGGCCCGCCGGGCTTGATGGCAGGTCATTCGGTCACAGCCATGTGAACAGAGCCATGCGATCATAGCCGTTGTCAGGCAGCCGGTGCCCCGACCAGCGCGAACCCAGGGGTTGCGAACTCAGGCGCCGCCGCGTCCTCTGTCTTGTGAAGGCGCAACTGCACGCTCGCCAGCCGGTTCATCAGCCGCATGTCGCGCAGGTCGATCTTGAACGCCACATCGACCCAGGAGGCAGCAATGCCTTCCAGCTCCGCAAGGCTTGGCCCCTGCGCCAGCGAAAGGCCGTAGCGCGTCGCCATGCGGGCGTGGAATCCGTGCTCCAGAGCATCGTTGAGCCGATGCGCCATGCGCAGGCCCTGGCCGCGCGGCACGAGTTCATCGACCATGCGCACCCGGTAGGCCTCTTCGGTAGGGACGGGGTGGCCCTTTTCGACCATGTCCCGCACGAACGGCCCGGGCACCCGGCGGGAGAGGTAGCTGATCGCGCCCATTCCGGGGAACATGCCGAACTTGATCTCGGGCAACTGGAGCGTGCCACCTTCCTCGGTGATGATGGTCTGGCAACTGGCCGCGCCCTCGAGTCCGCCGCCCAGCGCCTGGCCGCCGATGACGGATGTGGTGGATACCGTGCCTTCAAAACCGCCATGGAAGACATGGCCGATGCGGACGCAGTCGAAGGCGTACTTCAGGAGGGAGTTGCGGTCTTCGCGGCGGATGCAATCGACGAAGAAATCCAGATCGCCGCCGAGCGAGAACACGCCGTCCCATTCGCTCGCGAGGATCATGTGGCGGATGGAATCGGGCGCTTCGGCGTTCAGCCCGCGAATCCATGTCGAAGCGGTCGCCAGACCATCGAGCACTTCACGTGTGACGCATGGCCGCAGTTGCGGACAGAGTGTCAGAACAACAGTCTTGCGCTCTTTCTGGAACGTGGCGCGAACATGGCGGGACGCGTAAAGCGTCGCGAAAAGTTTTTCAAACGAACCCACGTCAGCGCCCCTTTCTTATTCTTAAGGGGATGTTAACGCAGTCTTGTGCACTGCACCAGATACTTAATGAAACCCTAACACAAAAACAGCAAACAAGGTTAAGCTGCGTGTTTTTTAAGCAATTTGCCTCTAATTTTACTTAAAATTTCGTCAGCTGGCAGCGGTCGGCTGAAATAGAATCCCTGCATCTCCTGCACGCCGTGGGCCACGGCGATGCGCGCCTGCTCCTCGGTTTCCACACCCTCCAGCAGCAACCGACTGCCTGTGACGGCGGCGATATTGGCCAGCGCGGCGATGGTGGCGCGCGTCGTGCGATCCGACTCGATGGTGCAGGCGAAGGCCTTGTCGAGTTTGATCTTGTCAAAGCGGTAGTTCTGCACGTAGGCGAGCGACGAATATCCCGTGCCGAAATCATCGAGGCTGATCGAGATATCCATGGCACGCAGCGCCTCGATCATCTTCTTGACGCCCTCGGCGTCGTCGATGAGCACGGACTCGGTCATCTCCAGATCGAGACGCGAGGCGGGCAGCCCACTCGCCGAAAGCGCCAGCCAGATGTCGTTGAACAGCCCGTCCTTGTTCTTGAGCTGCATGGGCGAGACGTTGACGCTGACCTTGATGTGCGATGGCCAGCGCATGGCCTCGCGGCAGGCTGCCATCAGCACGCTGCGGCCCAGATCGACGATGAGCCCCGTGCTTTCCGCGATGGGGATGAATTCATCCGGCGGCACGGAGCCGAACTCGGGATGCGTCCACCGCGCGAGGCTTTCGCAGGCAATGATGCGCCCGTCCTCGGCCGCGACAATCGGCTGGAAATGCAGGGTGATCGCATCGTTGCGGATGGCCTGGGCGAGGTCATGCTCCATCTGACGGCGGCGCGCGACCTTCGCGGCCATGGCAGCGTCGAAGACATCGACGCCGTTGCGGCCACGGGCCTTGCGCGAGTAGAGGGCGATGTCCGCCGCCTTCATCAACTGCGAGGCATCGGTGCCATGCAGCGGGCCAAGGGCAAGGCCGACCGATGCGGTCGTCTCGCAGACATGCCGACCGACTCGGTACGACTTTGCAAGAGATTTGACGAGCTTCTCTCCCACCTCCTGCGCGGCTGCGAGGGTGGTATCGGGCAGGATCAGCACGAACTCATCGCCGCCCAGCCGGCCGACCGAGGCGGCGCGCGGCGCGCAGGCCCGCACCCGTTCCGCCACCTTGATCAGCAGGCGGTCGCCCGTGTCGTGGCCCAGGCTGTCGTTGATCTCCTTGAAGCGATCCAGATCGATGATCATCAGGGCCACTGCGGCGGCCTTGCCCTTGTTGACCGCCATGAAAGCGACTTCGAGGGCGCTCATGATCGAAGGGCGGTTGTAGAGGCCAGTGAGCGTGTCGTATTTCGCCATGCGCTCCACGTTGGCGGCGGCGCGTGTCTGTTCGGTCACATCATCGAGCGTGATGATGCTGCCGCCCTGCGGCGTGGGGCCGGATTTGAGCACCAGAACGGAGCCCGCATCCGTGATGAACTTCAGGGCCATCTCCGTGTCACAGCCCAATGCGGCCTGGATCTCGCTGATCTGCGCATGGTGCAATGTCCCGCGGGGCAGGGCCGCGATCAGGATTTCGTGGAGTTTTTCGTACTTGAGGTCAGGCAGGTCGAGCAATTGGCGGAAGCGGTCGTTGATGACCTGGATCCGGCCTTCCGCATCGATCATGCACAGTCCGCTCAGCATGTGCGTGATGGCACCGTCGAGTTTCTCGTTCATCTCGCCCACGTCACGCTCGGTGATGAACGCCTTGGTGACGATGAGTTCCAGCGTGCGCACGATCTTGAGCAGCGTCAGCGCGTAGATCGCGCAAAGCACGGCGAGGCCGACGCCCAGACCCGAATGCGCGAGGCTCAGATAGATCGTCACCGGCGCAAGTGAAGCCGTGATCTGGCTGTAGGCCACCATCGGCCGCCCGGCGTTGCGCCCGGCGATTCCACCCGCGTAACCCACCAGAGCTGCGATGGTGATGGGCTGCAGCGCCTGCGTGTAGGGATCGGTGAACACCATGATGGCAAACACGCCCAGAAGCAGCGCGAAACACACGGCGCCCGCACCGTAGATGAGCTCCCACCGCCGTGCAGTCGCGAAACTGTGCATCTGCCCCGCATGCTTCCTGCGATAATGGACGATGAGGCCCAGCCGCATCAAACCAACCGCGCCGATGAGCATCATCATCGCGAAAAAACCATTGTCGTCGTCGTAGGTGTGGCTGAGGAATGCCAGCGTCATGATTCCGACCACGCCGCCGGCTACGGAGCCGATGTCGGCATGGAGGTGATCGATCAGGTTGCGGTAGACCTTGAGATCGCGGGCAGGCAGGTCGGCGGGCCGCGCGAAATGGACCTTGAGTCTTCTGAAGAGTGGCACGGTGGTTTCCGCGATCATTTTAAGGGTTCGGTCACGCCATCGTCCGCTACAAACCATAAGAAATTCTGAAATTACCTGCTACGCCTTGAGGATTCAGCTAGCGGGGATGTCGCAGGCGCCAATCGCGCGGACGCTCGAAGCTGCCCTCCCAGATGCCCTTGAAGGCGGCGCTCGCCTCGGCCTCCTCGCGGACATAGCTGCCGAAGGCGACAGCCTGACCATCGCGCACCATGGCGGCATTGATATCGATGCCCCGCACCCGGCACACCGCGAGGAAGCGCCCGTATCGATCTTTTTCAGAGCCGATGCAGGTGACAAGACCACTGGCCAGCCACCGCCGCAGAGCGGCCCGCGCGTTGCGCCCGCAGGGGATGTTTTGTCCCGAAACCTGGCAGGTCTGCATCAGTTCGGGCGCATCGATGCCAAGCAGGCGCACCTCCTCTCCTGCAATCCGCAGCGAGTCGCCGTCGATCGCCTCGGCCACGCCGGTGAGGTCGCGCTCGGCCCGGCCCGCAAACAGCGCGGCCAGGAGAACGCCGCCGGCGAGTACCGCAAGCGCGAGCCAGAAGCGCGTGCGCCGGTCAGGCAAGAGCATGTCCGATCCGAATCATCACATGTGAATGGCACAGTTTTTCTGCATTGGCGTCAGCACGAAATTAACAATCTGCTGTCAGTCTGAATCCTGATCGGGGTGGGTGCCTCGTTTCCTGAGTATCAAGTTGCGTAAGTGTCGATGACCCAGCTGACTGCGGATATTGTAGAGCGTCGCAAGGCGCTGGAAGATCGGCGTCGCTCCGAAAGGTCAAACACGCGCTCGGCGATCCAGTCGGCCCGCGAGCAACTGACCTCGGTGACCGGCCTCGACCGTGCGCTCGAATTTGAAACCATCAAGCTCTATGCGCAGGCCAAGATGGGCGCGGCGATCTTGCTGTGCACGGCAACGATCCTGGTGGCCGCTGCCATGGTGTTCTGGGCCCCGGGATCGATGGTTCTGATGTGGTGCGGCATCGCCAATGCGGCGATTGTCATGGTCGCATTGATGGCGCGGCGCTTTCCCGCCGACCCGTCCGACGAGGTCGATATCAACACATGGCGCACGCGGTTCGTCTTCGCCGAGTTCGTGCAGAACATGGTCTGGGCCACGGTGGTTCTGCTGGCGCTCCAGGTGGAAAGCGCAACACTCAACAACTTTCTGATGGTGGCGCTGCTGATCCATGCCAGCGCAGCCAGCATTCTGGCGTCCAACATCAAGCTCGCCATTTACAGCGCCATCACGCCTGCAGTGATTGGAATCGGCGTGCTGGCCTCGATCCAGCAGGACATGGGCAATGCGATGCTGGCCGTGCTGTCGACCACGGCAATCCTGTTCTATCTCTTCCTGGCCAAACGCAACCACGAGGCGACCTTGCGCTCCATGGGCTTTCGCGCGGAGAAAAACACACTCTATGTCGCGCTCGAAGAGGCCAATGCCAAGCACAACGAGGCCCGCCACCGTGCCGAGGAGGCCAATCTGGCCAAGTCCCGCTTCCTCGCCACCATGAGCCATGAATTGCGCACGCCGCTCAACGCGATCCTCGGGTTTTCCGAAGTCATGAAGAGCGAGCTGTTCGGGCCGCATGCTGTGCCGCAGTACAAGGAATATGCCCATGATGTGCACAGTTCCGGTCAGCATTTGCTCAACATCATCAACGAGATCCTTGACCTGTCGCGCATCGAGGCGGGGCGTTACGAGCTCAACGAAGAGGCGGTCGATTTCGCCGGCACGGTCGATGATTGCCGCCACATGCTGGAGATGCGCGCACGCGCCAAGCAGATCACCCTGAAGGCAGCGCTCGAACCCGATCTGCCGCGCGTCTGGGCCGATGAGCGCGCCATGCGCCAGGTCGTCATCAACCTGCTCGGCAACGCCATCAAGTTCACCCCGCAGGGCGGCGAGGTCACCATCAAGGTGGGCTGGACGCAGGGCGGCGGACAATATGTTTCGATCAAGGACACAGGCCCGGGCATTCCCGAAGACGAGATTGGGACCGTGCAGGAATCCTTTGGCCGTGGCACGCTCGCCATCAAGACCGCCGAGCAGGGCACCGGCCTCGGATTGCCCATCGTCAAGGGATTGGTCGAACTCCACGGTGGACAGTTCCATCTGCGCTCAAAGATCCGCGAAGGCACCGAGGTCATCGTGGTGCTGCCATCCGAACGTGTAATGGAAACCATCGCTGCGATCGAGCGTCAGGTCGCCTGAACTCACTCCGGAAATTCAGCTTTTCCCCGCGACCTGTGCCTGCTCGAATGTGGCCATGCCGTTGTGGCAGGCCAGCGCTGCCTTCACCACGCCAACCGCCAGAGCGGCGCCGCTGGCCTCTCCCAGACGCATGCCCAGATCAAGGATCGGTTTGAGCCCCAGGCGGGTCAGCACCTCGCCATGTGCACCCTCCGCCGAGACATGCCCCGCCAGGCAGTGGTCGAGCGCGGCCGGATTCATGGCATGCAGGAGCGCGGCGGCAGCCGTGACCACGTAACCATCCAGGATCACAGGCACCTTCTGCAGGCGCGCCGCCAGAATGGCTCCCATCATCGCGGCGATTTCCCGCCCGCCGACCCGGCGCAGAATTTCCAGCGGGTCCGTCAGATGCGCCTTGTGCAAGGTGGTGGCGCGCTCCACCGCGCTGATTTTGCGGGCGAGGCCCGCGTCATCGACGCCCGTGCCGCGCCCCACCCAATCGGCTGCCTCGCCGCCATAAAGTGCGTGATAGATCGCCGCCGCAATCGTGGTGTTGCCGATGCCCATTTCACCCAGGCACAGCAGATCGCTTCCGCCCGCGATCGCCTCCATGCCGAAGGCGATGGTGGCCGCCGCAGAGCGCTCGTCCATGGCAGCCTCCTCCGTGATGTCCTCGGTCGGCAGGTCGAGCGCCAGTTCGAAAATCTTCAGGCCGATGTCGAAGGTGGCGCAGATCTGGTTGATCGCAGCGCCGCCCGCCGCAAAGTTTTCCAGCATCTGCCGCGTCACTTCCTGCGGAAAGGGCGAGACGCCCTGCTTCACCACGCCGTGGTTGCCGGCAAAAATCGCCACCATCGGGCGCGTGATGGCGGGGCGGGATGTGCCCTGCCAGGCCGCCATGAAGCGGGTGATGTCCTCCAGCCGCCCCAGCGCGCCGGGTGGCTTGGTCAGCATGGAATCGCGCGCCCGCACGCCAGCAACGGCCTCCCCGTCCGCCTCCGGCAACAGCACGGCGAGTGCGCGGATGTCATCAAAGGGCAGGCCGGTTGTGGACATGGAATAACCTCAGTGTAGAGTTCGTGCAGCGGGGACAACTTCGGGTGGTGGATGGTCTGAGAATATGCTCGTCAAAGCAGGATTTCAGCCGTTCGCGGCCCTGCCAGTCTCGACAGCCCTGTCGCGCTCATCTACATCCAAAACCTCCGGTGATCTTGGCAAAAATGGAGTTTTTCATGTTCAAAGTTGGTGTTGTTGCCGCAGCCTTCCTTGCGGCGCAAGGGGTCACGGGCGCGCAAGCGCAAAGTGATTATCCCTTCAAGCTTCATAACAATTCGCAGGGGTGGACGATCACCGGCTTTCAGACCTTCTTGAACGGCGACTGGAGCACCAACTGGCTCAGCGAGCCGGTGCGCGCGGGGCGTGCCGTCGATATGGACTGGAAGAGCAACGCCGGCTCCTGCACGGTGCGCTTCCGTATTCAGTGGGCCGATTACAGCCCGACCGAACACCGGGCCGATTTCTGCAAGCTCAAGAACCTCTACATGCTCAACGAAGGTTTCCGCGCGGAGTGACCGCCATCGGCCAACCGGGTAGCGACGCTGACGACTTCGGCAACTCCGTTGCGCCCCGCCACGGGCCGAACCACGCTTTATATGTGGCGGTGCGTGCCCGAGCCTGTGCGCCGTGAGCGACAACAGCGCATTTCCGCCCGCTGTCATGCCTGCGCTCGCCGGCTGGCGTGCATTCGCGCGGGACGGCGCGCAGATGGTGCGCTTCTACTCGCGCCTGCCCGTGCCCAAGCTGCCCTTCGAGGCGGATCAGCACTCCATGCCCGATTTCCGCACCGCCCCGCGCATGCTGCCGCTTGCTGGGCTGATCATCGGCCTGCCGGGTGCGCTCATGCTGGCGCTGGCGGGGCTGGCCGGTATGCCTGCTACGCTCGCGGCAGGCTTGGCCATTGCCGTCAGCGTTCTGGCGGCAGGCGCGTTCCATGAGGATGGGATCGCCGACACCTTCGACGGTCTGGGGGGCGGCACCACACCCGAGCGGCGGCTGGAGATCATGAAGGACAGCCGCGTCGGCGCTTTTGGTGCTGCTGCGCTCATCCTCGCCATTTGTCTGCGCTGGAGCGCGCTGGCCGCGCTGATTCCCGTGCTGGGCGCGGGCGATGCGGCGCTGCTGTTGGTGGCCGCCGCAAGCCTGTCGCGCACGGTGGGTCTTGTGCCGCTGGTGCTGCTGCCACCGGCGCGGCCCGATGGCTTTTCCGCTGCCGTAGGAAGGCCCACCGCAACCACATTTCTCACCGCGCTCGGCCTCGCGCTCTGCGCCGCTGCGGCGCTGGGGGCCCTGGCAGGCGCCCCCCTCGGCGGCATCGTGCTGGGCATGTTGCTGGCGATGGGACTGGCGCTGCTGCTGACCTGGTGGGCGCAGCGCACAATCAACGGCCAGACCGGCGACATCGCGGGCGCGGCGCAGCAATTGGGCGAGATTGCTTTTTTGACCGGCATGCTTATCTCACTCACCCATGCCTAGCATTTCAACGCCCTGCATCAATGTCTGCGTGATCGACCCCGCGCGAGGCATCTGCACGGGGTGTGGTCGCACATCGGCGGAGATCGGCGGCTGGCTTGGATACTCCGAGGCCGAGCGACGCACCATCATCACCACATTGGCCGAACGCCTCAAAAAGCAGGAGGCGTGCTGATGTGGCCGGTCATCGTGGTGGGCATTGCCATGGCGCTGGCGCTTGCGGCGTTCGTTGTGGGCACGGACAGGCCGCTGGGTCTTGATCTCAACATCCTGATGCCCGCCATCGGCATCACGTTAATGGCCAGCTTGTTCGGAGCCGCCGCCATCGGCAGCTACCGCGGCAAGATGGGTGAGGGCGTGCGCGCCATGCTGATCTGGGTGGCGCTCGGGCTGGCCATCATCGTGGGTTATCAGTTGTACAACGGTTAGTTCTTCGAGCCCGAGAGTAAATTTGGAAACGAGCCCTTCCAAGACCCTCATCCTGAACTTGTCGAAGGATTGAGGGCTTCTGGCATCAAAATCCTCGTCCTTCGACAAGCTCAGGATGAGGATTTTTTCAAAGCGATGGTCTCTTCACATGGGCTCATGCGCCTTGCCATACCCTCCGCCGGTGGGCGTGATCACCGTCACGGCCTCGCCCGCTTGCAGCACGGTTTGATCGCTGGCTTTGAGTACCTCGACAGCGCCGTCCAGCCGCCGCACCAGCGTTTGCCCCAATGCGCCGGGCTCACCACCTGCCATGCCGAAGGGGCGGATTGTGCGGTGCGCCGAGAGAATGGCGCAGTCCATCTCTTGCCGGAAACGAATGGTGCGCTGCGTGCCATCCCCGGCGTTCCATTGCCCGCGCCCGCCGGAGCCACGCCGGATGTGGAAATCCTCCAGCACGACCGGAAAGCGGAACTCCAGAATTTCCGGGTCCGTGAGGCGTGAGTTGGTCATGTGCACATGCACGCCTGCCGTGCCATGCCAGCCGGGACCAGCGGGGGAGCCTGAGCAGATCGTCTCGTAATATTGGTACGTGTTGTCGCCGAACGTGAGGTTGTTCATGCTGCCCTGGCTGGCGGCCATCGCCCCCAGCGCGCCAAACAGGCAGTTGGTGACAGCCTGGCTGACCTCCACATTTCCGGCCACCACAGCGGCGGGATATTCTGGCGAGAGCATGGAGTGCGCGGGCACCACGATGTCGATGGGCTCCAGGCAGCCCGCATTCATGGGGATGTCGTCATCCACCATTACGCGGAAAACATAGAGCACGGCGGCGCGGGTCACGGGCCGGGGCGCATTGAAATAGTCCGCCTGCTGCGGTGATGTGCCTGTGAAATCCACCTTGGCGCGGCGGGCTAGCTTGTCCACCGTGATGCGCACCTCGATCTGGCAGCCCTGATCCATGGGGTAGATGAAATGGGCATCGTGCAGTTTGTCGAGCACGCGGCGCACCATCTCTGCCGCGTTGTCCTGCACATGGCGCATGTAGGCCTTCACCACATCGAGGCCAAACTGCGCGACCATTTTTTCCAGCTCTTGCTGGCCGCGCGCGTTGGAGGCGATCTGTGCCTTCAGGTCGTTCATGTTCTGGGTGAGATTGCGCACGGGGTAGCGCGCGGTCGTGAAGGCGCGGGTGATGTCGTCTTCCAGAAAACGCCCGCGATCCACCAGTTTGAGGTTGTCGATGTAGATGCCTTCCTCCTCGATATGCGTGGCACGCGGGCTCATGGAGCCGGGCGCAATGCCGCCCACATCGGCGTGGTGACCGCGCGAGGCGACCCAGAACAGAATCTCCTTGCCCGCGTGGTCGAACACCGGGGTGCATACGGTGATGTCGGGCAGATGCGTGCCGCCGTTGTAGGGCGCGTTGAGCACGAACACATCGCCGGGGTTCACTTGTGGGTTCTGGCGGATGATCGCCTTCACGCTCTCGTCCATCGAGCCCAGATGCACGGGCATATGCGGTGCATTGGCGACCAGCTCGCCCTCCGCGCTGAAGACCGCGCAGGAGAAATCCAGCCGCTCCTTGATGTTGACGGAATAAGCCGTGTTCTGCAGCGTTAGCCCCATCTGCTCGGCGATGGACATGAAGAGGTTGTTGAAGACCTCCAGCATCACTGGGTCCGCCTGGGTGCCGATGGCGACGCCGCGCGCCATGGGCACGACGCGGGAGAGCACCAATGCATCGAGTGCATTGAGTTCGGCGTTCCAGCCCTCCTCGATCACGATGGTCTGGTTCGGCTCGATGATCAGGGCCGGCACCGCCACCCGCGCGCCGGGGAAAAGCTGCGCGCGCAGATAAACCGCCGCATCGTGCCATGCGCCATTTGAGAAAAACCGCGTGCGCTTCGCAGGCGGGGGCAGGGGGGCGGCGTGCAACTCGTGCTCGGCCTCGGCTTGCTTTATGCCGCCGCCCACGGCTTCCACCGATACCGCCTCGATCACCAGCGGCTTGCTCTCGTCGATGAAGCCGAAGCGCTGACGGTGGGCGGTTTGGAAGGCGGTGCGGAGTGTGGCGAGGGCTACTGTTGCCGTCATGCTGCCCGCCTCAACCTCAAGCGCCGTATCGGTGCCCGCGTAGCGGATGTGCGCGCGCACAAACACCTTGATGTCGGCCTCGGCGACGCCCTGACCTGCTACTTCTGCGGCCGCCAGCGTACCAAGTTCCGCGCCAGCCCGGCCAATCTCGCTCCGGCCATCCTCATCGAAGGCGGCCTCCAGCGCTTTTTGCCGCGTCGAACGGATGTCGGCGAGGCCCATGCCATAGGCTGAAAGCAGGCCGGAAAACCGATGGATCAGAATTTTCGACATGCCGAGCGCATCAGCGACCAGACAGGCATGCTGCCCGCCCGCGCCGCCAAAACAGTTCAGCGCATAGCGTGTCACGTCATAGCCGCGCTGCACGGAGATTTTCTTGATCGCGTTGGCCATGTTCTCGACCGCAATCTTGATGAAACCATCGGCCACCTGCTCAGGCGAGCGCCCGCCGCCGACCTCCTCTGCCAGTTCGCCAAAGGCGGCGCGCACAGCGTGCGCATCCAGCAATTCGTTGCGCGCCGGGCCGAAGATGGCGGGAAAGAGATCCGGTTGCAGCTTGCCCACCATCACGTTGGCATCCGTCACCGCCAGCGGGCCGCCGTTGCGATAGGACTTCGGACCGGGGTTGGCGCCGGCACTGTCAGGCCCACAGCGAAAGCGCTGGCCATCGAAATGCAGGATCGAGCCGCCGCCAGCGGCCACGGTGTGGATCAGCATCATGGGTGCGCGCATGCGCACGCCGGCCACTTCTGTCTCGAAGGCGCGCTCATAGCTGCCCGCATAGTGGGCCACATCGGTGGAAGTGCCGCCCATGTCAAAGCCGATGACGCGGTCAAAGCCGGACGCCTTGCCCGTCTCGGCCATGCCCACCATGCCGCCTGCCGGGCCCGACAGGATCGAATCCTTACCCTCGAACAGCGCAGCCGCCGTGAGGCCGCCTGATGACATCATGAACATGAGGCGGATGCCCGTGCGCGCGATGTCAAGTTCGCCCGCCACCTGATCCACATAGCGACGCAGGATGGGGGAGAGATAGGCATCCACCACCGCCGTGTCGCCGCGCCCCACCAGTTTGATCAGCGGCGAAACCTCATGGCTGACCGACACCTGTGCAAAGCCCATGGCGCGGGCGATTGCAGCCGCGCGTTGCTCGTGTGCCGGAAAGCGCCACGCATGCATGAAGACGATGGCGATGGCCTCGAAGCCCTGCGCTTTCAGCGCGGTCAGCTCCTGCGTCAACTGCGCCTCGTCCAGCGGCTTTTCCATGACGCCATCCGCCAGCACGCGCTCATCCACCTCGGCCACGGCCGCATAGAGCAATTCGGGCTTGATGATCTGCTTGGCGAAGATGTGCGGACGCGCCTGATAGCCGATCTCCAACGCATCACGAAAGCCCCGCGTCGTCACCAGAGCCGTGCGCTCGCCCTTGCGCTCCAGCAGCGCATTGGTGGCGACCGTGGTGCCCATGCGCACCTCTCCGACTTTTCCGGCGGGGATGGGCTCGCCAACGGCAAGGCCCAGATGCTCACGTATCCCCTGCACGGCGGCGTCGGTGTAGGCGCGGGGATTCTCGGAGAGCAGCTTGCGGGCGTGGAGTTGGCCCTGAGGATCGCGGGCAATCACATCGGTGAAGGTGCCGCCCCGGTCGATCCAGAATTGCCATAGGGTCATGTCACTCTCCCAAATGCCTGCCCTTCATATCGACGATTTGTCGATAATTTACAAGTATCATTTCGCATTCTCAGACGTCATGCGGGCTTGCATCGCGCGGCAGGACATTGAATGTTCAACCCCAGCATCAGCCCTTGGGAGAAACACCATGATCACGCGCCGCGCCCTCACGACCCTTGCCGCCCTCGGATTGGCCACGCTTTCGACCAGCGCCTTTGCGCAGGTGAAATGGGATCTGCCCACGCCCTACGCGGATGGCAACTTTCACACCCAGAACGTGCGCCAGTTCGCGGCGGATGTGAAAACCGCAACGGCGGGGCGGCTCGATATCACGGTGCATTCCAACGCCTCCCTGCTGAAATTGCCGGAGATCAAGCGCGGCGTGCAGACGGGCCAGGTGCAGATTGGCGAAACGCTGATGTCCACCATGGGCAACGAGGATGCGATGTTTGCGGTGGATTCGATTCCCGGCCTCGCCACGAGCTATCCGGCCGCGCAAAAGCTATGGGGGCTGGCGCGCCCTTATGTGGCGGCGCGGCTGGAAAAGCAGGGGCTTATCCCGCTGTTCTCGGTCGCCTGGCCGCCGCAGGGCATCTATGCCAAGAAGGAACTTTCGGCGCTTGGTGATCTGAAGGGGCAGAAATTCCGCGCCTACAATCCCGCCACCGCGCGCTTTGCGGAATTGCTCGGCGCATCAGCCGTCACGATTCAGGCCGCCGAAATCGCGCAGGCCTTCCGCACCGGCGTGGCCGAATCGATGATCTCGTCGGGTGCCACGGGCGTGGATACGCAGGCGTGGGATTATCTCAGCCACTACTACGACCTCAACGCCTTCCTGCCGCAGAACATCGTGTTTGTGAACAAGGCCGCGTTCGACGCCCTCCCGGAAGCTGACCGCAAGGCGGTGGTCGATGCGGGCGCCGCCGCCATGAAGCGGGGCTGGGAAAAATCCGCTGAACTCAACGAGGGCTACAAGAAAACTATGGCCGAGAAGGGCATGAAGGTGCTGCCGCCCACCGCAGCTATGCTGGCGGAGGTCACGCGAATCGGCGAAACCATGGCGGCGGAATGGGCCAAGCGGGTCGGCGCTGACGGCGACGCGCTGCTCGCGGCCTACAGGAAATAAGGGCCTCGAAACTTTATGAGTTGGGCTGCCCCCCGACGGGCTGCCCCAGTCTGAATTGCGCCTTGTCAGCCATGGCACCCGTGAGTTGTGCCGTCTGATCCCACACCTTCATGCTGGCGTCATAGACTTTGCCGCCCGCATCGGCCATTTGCTTGTTCAGGTTGGTCAGCGCCACCTCAGCCGGTCGCGGCAGGAGGGGGGCGACATCGGGTGAACCGAGCACAAAGGCCAGTGTGAAAAGGGCGATGATTCCGTGATGTGGTTCGAGCATTGTTTGGGCTCTGTTGTTGGTTGTTGGCCCGGATCCTCCCGGAGCCACCAAGGTAGTCAGGATTCTTTGACGCTTCTTGTCCAGATTGTCTCAAATTTGAGTGATTGGGCATGAATTATCGCCACGCCTATCACGCGGGCAACTTTGCAGATGTGATGAAACATGCGCTGCTCGCGCGCATTCTTCTGCATCTCAAGGCCAAGGACACGGCGTTTCGCTATCACGACACCCATGCGGGCATTGGCTACTATGACCTTGCGGGCCACGAGGCGCAGCGCACAGGAGAGGCCAACTTCGGGGTGCGGCGGTTTCTGGATGCGGAGCAGTCGCCCGGCATTGAACTGCTGTTCAAGCCTTATGTCGATGTGCTGCGGGCCGTGGGCGCCCATGTGCACCCGGTCTATCCCGGTTCGCCCATGATCGCGGCGCAGATGCTGCGCCCGCAGGACCGCCTTATGCTCGCGGAATTGCACGAGGAAGACCACTGCGCCTTGCAGAGCCGCTTTCGCCGCGATGAGCGCGTGAAGGTGGTGGCCATGGATGGCTGGCAGGCGGTGCGGGCCTGGTCACCGCCGCTGGAGCGTCGGGGCGTGATGCTGATCGATCCGCCTTTCGAGCAGAAGGATGAGTTCCAGCGCCTGACGAAAGCGCTGGTCGAGGCACACAGGCGCTGGGCCACGGGCATTTTCGCCTTGTGGTACCCGGTCAAGACCCGCCGGGAGGTCGAGGATTTCGTGGCTGGTCTGCAAGACACGGGAATCCCCAAGATTCTGCGGATGGAACTGCGTCTTGGCCCATTCGGGCAAGGCCTGGCCGGCAGCGGGCTGATCGTGGTCAACCCACCCTGGAAGCTGGCGGATGAGGCGCGTGGCATGCTGCGCCATCTCGCCAAGGTGCTGGTCGATGGCCGCCCCGGCCACGCGCTGGTGGAGTGGGTGAGCGGGGAAAACGAGCCTATTTGACGGCCACGCGCGTGCGGCTGCGCCGCTGCGACGACAGCGGCTCGCAGGTCCAGGGCTTGCCGTTGTCCGTGTGGTTGAACGGGTTGCCGCTCTGCACGAGTCCTGCGGCAAAGCGCGCGGTGTCGCGCAAGGTCAGCACATGGCCATTGCCGCTGGTGCGCCGAAACCCCCAGCAGAACAGACCCTGTATGCTGCCTCCTGCGTAGTAGTAGCACACCGCATCGCCGCGAATGTCCCAGCAGCCCTTGTCCACGGATTCGCGGTTGTTGTGGCCCAGCACCCGGCCGTCAGGCGCATGCCACTCGCTGAAGGGCACGCCGTCATCGTGGCGGCCCGTGACGGTGTTGCCGGAGATCAGCGCGCGAATGTCCTCGCCGCTGAGCGCCTGGTTCCGCTCCTGCGCAGCGGCGGGCACGAGGCCCAGCAGCATCGCCAGAAGCAACTTGGGCAGACGGATTGGGATGTAGTCTCTCATGGCGCGAGAGATAGCAAACCCACTCCCGCAAGGGGAGAGGGCAGAGTGACCTAGCGGATCACGATGGGCGGAGGCTCGGGCAGACCGGGCATGCCGCCGCCGCTGGGTGCAGGGCCAAAGCCCGGGATTCCGATGTTCTTGAGTGCATCGTCCACCTGCTCCTTGCTGAGCTGCGGCACGTTGCTCTTGTAGTGCATGACCATCTGCGGGAACGTGATGACCAAGGCCACCATGATGCACTGGATGATCACGAAGGGGACCGCCCCCCAATAGATCTGCCCCGTGGTAACCGGGTCCATCGTCTTGCCCGTGACCTTGTCCACATAGGGGTCCTTGGGTGCGACCGAGCGCAGGTAGAACAGCGCAAAGCCGAAGGGCGGGTGCATGAAGGAGGTCTGCATGTTCACGCCCAGGATCACGCCGAACCAGATCAGGTCGATCCCCAGCTTTTCAGCCGCCGGCCCGAGCAACGGCACGACAATGAAGGCCAGCTCGAAGAAGTCGAGGAAGAAGGCGAGGAAGAACACCAGGATGTTGACGAAGATCAGGAAGCCGACCTGGCCGCCGGGCAGCGAGATCAAGAGGTGCTCCACCCAAAGGTGGCCGTTGACGCCGTAGAAGGTGAGCGAGAAGACGCGCGCGCCCAGCAGGATGAACAGCACGAAAGCCGACAGCTTGGCGGTGGATTCGGTTGCGGAGCGGACAATGGCCCAGTTCAGGCGCTTGGGCTCGTTGGCCGAGATGCGCTTGAGGCCTGCCAGCAGGATTGCGCCGGCCGCGCCCATGGCCCCGCCCTCGGTGGGTGTAGCGACGCCGATGAAAATCGTGCCCAGCACCAGGAAGATCAATGCGAGTGGCGGCACCATCACGAAGGTGACCTGCACCGCCATGCGCGACATCATGCGGAAGCCCGTGAGTCGCTCGACCAGGCCGACAAACACGGCGTAGAACGCGCCCGCTGCGAGCGCCTCCGACAGCAGCGCCCATGTGGGATAGCCGTTGGATTTGAGATAGTACCACGCCGCCACAAGGCCCACGAAGGCGATGATGGTCAGCACCACACGCTGTGCGCCGAAAATCTTGTTGAAGACCGCGCAGAGAAACGACACGACCACGGCAACGGACATGGAAAGAATGACAAAATCAGCGCCCCCGCCGACCTTGGTCTGGCTCATGACGTAATAGGCGACCACGGCAGAGAAGAGCACGAGCACGCCCAGCTGCCACACCCCGCGCGAGCCATCATCTTCCTTGAAGCCAATGTCGGCCACGGGCAGGCCGGGCACGTAAGCGGGGCGGAAGATCGAGACGATGAAGATGTAGCCCGCGTACATGGCCGAAAGCACAAGGCCGGGCACGAAGGCACCTTCGTACATATCGCCCACCGAGCGGCCGAGCTGGTCCGCCATGACGATCAGCACCAGCGAAGGCGGGATGATCTGCGCCAGGGTGCCTGAGGCCGCGATCACGCCCGAGGCCACGCGGCGGTCATAGCCGTAACGCAGCATAATGGGGAGCGAGATCAGACCCATGGAGATGACGGAGGCCGCCACGACGCCCGTGGTGGCCGCCAGCAGCGCGCCCACGAAGATCACGGCATAGGCCAGGCCGCCGCGGATCGTGCCGAAGAGCTGACCGATGGTGTCGAGCAGGTCTTCCGCCATGCCGGAGCGTTCGAGCACGAGGCCCATGAAGGTAAAGAACGGGATGGCCAAGAGCACGTCATTGTTCATCGTGCCGTAGATCCGCTCGGGCAGCGCCTGCAGGAAGTTTGGCTGGAACTGGCCAAGTTGGATGCCGATGATGGCAAAGAACAACCCGATGGCCGCCAGCGCAAAGGCCACCGGATAGCCCAGCAGCAGAAACACCACGAGCGAGGCAAACATGATGGGTGCCATGTTCTCCCGCAGGAAATTCCCGAAACCACCGCCCGCCGTTGCGGCGAAGGCATCACCCGTGGTCACAACCACCAGCAGAAGCAGGCTGGCCAGAACAAGCGCTGTGGCGCGAAACAGAAGCGATGACGGCATCGGGTGAACTCCGGGGAGAAAGCGCAGCAGGATCAGCAGGTTATTTTTCTGAAAATACAATTTACGACTTGGTCTTGGCGCCCGCAGGATCAGCCAGCGCAATCGGGGCCAACCCGTCCAGCTTGGCCTGCTCCAGCAGGCGCAGGGCCTCGGCCTCTGCTGCCGCGCCGTGCCCGCCACCGAGCCCCGTATGCGTCGTGTCAGGTATGAGACCGCGCATGATGGCGATGCGCTTGATGATTTCGGACACGCCCTGGATCGCCAGCAGCGTGAAGCCGATGAACAACAGCGATTTGGCCGGCCATTGCGGCAAGCCGCCCGCATTCAGCGATTGCTCGTTGATCAGGAACGAACGCGTGAAGAACGGCCAGCCGTCGATGATCATGATCAGGCAGAACGGCATGAGAAACAGCACATGGCCGAGCAGATCGATCCAGTGCTTGAGCCAGCGCGGGAAGAGATTGTTCACGATGTCGATGCGGATG
>JANMMT010000109.1:0-17545 GCA_031373545.1 Hyphomicrobiales bacterium
GACTTATGGCGATCTGGAGTATTTCAATCCCTCGACTAAGGACGCGCGGATCGCCACCGCCAAGCGCGACCGGCCAGTGCCGAGCGTTGCGATGATCCGTCGCGTGGTCGAGACCATGCCTTTTGAAACTGACATTCAAAAGCGCGACCGTGCCCTTGTCGCTTTCACGCTGGTCAGTGGCGCGCGCGACAACGCCATCGCAAGCTTCCGGCTGAAGCATGTTGACGTTGTAGCGAGAACGGTCGCGCATGAACCGCGCGACGGCGTCCGCACGAAGTTTTCCAAGACCTTCAAAACCTGGTTCTTTCCGGTGGGCGACGATCTCGTCGCCATCGTCATCGACTGGATCGAGCACCTGAAGACGCACCTGCTTTTCGGCCCGAATGATCCTCTTTTCCCAAAGACGAAAAGGGGCCTCGATCGGGAGGGTGCGTTTCACCCCGTCGGTCTGGACCGGGACGTCTGGGCTTGTGCCGAACCGATCCGCCGCATCTTTCGCCAAGCCTTCTCCGCTGCCGGACAGCCCTACTACAACCCCCACACGTTCCGGACCACGCTCGGCCTTTTGCAATACGAATTGAACCTGACGGCGGAAGAGCAGAAGGCCTGGAGCCAGAACTTTGGCCATGCCAGCACGACCACGACGTTGAACCATTACGCCGAAGTGCCCGCCCGTCGCCAGGCTACAATCTTCGCCAGCTTGCGCGATGGCCGATCCCGGAATTCGGGCGGGATGTCCGACGGCGAAATCATCAAGGCTGCAGCCGACATTTTGCAACGGCGCGCTTTCTGAAGATTGGCAGCATTTACCCGGCCTACAAGAGCTATCTGACGACCCGGCAACTGCAAAGGCTCTGTTGAGGCGCGCCGATAATGTCTATCCAGTAGGTAAACTCGATTTTCGCGCGATGTCTGACTTTTTGACGGACCGCTTTGGCCGTCACTGTTCACTCGAAGGCGCATCAATGTGGCGCTGTGCGGCCTGCACTGCGCTGAAAGAAACACGATACGAGGACGCGCTCGCCTATGTTGAAGAATGCAAAAGACAACTCTCTTCGCTCTCGTCGCTCCTTTTCTCGATGGAAGACCGCCTGATCCCAGCCTATCTCGGTGTGATTGCGACGATTGCGAAGGTTAACATGCGACCGCAGGAGCTGTCAGACGAAGCGGCGATCAAAGACCTTGAAGCAATTCTCGTATTTGTAAGAGACGAGGCTGTGAATTATGAGCCTTTAGTCATCGGAATAAGCTCCGAGCTCATCAAGCTTCGAAGCCGCCAAGTACACCGCAAAGTCCATGATATCGAACAAAATCTGGAAGCGATTTCGAAGATGAAAGATCAGATCAGACAGACTATCGATACGCAGGTCAAAGTGATGTGTTTTTTTGACTTCGATCAGATCCGGCAGGAGATATTCGCGCACGATGCAAGGTAGATGTCGCCGCCCCGTGACAGGCATGATCACTGCCGTCGAAAAAACCCGATAGCATCAGTGCGAGACAACAATAGATCGGCTCTCTTCCCCACGAAGGCCCTCAAGCACAATCCGGATCTTGTCCTGACCAGTGCCGACGCGTGGCGCGCCGGGTGTCCTTGATCGCGTCTCCCGCCGAACTGGCGGGCAATATCTGCTTCTGTCTCATCGTCGCTCCTTGGCGTGACGATGGACCAGAAAGCCTCTCTTGCTGAGATCACCCGATCTGTCTCAGTGGTGTTGACGGGGAACATTTATGCTCTGCTGATTGAGCGCATCCAACGTTTCCGGCGCTTGCACGAGGCACTCCGCCACTGCGATGGCCGCAGCCAGTTGCGCGTCGCCAAGGTGCCTTATCGCTGGGCGCTTGACGAGCCTATGCCACGGAGCACCCAATGCCGTATCAAGACAAACCCGCATGAAGCAATGATCTTGCGAAATCGGCAAGCCGCAGCGCTCTGCCATCTCGGGAAGCGTGTGGCGGACAAGCCCCGTCCAATTTTCGACCAGCGTCTCGCGCTCGCTCGGGGAGTCGGTGATGAGCGGGAAAATGTTTTGCTGGCTGAACATGCCGCTCATCTTGAAGCTGCCGCTCCCAAGGCGGGTCTGGAACCGACCACGGAAACAACCGATGCAGACGAGATCATCCTCTGCTCACGGGCCTTTGACATCGAACATGACTTCATTGCGCCTGAGCGGTCCGGGCGTGAAGGGATCGTTGTAGTAGGCATAGGCCGGCAGCCCCAGAATGATGATATTGCGCGAAGTTAGCCATGCCTGCAGTGCCGTTTCGTTCGTCTCGATCAGTGCATCGGTGGCTACGCCTGAGAAACGGATCGCAGCTCGGCGTTGGGGCGGCAGCTGCAGAAGTTTCACGTCATCGCCCGCAGCTTTGGGCAGCGTCTCCAACGTATATTTGGAAGGCATGACAAAGCGAATGGCCCAGGACGCGTCCATGCCGGATTGGCCGGATCTGCTTGTGCTCGGCGTCTGCATCACGGGTGCGGTCATGGCAATCGTCTGGCGCTCCTGCAAGACTGGCGCTGTCATGCTGACGCTGTCGCCACCACGGTTCTTGGCGAAGATATATCCTGCAAGCGGGCCAAAACCCGCACGCACGGCCGCGTTACGATCACCCCGGCGCGTGACTTCTGCCACAACCAGCGCGGGGTAGTCCCTAAGCTCGATGACGCCATCCTTTGTCACCAGCGCATATTTGGGCTGTTCGACATTGCTCACGACATAAAACCAAACACCAACAGCCAGGATGCCGATCCCGCCAAGGATACCAAGACCGATCATCACGCGTTTTGCGATCCTTTTCATGTCAGGAATATACGACGTGCTCTGCGCATTTCCCAGATGTGTCCCGAATCCGGTTGTGGCTGTCGCAATTTCCCAGTGTCGCAGGGGCGGGCAATTCATTGCGCTGACACAAACGGATGCCCATATACAAGGCATGGAGATAGCACAGGGAAACGCCTTTCGCGTCCCCGCCCTTATCTTCGCAGCCTTCAATTCAGTGATCAGGCAGGCCGCAGACATTGCGGTTTTCTGCACGCGGAATGTTGTGCGCTTTTCTCAAACCGAATGGAATTTTCTGATGACAACCACTGTTCACGATATCGTCGACACCGCCGTCGCCGCCGGTTCCTTCAAGACCCTTGTCGCCGCCGTCACGGCTGCTGACCTCGGCGCGACCTTGAAGGGCGCAGGCCCGTTCACGGTGTTTGCACCCTCCGATGATGCCTTCGCCAAGCTGCCAGCCGGCACTGTCGAAGAGCTCGTCAAGCCCGAGAACAAGGCCAAACTGGCTGCAATCCTGACGTATCACGTGATGGCCGGCAAGGTCATGGCTGCCGACGTCTCCGGCAAGAAGCTTGAGCCCGCCACCGTCAACGGTCAGGCGCTGCATGTCGATGGCACGCATGGCGTGACAGTCAACGGCGCAAATGTCGTGACGGCGGACATTGCCTGCACAAATGGCGTGATCCACGTCATCGACACAGTGTTGATGCCCAAGAGCTGAGCCTTCTTTGTCTGATATGATGAATGCCCGGAGTTCGCTCCGGGCATTTTTCGTTTGTGCGCCGCTAGGCGCCCGCGACGCCCCATTCCCTGCGACACAAAGGTCTCTGGCCACAGAATATCCATGCTGCACATTGGGCGCATGACACAGCCACAACAAAAATTGCCGCCTGAGGCATTCGCCAAGATCGATCCGACAAATGACGACGCCTTTTACCAGGAGCCGCGCTTCGTTACCCACATTGACGAAGCGGCAGTCCGGGCATTGACGCAGTGTTATGCGGCCACCTTGCCCATGAAGGGCGTTGCCCTTGACCTCATGTCGAGCTGGGTCAGCCATCTGCCGCCATCATTCATGGGCCACGCAGTGGGGCACGGAATGAATGCCGAAGAGCTCGCCGCCAACCCACAGCTGGGTGATGCGTTTGTGCAAAACCTCAATCTTGAACCGGAACTGCCGCTAGGTGACGCATCTTTCGATGCGGCGCTCTGCTGTGTCGGTGTGCAATATCTGGAGCGTCCTGATGAGGTGTTCAGCGATGTGGCGCGGGTGCTGCGGCCTGGTGCGCCCTTCATCATCAGCTTTTCCAATCGCTGCTTTCCGAGCAAGGCCGTGGCTGTCTGGCGTGCGCTTGATGGGCGCGGCCACGCAGACCTGGTTGCCCTTTACCTGCGCAATGCAGGCTTCCAGCGGATAGCGAGACATGTCCTGCGCGATGGTGCTTTCAGCGACCCGCTCACGGCAGTGGTCGGGTATCGGTAGGCATGGCGAAACGAACATATCCGAAGGAAGCCTCGCGCATCATCGTTGCCGCCGACATGGAAGAGGTCGTCACGGACAAGCGCGAGGGCTGGCGCGCTTCTGATGCCAAGGCGCGTCGACGGCAACGGCGCTACAAGAGACTGTTGACGCAACAATTGGTGAAGCAGGGGCCCGGTGATTCAGAGCTCGGCGACGATGACGATATCGACACGGCCCTCGATTGACCTTGGCGTAGAGGCTGCGGCTCGCCAGTTCGTTGCCCCCGCGCCGTTCGCCCATGATGCTGTGACATCATGGGCGCTTGTTGCGGATGCTTTGCTCAATCATCAACCCGTCAACGTTCGCACCTTCACATCAGGTGTCACACAGTCCAACAGGATCGATCCGTTGCCAATCACCTGCAAGACAGATGCGCCCCATGTGGGCTGATCCGCGTATCGCAGGCCTGATGCGCCTCCTGCTTGCTGCCGTGAGGCCGCCACCTGGGGCAGGGCGCATCATGCTGGCGCTGAGCCTTGGCATTGCCTGCCATCTGACATTTGCAGCCGCTGTCATGTCGATGGTGGCCGCGATGTTTTTTGGCCTGAGCGAAAGTTTCGGGCGCGTTCCTTGGCCATGGGCCATTTTGGCGAATGCTGCGCTCATCATGCAGTTCCCGCTCATGCATTCGGTGCTGCTGACTAGTTCTGGTGGGCGACTTCTCGCGCAACTGGTGCCCGGCCCGCATGGTGCAACGCTCTCCACCACGACTTATGCGTTGATCGCCTCGCTGCAACTGCTGCTGCTTTTCACCTTGTGGACGCCGTCAGGCGTGATCTGGTGGCGCGCTGAGGGCCTCGCTTTCTGGCTGATCTGTGCTGCCTATGCCCTGGCCTGGCTCATTCTCGGCAAGGCAAGTTTTGACGCGGGCGCAGAGGTGCAATCGGGCGCGCTTGGCTGGATGTCGCTGCTGGCACGCATCCGGCCGATCTTTCCGGACATGCCGACACGCGGGCTGTTCCGCTATATCCGGCAACCGATCTATGTGGCTTTCGCCCTGACATTGTGGACGGTGCCTGTCTGGACACCAGACCAGCTTTCACTGGCCATCGCATTCACAGCCTATTGCCTGCTCGCGCCACGCTTGAAGGAGCGGCGTTTTGCGGTGCGATATGGCGAGCGCTTCGCGGAATATCGCGCGGCCACACCGCATGCATGGCCAGTTCGCAAACGCGGTGGCATCCGATGACCGTGATCCGCAACGACCTGACCATCTATGACAAGGTTGCCGAGCGCTGGTGGTCTGACGATATCCGCTGGGTGCGCACGCTAAAAAACCTCGTTCCCGGCCGGCTGAAATGGTTTGACCGGCACATCGACTGGACTGGCAAGGCTGTTCTCGATCTGGGCTGCGCCGGCGGCTTCATGGCCGAAGCCATGGCCGCGCGCGGGGCTGATGTGACGGGCATAGACCCTGCAGCTGAGGCGATCGAGGCCGCGCGCCGCCACGCTGCCAACGGACAGCTCAATATCCGCTACGATGTCGGCATTGGCGAGGCACTGCCTTATGCCGATGCCAGCTTCGATGCAGTGATTTGCGTGGATGTGCTTGAGCATGTCGCTGATCTGGGCAATGTGCTATCCGAGGTCATGCGCGTCCTGCGCCCCGGCGGATTGTTCCTGTTCGACACGATCAACCGCAACCCCATCGCTCGCCTCGCCGCTATCACCATCGCCGAGGATTTGCTGCGCCTGCTGCCGCGTGGCACGCATGATCCGGCCATGTTCATCAAGCCTGCGGAGTTGCGCAGCGCCATGCAGAAGGCTGGCCTGATACCCGGCCCTTTCACTGGCCTTGGGCCGCGCGGTCTCAACCGGCGATTGGACCTGACTTTCGGGCCCTTGCCGCTGACATTGATCCTGTATCTCGGGCTGGCCCGCAAACCGGACGCAACAACATGACCATTCTCGGGCTTCTGATCACCGCACTGCTGTTTGGCGGCATGGTCCTCTATTCCTTCGGCTTTGCCGCCTTTGTGTTCTCTGCTCTGCCACCGGAACTTGCGGGCAAGACCCTGCGCCGCGCCTTTCCGCATTTCTATCTCTTTGTGCTGATCACGGCGTCAGTTGCCGCGGCGGCGATCTGGCAACACGACAGAATGGCGGCGACCTTGCTGGCCATGATTGCTCTGACCACCTTGCCGACACGGCAATTCCTGATGCCTGCGATCAATCTCGCCACCGATACTGGTGCAAACACCCGTTTCAAGGTCCTGCACGGGCTGTCAGTCATCGTCACGCTTGCACATATCGCGATGGCTGGCGTGGTGCTTTCTCGCTTCGCCTGAGGCGCTGCCGACAACCGAGGGCCGCAGAAAGCTAACATAAGGCTTGAACCTGCGCTGATTGGACATGGTAGCCATCAGGGGAATGGGCGGGACGGTGGCGTTGAGCGACCATGCCGGCTTCAATCTACGCTGCGTTGGCGGACACCTGCGCGCCAAACCATCGCTGTCTTCAATACAAGACATCACCACTGTGCTATGGTCAATGGCCAACCAAAATCGGAGAAAGCTCAATGACCAAAATCAAGGATCGTCCGGAATTCCGCTCGAAATCGCCGGTCATGACGTTTTCACCTGATGCGATGGTCTCCACTGCCGTCAGGGCGATGTCGGAGAAAAACTACGGAGCAGCTGTTATTGTCGATTCCGCCAAGAAGCCGATTGGCATCGTGACTGAGCGTGATTTCATGCGCCGCCTTCTCGACAAAGGTCTGGACCCCGCAGTAACGCCATTGTCCGCGATCATGACCAAAGATCTAAAGATCGGGCGGGCGGAAGACACGATGGCAGAGTGGGTACGCCAGATGTCGAATGAGCGCTTCCGCCATGTGCCTATTGTCGATGAGACAGGCGTGCTCATCAACATCATGTCTCAGGGCGATTTCGTCTCTTACAGCTGGCCAGAGATGTTTACGCAGATGAAGGATCAGGCTGTCCAGTCCATCGTGTCCAAGTACCAAGCCCTCATCATCGTCGGCGGCATACTGCTCTATTCACTCATCCTCGTCGTCGTCATGCGAGGACAGTGAAAAGTCGGCACTGAACCGCGCCGAGTTCTTCGAAGGCCGTTTCGTTTTAGTCACGCGGCCAGCTTCTGCTCATCGAGCACGTTGTAGTACCGTTCCTTGGCTTCAGATGGCGAGATGTTGCCTATGAGCAGAATCATGGCCATCAGCGACGCCATTGTCGTGATTTTATACAGAATAACGTAAGGCTACGGTTGCAAACTTGCTCTTCGTAGATCCGCAAATGTGGCACTCCCCGTGCAAAATGCGGCAATCTGAAGCTCGGTGATGATGGCCTCGAACCGAGCATGCAGATTCTCTGGACCCTGTAAAGTGTCAGGCAAGATCGCCGCTGCGAAGCCGACCAGCGCAGCACCAAGCCGTATCGCCTTCGCCGCATCAAGTCCGTTGCGCATCCCACCTGATGCAATAATGATCATATCGGGGCATGCGGCTCTCACGGCCAAGATGGCTTGAGCGGTTGGTATGCCCCAATCGCGGAATGTCTCGGCAATACCACGCGCTTGCGCCGATTTGGACTGCTCGGCTTCAACCGCCGCCCAACTCGTGCCACCAGCCCCGGCAACATCGATAATCGTGACGCCAGCCGACATCAAACGACGTGCGACCTCTCCGCCAATGCCGCAGCCGACCTCCTTGACGATCACCGGGCACGGCAATGACGTCACAGCCGCGCCAATAAGTTTCAGAATACCGGACCAGTCGCGGTCTCCGCCCTGCTGCAAGGCCTCCTGCAACGGATTGAGATGGATGATCAGTGCATCGGCCTCGATCATGTCGACGGCACGGTGAAGCGTCGTTGTATTGGCCCAGTCGCGCAACTGGCCCGCACCGACATTGGCCATTATCGGGATATCAGGCGCAGCGCGGCGCAGCGACGTGTCGAACCCGGCTGCATGGTTCGTTTCCAGCGCGATCCGCTGCGAGCCGACGCCAAGCGCGAGACCCATTGCCTGCGCGATTTCTGCCAGCGTTGCATTGATCTGCCCGGCCCGGTTGGGTCCGCCCGTCATCGAGCTGATCAGCAGAGGAGCTGCGAGCTTGCGGCCGAGGAAGATTGTTCCCAGATCGATCTTGTTAAAATCAAGCTCCGGTAGCGCATTATGCGCAAAGCGGATGGCCTCAAAACCTGTCATGACATGGCGGGCCGCAACATCGCGGTGCAAAACAGTGTCAAGCTGGTCCAGTTTTCGTTGTCCGATCGTCTCAGGCACGTGCCGCTCCCTTGATCCAGCCAGAGATCCTGACTTGTTCGACCAGAACCATGTGCGGCACTGTCAGTGCTGCCAGACCGACAAAGACGAGCTGGATGATCCGCGTGTCAAATGCCGTGCTGCTCATCAGCCGCCATGCGATGGCCGAAGACCCGAACACGGCAAGCATCGGCACGATGGAGGCCGTGATCATGAGCCAGGGCGAAGCCCGCCCGGCATATTCAAACGTCCTCAGAATATGCCGCGCGCTATGCATGCCGCAAAAGAAGACGGTGAAGGCCAGCAAGGGCGGCAGCAGAACGGCCAATGCACCCATACAAAGCAGCTCCAGTGCCGTCAGCCAGTTGATCCGCATCTGCCATATCGCAGCTATCAGCAGGCCGCCCAGCCATGGCCATGCCAGAGCCTCAAACAGTCGCACGATCTGGCTTGTCGCATCCGCCGCGACAAGAAAGCCAAGAAGCCGCGATAATTCCGGCCCATGCAGCAGCGCAGGCAGCACGATGATGGCGCCGCCATACAGGATGCGTGTGACCAGATGCGTCCCGGGAGCAGGGTCTCCGGAGAAATGGGCAATCGAGATCAAGAAGAACCCGATCAGGAACAGCATCGGGAACAGTACCCAGAACCCCACCGTTGCGGCGGCCAGCAGCAGATAGAGCACCGCAAAACCGACCCATGCGCCTGTGCTTCTGACATTGTACAACTGGCGGGCAAAAATCGTGTCCAGCGCACCATGCGGCACGCCCAGCGCGATGATCATCACGGCAATGATGATGAGTTCGGTTTGTTGATCAAGACGCGGCAAATACATGCTGGCGCCAGCCAGTACCCCGCTCAAGATGCAAAATACGATTCCCTGAATGCGCAGCATCGTCATCGCGCCATCGACCCGCGCAGATATGCGGCAATGGAGACGAGAGCAGCCGGAACGGCGTCGCGCATGGCCGTCAACCCTGCTGTGAGGAAAGGCAGCGGTGGCAAGGCCCGAATGACCGCCACTGCATCTGCCATCGTGCCGCCATTGCTCAGGAAACGGATAATGCTGGCCGTATCGGCCTTCTGGAACAAGGACAGAAACAGATGCGGTGCGCGTGCTGGATGCTTCCTGATCACGCGCAAAAACAGGTTATCCATCGCACGTATGCGCCACGGGTCCCGGATATGGCCGGATGGCGGCTCGCCCGCGCTGATCTGTTGCGCGCAGTGTTGTGCCCAGTGCTGAATGCGCTGGAATGCATAACCTGTGCTCGGGCGGGCAGCTCCCGCACCAAGGCCAACGGTGACGAAATTCGCCGGCTGGTAGTGCCGTGGGCGCGGTTGTCCCATGGGCAGAATTCCATGCTCTGTATCCAATATCCTATGTGAGGCCTGCCCGACGCGCGAGGCGATCGCACGTTCCAGATCTGGCTTGAGATCAACCTGCGTGACCGGATCAGCGCCAAAAACGGTTGTCTCTATCAGTGCGTGACGCGGCGATGTGGGAAGCACATAGGTGAACATGACCCGTGTCGCATCCGTGTCCTGAAAGTCCATCAAATCGGCAAAAGAACTATCAAAAACCGGCGTTTCACACGCGATCTCCGCCCCGGAAAACGACTGCCACAGCATCGCAGGGTGGCGTTCCGGCTTTGCCCCAGGGCGCGTATCGATCACGGTTTTTGCCGTATACTGCTTGTCTCCCGCCTTGATGTGCCACTTGGCGTTTGCCAGCTGTGTTACATCAGAAACGGGTGTTCCGGTGCAAAGTTTGACGCGCCTGCTGCGTGAAATGACGGCGCGCGCATGGTCATAAAAAACGAGTGATGGCAGCAGCGCGTAAGGGGTACGCGCGCAATCTGCAATCACTTGCGCGGTGCCGGTTCTGATCCGCATGCTCGTCCAGCGCTGTTTCACCAGCGGTGCGGTAAATGCCATCGACCCAGCACCATTCTCCCAGAAGCACCAGGTCCGGTCATTGGCATACGTGGTGCGCGCTTCAAGAATGAGCGTGCGCGGAGCCTTGTCACCCAGCTCGGCAAGCCGCATTGCCAGACTCAGCCCCGCGCATCCCCCACCAAGGATCAGGATGTCGGCGTCAGCCATGGCGCGCCTGCTGAACGGTTGCAGCAATGCCGGGCAGGCCGACGAGAGCATGGTGCAATTGCGGGGCGTGCGCGTGGGCAGGCCGCCAGAATGACATTTGAAATGGATATGTCAGCAAAGCTTGTGATGACAGCCGCATTTTGCCGAGCGTTGACACTTTGGTGCGCTGCGACCAGCAATTATGGTTGCGGCAGGCCAGTTCCGTGCCAATGCCGCGATAGACCCGGCTGGCAACGAGGATGGCGCTGCGTGCTCCCACCGGCAGATAGGATAATCCCTCTTCGCCGCTACGATAATAGACATCGGCAAGCGCCAGAAGATGGGCCACGCTGGCCCGCGCCCTCCCCAATATCTCCGGGCGTTGTATATCATCCTCCGGATCTATCAGGGCCTCTGGCTCCAGATCGCCGAGATGCGTGTTGGGCAGATAGCGGCGGTTGTTTTGCGCGTCTTCCTTCACATCGCGACAGATATTGGTCAGTTGCATCGCAATGCCAAGATCAGCTGCATGGGCGAACGCGTCAGGGTGCTTCACATCCAGCACGCCGCACATCATCAGGCCGACAGTGCCCGCCACCTGATAGCAATAGCGGATGAGAGCATCCTCATCACCGATCCGAACCAGACCAAGATCGGATGAGACACCGTTCACCAGCTCATGCAGGATATCGGGATCAATTTGGCATTCTTTTAGAAGCGCCACGGCATCCAGGACCACAGGGTCACTGGATATTCCTGAACGCAGCCCCAGACTGAAAGCCGAGAGCGCCATCCGGGCCCGTTCTACCGACACCGCTTCGTCGGCCAGATCATCAATGTGGCGGCATACTCCATAAAGGCGTGTGGCGCGCGCTGCATGCACTGGCCCCAGCAGGCGCCTAGCCCAATGAAAGCTGCGCCCTTTTGACGTTAGCGCCGCATCTGCTGCCTGAAGCGCCGCCTGGCTGGAATACATGGGTGTTGCCATACTCATGAAGCGATTGCCAAGGGAACCAGTGCGTCGAGCACCTTCGCCGAGCAGAGGACGCCGGGTAGCCCGGCCCCAGGATGCGTTCCTGCGCCGACAAGGTACAGGTTCTTGATCCCCTCAGCCTTGTTATGGAAGCGGAACCATGCCGATTGGCGAAACAGCGGTGCGACGGAAAATCCGGCCCCATGCGCACTGAGGTAATCGTTTTTAAAATCATCTGGTGTCATGGCAAATTCAGCAGTGATGTTATCCATCAATCCTGGCAGGATCGTAGCATCCAGCGCAGCAACAATGCGCGACTTCAAACGCGGACCTTCCACCGACCAGTCGATATTTCCCTGCAGATTGGGCACCGGACACAGTACATAAAAACTGTCGCAGCCCTCCGGCGCGAAGCTTGGATCGGTCGCGCTCGGCCGGTGCAGGTAGAGCGAGAAATCATCCGCGAGGATCTGCTTGTGAAATATATCGTCAAGCAGTTCCTGGTAGCGCTCGCCCATCCAGATCGTATGGTGCGCCACATCCGGATACTTGGTCGTCGTGCCAAAATAGAGCACGAACAATCCCATGGAAAAATGCGCTGCGGCCAGTTTCAATTTCGTCGCGCGTGCCTGCTGGAGCTTGGGGATCATTTCATCGTAAAGATGTGCCGGATCGGCATTCGATACAATCAGATCAGCTGCGATCTTGCAGCCATCATCAATTACGACATGCGTTGCAACGCCATCCTGGACGGTGATTGACGCCACGGTCGTTTGCAATTGGACGTCTATACCGTTCCGAAGCATGAGATCGCCCAGAGCAGCCGTGATAGCGCCCGTGCCGCCCATGGCAAAATGCACGCCATGTGCCCGCTCAAGGTAGTGAATCAGTCCATAAATGCTCGTCGTGTCAAACGGGTTTCCACCGACAAGAAGAGGCTGAATTGAAAACGCCTGTCTGAGCTTCGGGTTCTTCAGATGTCGTGCAACCAGTGACCAAACTGTTTCGTAGCTGCGAAGACCAATCAGGCGCGGCACTTGCCTGACCATGGTTATGAACCGATGAAACGGTGTCGCCGATAATTGGGTGAAGCCGACATCGTATATCCGTTTCGAATGAGCCAGAAGATCAAGGTAGCCCTGGCAGTCAGCTGGTTCGATCCGCCTGATTTCCGCCAGCGTTTCTTCCAGCGTGCCGCCATAATCAAATGTGTCGCCATCCGCGAAAGTGAAGCGATACCAGGGCGTGAGCGGCACCAGCGTGATATGATCCGCCATCCGCTCGCCAAACAACGCAAACAGCTCTTCGATCAGAAAAGGCGCTGTAATGACGGTCGGGCCGGCATCGTGCCGGAAGCCGTCGCGTTCGAAGACCTGCGCCCGGCCTCCCAGCCCCGTGCATCGGTCAAGAAGCGTGACGCTGTAGCCTTTTGCCCGCAAGCGCAGCGCGGAGGCGATCCCTCCAAATCCAGCGCCTATGACAATTGCAGCGCCGTTTCCATCCGGCACAATCATAGCCGGGCAACAAGTTTGGCGGCAAGCTCCGTCAGGAAAGTGCCAGAACCCATCGGAAGCAGGGCCGCAGCCCCCGTTGCTTTTGCAAGATGCGTCCTGCCAAGCGCGCGAACTTGATTGGGTGATGCATCGCCATGCCCGAGCGCCTTCATGACATGGACAAGATTTAGCGAACTCGGCGCATCCGCCGAGCCTGAATCGCGGTCAACATCATCCAGATCATCGACAATCTGGTAGCCAATGGCAAAATGTTCAACCGCGGCGCGGGCTTGCCCCAGACAGGCCTGATGCCCTGATCCGATTAGCGCAAGCTCGAATGGCAGGCTGAGCAACGCGCCGGATTTTCCAACCACGATGCGTTCATAGAGCGCAATGTCGGCCACGACAGCACCTTGCGCTTTCAGATCCGCACATTGTCCGTGGATCGCCTCGCAGATGCGCGCGTTCACCAGGGATAAAAGCTCAGGCAATGCTTTTGCGTTGCTAAATGCACTGAGACAGCCATAGGCGACGGAAATCAGCAAATCGCCTGTGCAGATTGCGATATTGTCGCCAAAGGCAAGCCAGACGGTCTCTGTGCCGCGCCTCATCCTGGCGCGGTCATGCAGATCGTCATGAACGAGCGACGCATTGTGTAGCAATTCCGCGGTCGCTGCCAACGTAACGGAATCGTTTACCGGCAGTCCAAGCGCGCTGCCGGCGTGAAGCGCCAGAAGCGCACGCACGCGCGATCCGCCAGAGGCCAGGTGAAAACCGGCCGCCTTGACCGCGCCTTCAGCGTTGCCGGGCGCACCAAAATGACCAGCATGAACCATCGCTGCCATTTTTGCCTCGACCAATGCAAGAATTGATCGATCAATTGCGGGGGTCCGAACTGCACTTAATGTCTGCATACGCATCATCATATCCCAAGCTGGCTACTGTTTGTTCGGGATAAATTTGGCTCCAGTAAAGCCAGATGGCTCGTCAATGACGAGTGGGCTGCTTCATGTGAACATCTATCCATATCGATATCTGATCTGCAGGGTCAGATCATGCCGCCCCGTCGACAACTCAGTTGCAGAGGGGCGGCACAGGACAGTCTCACCCGGATTCAGGCCCTTGCGGGGCTGACCCGGATGATTGAAGCCATCAGGATTTCGCTGCCTTCTTATCAGTTTCTGACGACGCAACGGCCCAGATTATCAGGCCGAAAGCAATCTTGTTCAGCACGTCTGCGAGGTTGTAGATGATGTTCAATGCTTTCATGCTGTCTGCCGGGTTGCTGCCGGTCAGATAGCCGAAGAAGTACCCGATCGGATAAATCGCCCAGCCAATCGTCACGATCCAACGCATTGAGTTGAAGGCCGATTGCACGGATGGTGATGCGGAGGCTGCGTTGATCTTGCCGCACTCGCCGGCAAAGATTTCGTATAGAATGTACGCCCAGCCAACCATACCGATGATGAAGCCCGGCCAGACGCCGATCAGCCCGGCTTCGCCGAGATAGCCGCCGACCAACATGACAAATGTGCCGATCATCAAACGCCAGAATACGCCCACCGGCACCTTGGTAATTGCGGCCAGAATGAGGTAAAATTCAATCATGAGTAGCGGAACGGTGATCAGCCAGTCGATGTAGCGGAACACGGTGGGTGAGGTTCCTTCCGTGACCCAGACTTCACGCATGTACATGTAGTGGATGGCGGCGATCATCGTCACCAGGCCAGACACGGTCAGCGAGGTCTTCCACTTGCCATCAACGCGCAGTGACTCCAGAAAGAAGAACACGGTCGACGCAATCAGCGCCATCGTGATCAGCCAGAATGATATGCCGACATAGTCATTGGACTTCAGCGACGAACCGGCAAGCGCCTGGGTCGGGACTGCAAGAGCAGCAAGTGCGGCGAATGAAACAATCCCCGCGTTTTTTTGTAGAACTTTTATGGACATCCTAGTTCCTCCGTTCTGGATTATTCCTAGATCGCCATGCCGAATGGATGTCCGGCATGTTTTGAAAAGATACACCCAAATTTCAGCGAGACTACGTTAAAATTGTCGCACTTCAGCCATGAATTTGTCGCAGTTAGATCGCCCCGGGTTCCTCGGATGCCTTTTAATTTGAGTCACGCTGCAAGCTTCTGCTCGTTGAGCATGGCGTAGTAACGTTCCTCGGCTTCGGCCTGCGGAATGTTGCCAATAGGCCCCAGCAGCCGTCAATTATTGAACCAGTCCACCCATTCCAGCAGAGGTTGCTCGGGGAATCTGGACAGCTGGGATAAGTGGAGTTTCTGCCTGAGAGCGGCGTAGTATGCGCTGCGAACAGGAGCCGACATGGCAAGACGACAGCGCCGGAACCACACACCGGCCTTCAAGGCGAAAGCGGCCTTGGCTGCGATCAAGGGCTGTTCCCCGTCAGCATCCATGAGACAAATTTGAGGTCTTCACGAAGGGAGGATTTCTGGTTCATCGTAGCCGCAAGGAGCGAAGATGAAACAGAACCGAAGGACCGCGCCCGCGAAATCCGGGCCGGAGAAAGCGCCGGCAGAACAAGTGCTGAAGGACATCCGACGTCAGACGCGTCGGCAGTATTCGGCTGAAGAGAAGATCCGCATCGTGCTGGAAGGGCTGCGGGGCGAGGAGAGCATCTCCGAGCTTTGTCGGCGCGAGGGAATTGCCGTCTCGATGTATTATGGCTGGTCCAAGGAGTTCCTCGAGGCGGGGAAACGTCGGCTGGCTGGTGACACAGCCCGCGCTGCGACATCGGATGAGGTGAAGAACCTGCGCCGTGAATCGACCGCCCTGAAGGAGGTTGTGGCTGATCTCACCCTGGAAAACCGTCTGCTCAAAAAAAGCATGACCGAGGATGGGCAAGGATACGGGGAGGACGGCGAATTAGATACCCTGCATCCGAGAAAGCCGAGATCATCCAGCTGGGGGAGGGCTCGCATCTGCCAGCCAAGCGCACACTGGACAAGCTCGGCATCCCCCGCGCCACCTTCTATCGCTGGCATGAGCGCTGTCGTGAAGGCGGGCCAGAGGCATTGGCTGACCATCGCTCATGGCCCGATCACGTCTGGAACCGCATTCCCGATGCTGTCCGTCAGCAGATTATCGATCTGGCGCTGGATGTTCCAGAACTGTCACCACGCGAACTGGCGGTGCGCTTCACCGACGAGCGGAAGTACTTCGTCTCGGAATCCTCGGTGTATCGCCTGCTGAAGGCCCATGATCTGATCACCAGTCCTGCCTATGTGGTGATCAAGGCGGCGAACGAGTTCAAGGACAAGACGACCGCCATCAACCAGATGTGGCAGACCGACTTCACCTACCTCAAGATCACGGGGTGGGGCTGGTACTATCTGTCGACGGTGCTCGACGACTTCTCCCGCTACATCGTCGCCTGGAAGTTGTGCACCAACATGTGCGCCTCCGATGTCATGGCCACACTCGATCTGGCGCTGGCAGCATCGGGGCTGGATCATATCACAGTCCTGCACCGGCCAAGGCTGCTCAGCGACAATGGTTCATCTTACGTCGCGAGCGATCTGGCCGAATGGCTCGAAGACAGGGGCATGGAGCATGTGCGGGGTGCGCCGTATCATCCGCAGACGCAAGGCAAGATCGAGCGTTGGCACCAGACCCTCAAGAACCGCATCCTGCTCAACAACTACTACCTGCCGGGTGATCTTGAACGGCAGATCAGCGCCTTCGTCGAGCACTACAACAACGCTCGCTACCATGAGAGTCTCGACAATCTCACCCCGGCCGATGTCTACTTCGGGCGGGCGACAACAATCCTCGCCGAGCGCCAGCGCATCAAGCGCGAAACTCTCAAACACAGACACTTGCAGCATCACCTGCAAGCCGCTTAAACTCTAACCCAGATGAGCCAGAGCCTCCCTTCCAAAACCGCCTGAACTGTCTCGAATTATCTGCGACGGACACACGGACCGGAAATCGCGTGAAGGAATTTGAGTCACAACTGACTTCTTGATCCTGAAATCGGATTTCCGCGTATCCAATTTTTGGTTTTCAACTGAGACACGTGGAGCCAACGACATTGTGCCAACGGCCGCTTGATTGCCAGCGGTTAGGGTAGCGTAAAAGTCCGCCATTCACCCGCTTCGCCACCGTAAAAACAGCATTTGATGGCATTGTATTAGGGAACTTGCGTTGCGGCGCGCCGATCAAGGTTGGCGTCACCGGCCGCCGCCCACGTCATCGAACGGTCACTCTCGTCGCTGTGAACGAAAACCGCATTATTGGCGAACTCAATGCCATTTTCTGCAAAAGCCGTCAAAATGCGTTTCATCGCCAGGCGCTGCACGACTGTCGGCTTTCCGGGCTTTACCGTAAACTTGAAACGGAACACGAGGGCTGTGTCAGCAACCTCGGCGAGGCCTTGCAGCTTGAGCGGCTGAATGAATTCAGCCCCGTATTCCTCGTCAAGAAGAAGCTCTTG
>JANMMT010000155.1:0-1709 GCA_031373545.1 Hyphomicrobiales bacterium
GCCGTGTCCAAACTCATGGGCAACCAGGATCTCGTCCTCGTCGCCAAAAAGTGCCGCGTCGTCACCGCCTTCCGCAGCACCATCGGCCTGCCCGGACGCCTCGCCGTCCGCCTCCAGCCCAATCACCCGACCGACGACCCGCAGGGCATCGCCGCCTCCATCCTCGACGGACTCCTCTACGGTTGCGGCGACGCCGTCATCGGCATCAACCCCGCGACCGACAGCGTGCCCGCGATGGAGACACTTCTCCGCCTCATTGATGAGCTCGTCCGCCGCTACGAAATCCCCACCCAGTCCTGCATCCTTGCGCACGTCACCACCGCGCTCGAAGCGATGAAGCGCGGCGCGCCCGTTGATCTCGTTTTCCAATCCATTACCGGCACCGAAGCGGGCAACCGTTCCTTCGGCATCAACCTCGCCCTCCTCGCCGAAGCCCGCGCCGCCGCCCTCTCGCTCAAACGCGGCACGGTCGGCGACAACTGCATGTATTTCGAGACCGGCCAGGGCTCGTGCCTCTCCGCCGGCGCCCACCACGGCCTCGACCAGCAAACCTGCGAAGTTCGCGCCTATGCCGTCGCCCGCGCCTTCAAACCGCTCCTCGTCAACACCGTCGTCGGCTTCATCGGCCCCGAGTATCTCTATGACGGCAAACAGATCATCCGCGCCGGCCTCGAGGACCACTGTTGCGGCAAACTCCTCGGCCTGCCGATGGGCGTAGATGTGTGCTATACCAACCACGCCGAAGCCGACCAGGATGACATGGACACCCTTCTCACGTTGCTCGGCGTGGCCGGCTGCAACTTCATCATGGGCGTGCCCGGCGCCGATGACATCATGCTCGGCTACCAGTCCACCTCGTTCCACGACAGCCACTACCTCCGCCAAGTCCTCGGCCTGCGCCCCGCGCCCGAGTTCGATCAATGGCTCGAAAAAATGCGCATCGTCACCGATGGCCGCCGCCTCCTTCCCGCGACCGGAGGCAACCCGCTTCTACGTGACTCAGGCCTTTGAGGTCTGCTCAGATTCCATACCGAGACAGTAGCTCCACCCTCGCTTTGTCCTCGTCTTTACCCCGCTCGCCTTTTCGATTTTCGACATGAAAAGGCTCCTTTCTAAAGCCCAGATAGAAACACTGTCGGCGACTATTTTTAGGGGAGAAAAGATTCAGGCCATCAAGCTCTACCGCGAGCTTACCGGTCTTGGCCTCAAAGAGTCCAAGGATGCGGTGGAGGAGCTGGAGCGATCATTTCGGGCGTCCCATCCGGAGAAGTTCACTGCAAGCGCGCAGGGCAAGGGTTGCCTTGGCGTGCTGGTCATCGGGGCGCTTTGCTGCTCCGGTTTGGCCGCGTATTGGTGCGCGTGAGGCCTGTGCAAGGCACGGTTCCTGCGTCTTCAACTGCGATGAATCACTCCGATACGCCCGCCGTCACCGTCCCGCCTTCCACGGAATCCGTCACCGGGCGAGACCCGTGGATCGCGTTGCGCCGTTTCACCTCCGCGCGCATCGCCCTCGGCCGCACCGGCGGCAGCCAGCGTATGCAAACCGTGCTCGATTTCCGCCTCTCGCACGCCCGCGCCCGCGACGCCGTGATGGCACCTTTCGACCTCGCTGGCGTGGCGGCCAGCCTGGCCGCCGCCGGCCTCGCCACCCATCGCCTCGCCACCGGCGTCGCCGATAAAAAAACCTACCTCGTGCGCCCCGATCTCGG
>JANMMT010000163.1:0-4928 GCA_031373545.1 Hyphomicrobiales bacterium
GTGCCGCTGACGCATCCCGCGCCGCATTGGAGCGTGCTCAAGGCGCGAGACGCAGGTCTGGAGATCATCGGCGATATCGAGCTGTTCTTTCGCCAGAGGGCGACAATCGCGCCCACATCACCCGTGGTGGCCATCACCGGCACCAATGGCAAGTCCACCACCACGGCGCTCATCGCCCATGTGCTGCAGCATGCGGGCCGTGATGCGCAGATGGGCGGCAACATCGGCACCAATATTCTCGACCTCGCACCGCCCGCGCCGAACCGTTTTCATGTGATCGAGATGAGTTCGTTCCAGATCGATCTTACCCCATCTCTCAAGCCCACCGTGGGCATCCAGCTCAACCTGACGCCCGACCATCTTGATCGCCACGGCACGCTCGCGGCCTATGCCGCCATCAAGGAGCGGCTGGTGGCCAGCGCCGACACAGCCGTGATCGGCGTGGATGATGCGCTCTCACGCGCCATGGCCGATCGGCGTGCGGCGACGGGCAAGCCCCTTGTGCGCATCAGCGTCACGGGGCGGCTGCCGACGGGCATCGTCGCGCGCGGCGCTCGCATTGCCCGCATGGAGGGCGGCGAGGAAATCGATATTACCACACTCGATGGCATCGCCTCCCTGCGCGGTGCGCACAACGCCCAGAACGCTTGCGCTGCTGCCGCCGCGCTGCTGGCGCTCGGGTTGACATCGGCAGAGGTGCAGGCGGGCTTGGCCAGCTACACCGCGCTGGCGCACCGCATGGAGCCCGTGGGGCAAGTGGGCAAGGTGCTCTTCGTCAATGATTCCAAAGCCACCAACGCCGAGTCGGTGGAGGGGGCACTCAAAGCCTACACACACATCTACTGGATCGCAGGCGGCAAGGCGAAAGAGGGCGGCATTGCGCCGTTGAAGCCCTGTTTCGGCGGCATCGCCAAGGCCTATCTCATCGGTGATGCGGCGCAAGCCTTTGCAGAGGTTCTGGGCAATGACGTGCCCCATGAGATCTGCGGCACGCTGGACCGCGCCGTGGCGGCTGCCGCGCGCGATGCGGCGCTGAGCGAGGATGTGCAGCCCGTCGTGCTGCTGTCGCCGGCCTGCGCATCCTATGACCAGTACAAGAGCTTCGAGCACCGGGGCGCGCATTTTCGCGCGTTGGTGAGTGCGTTGCCCGGATTTCTACCTGCCAATTGTCTACCTGCTGAAGGAACGTCCTGATGGCGTCACGCACCGAGACGGGTATTTTAAGCAACTGGCTCTGGACCGTTGACCGCGCGCTGATCAGCGCGGTGGGCGTGCTCATGCTCTGCGGCATCGTCATGGGTCTGGCGGCCAGCCCGTCGGTGGCGGAGCGCATCGGGCTGTCCACCTTCAACTTCGTGCACAAGCAGGCCGTGTTCATGGTGGCGGCCATCGGTGTGATGTTTCTGGTGAGCTTTCTCAGCCCCCGTTACATCCGGCGCCTGGGCCTGGCCTTGCTCATTCTCGCCATGGCGGGTGTGGTGGCGACGCTGCTGTTCGGCGCGGAGGTGAAAGGCGCGCGCCGCTGGCTCAACCTGTGGCCGCTGGGCTCGGTGCAGCCCTCCGAGTTCGTCAAGCCCGCCTTTGTGATTGTCGCGGCCTGGGCTTTTTCGGAAGGCGCCAAGCGCGCGGACATGCCGGGCAATTTCCTCGCCATCCTGCTGCTGCCCGCCGTCATCGTACCGCTGATTTTGCAACCGGATATCGGCCAGACCATGCTGATTTCCATCGTCTGGTGCGCGCTGTTCTTCCTGGCCGGGCTGCATCTGCTCTGGGTGGTCGGCCTTGCGGGGTTGGGTGCGGGCGGGTTGCTGCTGGCCTACAAATTCGTGCCTCACGTCACGGCGCGCGTGAACCGTTTTCTCCACGACAAGGGTTCGCAGGACAGCTTCCAGGTCGATGCGGCGGTGGAGAGCTTCACCACGGGCGGCTTCTTCGGCAAGGGGCCGGGGGAGGGCACCGTGAAGCGCTACCTGCCCGATGCGCATACGGATTTCATCTTCGCGGTGTTCGGCGAGGAGTTCGGCATCATCGCCTGCATCGCGCTGATCAGCCTGTTCGCCTTCATCGTGCTGCGCGCGCTGTGGCTGGCGCATCGCACGCATGATCCGTTCTGCCGCTTTGCGGGCGCGGGCCTCGCCATTCTCTTTGGCGTGCAGAGCGGCATCAACATGGCGGTCAACCTGCACCTCATCCCGCCCAAGGGCATGACGCTGCCCTTCGTGTCGTATGGTGGCTCCTCGCTGGTGTCGCTCGCCATCGGCATGGGTGTGCTGATCGCAGTCACGCGCAAGCGGCCCAGGACGGAGAGCATGGTGACCGAGAGCATGGTGACGGAGAGTGTGTCACAAGCACCGCGCTATGATATGCCTCTGCCTGCGGGAGCGCAGGCATGATCACCGATGACACCGACGACGAGCGCCCCAAAGGGCCGACCATCCTGCTCGCGGCGGGTGGCACGGGCGGGCATCTGTTTCCCGCCGAGGCGCTGGCGCGGGAGCTGCAAAACCGGGGTTGCGCGGTGGAGCTGGTCTCCGATGACCGCGTGTCGGAATTCGCCGATCATTTCCCCGCCGATGCCATACACGAAATCACTTCAGGCACCGTCACGGGCAAGTCGCTGGGCGACAAGGCCAAGGGTGTGCTGTCGCTCGCCAAAGGCCTGTGGGAATGCCGTGGTTTGATCAAGGCGGTGCACCCGCGCGCCGTCGTGGGCTTTGGCGGTTACCCGACCGTGCCGCCTGTGCTGGCGGCATCGCTGATGAAAATTCCCACGATCATTCACGAGCAAAACGCCGTCATGGGTCGCGCCAACCGCTTTCTCTCAGGCCGCGTGCGCGCCATCGCTACAGGCTTTGATATCGCGGACGAGGACGACGACGATGATGACGATTTCATCCACGTCGGCAACCCGGTGCGCGAAATGGTGCTGGCGGCGGCGCGCATCGAAATGCCACCGGCGCTCAAGGGCGGCCGCCTGCGCCTCGTGGTGTTTGGTGGCAGCCAGGGCGCGCGCATCATGAGCGAGATCGTGCCTTATGCCATCGAGAAACTGCCCGCCGAGATGCGCAAGCGCCTGCACGTCACCCAGCAGGCGCGCGAGGATGATTTGCTACGCGTGAAGGCTGATTACGCCAAGATGGGTGTGGACAACGATTGCGCGCCCTTCTTCAAGGATTTGCCCAAGCGCATGGCGGAAAGCCACCTCGTCATCGGGCGTTCGGGTGCGTCCACCGTGTCGGAACTCTCCGTGATCGGCCGGCCTTCGATCCTCGTGCCGCTGCCCGGATCGCTGGATCAGGACCAGGCTGCCAACGCCGCCGTGCTGGCCGACGCGGACGCCGCCGAGGTGATCCGCCAGAAGGACTTCACCAAGGAGTTTCTCGCTGAGCGCCTCGCCGCCATCCTGAACGACCCTGAACCATTGATGGCGATGGGCGCGCGCGCCAAGGCGCTCGGCATCACGGATGCGGCCTCGCGGCTCGCGGATGTGGTGCTGAAGGTTGCGGGCCTGAAGAATCTGGTTAAAGGCGACGTCGCATAGATCACGTCGCATTTTGATTGAAAAATCAAAATTGTAAAAACGTGCTCTACAACAACAACTTGGAGCATGTCGTTTTCAAATAACCGCTACACACTTATTTGCGACATGCTCTAGACGGTCAGAAAGATATTCATGAAACTCCCCCGCGAACTTGGGCCCATCCACTTCGTCGGCATCGGCGGCATCGGCATGTCCGGCATTGCCGAGGTGCTGCACAACCTCAATTACACCGTGCAGGGCTCGGATGCGTCGGATGGTGCCAACGTCAAACGCCTGCGCGAAAAGGGCATTGCTTGCTTTGTCGGCCATGCGGCAGCCAATCTGGGCGACGCCGAGGTGCTGGTTGTCTCCACCGCCATCAAGCCGGACAACCCCGAGCTGGTGGCGGCGCGCGAGAAGCGCATTCCCGTGGTGCGCCGCGCCGAGATGCTGGCCGAGCTGATGCGCCTCAACTCCTGCGTCGCCGTGGCGGGCACGCATGGCAAGACCACGACCACCTCCGTGGTTGCCACGCTGCTGGATGCGGGCGGCTTCGACCCCACGGTCATCAACGGCGGCATCATCAACGCCTATGGCACCAACGCGCGGCTGGGCACCGGCAAATGGATGGTGGTGGAGGCGGATGAGAGCGACGGCACCTTCCTGAAGCTTCCCGCCGATGTGGCCATCGTCACCAACATCGACCCCGAGCACCTGGATCACTTCAAGACCTTCGACGCCATCAAGGCTGCGTTTCACAGCTTCATCGACAACCTGCCGTTTTATGGCTTTGCGGTGATGTGCCTGGATCACCCAGTTGTGCAGGAACTGGTGGGGCAGATTCAGGACCGCCGCATCATCACCTACGGCGAGAACCCGCAGGCCGATTACCGCCTGCTCGACATTGGCGCCAAGGGCGGCGACACGCGCTTCACCCTGCTGATTCGCGACCGCAAATCCGGCACGGACCGCGTGGTGCGCAACATCGTCATGCCCATGCCGGGGCGGCACAATGCCCTCAATGCCACTGCGGCGATTGCAGTAGCGGAAAACCTCGGCATGCCGATGGAGGCCATCGTCAAGGGCCTCAAGGGCTTCGGCGGTGTGAAACGGCGCTTCACCAAAACGGGCGAGTGGAACGGCGTCACGATATTCGATGACTACGGTCATCATCCTGTGGAGATTGCCGCTGTGCTCAAAGCCGCGCGCGCCGCAACCGAGGGGCAGGTTATCGCAGTGATGCAGCCGCACCGCTACACGCGGTTGTCCTCGCTGTTTTCAGACTTTGCGGCATGCTTCAACGACGCCGACCACGTGATCGTTGCGCCCGTTTATACGGCGGGGGAGCAGCCTATAGAAGGCGCATCGAGCGATGATCTGGTGGCGGGCGTCAAAGCGCGCGGTCACC
>JANMMT010000182.1:0-20087 GCA_031373545.1 Hyphomicrobiales bacterium
CTACGACAACCTGATGGAGAGTTTCCAGAAACTCGCCGCCGAAACCGTGCGCCTCAAGCTTGGCGTGCTGGGCCGACCGCAGGCCGTGTTCACCTCCACCGACGATTCGGGGTTTCGTTACGAGGCGATGGTTACTTTGACGGGCGAGCCTTCCGTGCCGCCTCCAGCGATTGGGCGCGACTACCAGATCGGTAAATCGCCCGAAGGCAAGGCGCTGAAGTTCGTTCACACCGGCGCCTATGATGACATCGACACCACGTATGAGGCGATCACGGCCTATCTTGACGAAAAAGGCTTGAAGGCACGCAACCTCTTCGTGGAAGAATATACCAACGACACGAAAGGCTCCGACGACGGCGCCCTCGTGATGAACATTTTCATCCTGATCGAGTGACCTCCATGATGATCCTGCGCTCCGCAGCCCCGTCGCCCTTTGGCCGCAAGGTCAAAATTGCCGCCGCATTGCTGGAATTGTCTTCAGAAATCACGGTCGTGACAACCGATACGGTGAATCCGGCCGATCCGCTGCGTGGCGACAACCCGCTGGGCAAAATTCCGACACTGGTGCTCGAAGACGGCATGGTCATTCACGATTCGGCGGTCATCGTGGAGTATCTCGACATGCGCGCCGGCGGCGGCGGGGTCATCCCCAAATCCGGAATGGAGCGCATCCGCACGCTGACCATGCAATCCCTGGCCGATGGCCTGATGGAAGCGGCCTTGCTTCAGGTTTACGAGGGGCGGTGGCGCGCGCCGGCGATGCATGATCAACAATGGCTGGGTCACCAAGCGGGCAAAGTCAGCCGCGCGCTGGCTTATCTCGAAGCCAATCCCCCCTCTCTCGCTGGCAGCCTTGATGTGGGACACATCGCGGTTGCATGCGCGCTGGGATATCTCGATCTGCGTTTTGCAGGCACGTGGCGGGCGGATCACCCGGCCCTGGTGGTCTGGCTGGAAGCTTTTGCGGCCAAGGTGCCCGCATTCGAGGCAACGCGGCCCTGAGGCACAGCCATGCAAACATCGCATGGTCGTTATAGCGGAAATGCTTTCCTTCTTATAGAATTAATGCCATCGTGCGCTCACAGGAGTGTGCAATGGTTGATCCGGTTGGCAGCACAAAAAACAATTCCTCACCTGCGGGCGGTCCCAATTTCGCCGATGTCGCCCGTGCACCCCAGACAATCGCACAGGTCTCTCCACCTTTGGGAGGCGCGCAACCGTCGGGCCTAGATGTTGGTCTCTGTCGTGCCGGAAAAGTTGGCCAAGGCGTTGCGGGTGCTGCTGAAACGGCTGGCGGTGTCGTGATCGGCATGGGCGGCACGGTGGTCACGATATTGGGCGTGGCCGTCGCCACTCTGGAAACCCCGTTCATGGGCATCGCCGGCAAGCAACCGTTCTGGGGCACAGCTGTGGCTGGGGCGGGTGTAAGCGGGCTAGGGGTGGGGCTCTCTCTGGGAGCAGACGGGCTGAACCGCATCGGTGCGCAATTTTCGGCGCCATCCTGCAGCGCGCCAAGATAACGAAAAACGCCCCGGCCAAAGCCGGGGCGTTCGTTGATCACCTCAGAGATTAGAAGCGATAGTTCAAGCCAGCACGCACGATGCTGCCACGGGCTTCATTGGACGACGTTCCGAAGACGCCGGGAGCGCCCGGACCTGCAACAAGAGGGGCCACGACGTTGTTCTTGCCAAGATCATAATAGAGATATTCAATCTTGGCCGACCAGTTGTTGGTGAAGGCATATTCAGCGCCCGCGCCGATGGTATAGCCGTAGCGTACTTCGTCTTTCTGGCCGTACCAGGTGCTGCCGACACCGGCGAGCGCAAGCGTGGATTTCTGATCAGCAAACGCCAGACCACCGGTTCCGTAAACCAGGAAGCGGTCGAAGGCGACGCCGATACGACCGCGCACCGTGCCGAAATATGTCATGTCCTGCGACAGGGTGGTTGCAACCGGGCCTGCAACGGTCACGACCGACTGGCCAAGGTCCGCGTAGGCCAAGTCACCTTCAAGACCCACGACGAACTGGCCGATCTGATAATTGTAACCGACCGTGCCGCCGATCATGAAGCCTTCACCCACAGTCTTGAACTTGCCGGCGGGAGCAGCGCCCGCAGCGATCAAGCCCGGAGATCCCGTGACAGTCGATGTGCCGTTATCGAATGAATAGCCACCGTTGATACCCACATAGAAGCCTGTCCATGTGAAAATGGGGAGTGGCTGCATGAATTGCTGTTGAGGGGCGCTCTTGCGCGGAAGATCGGCTGCGCTTGCCGGTGCGGCATAGGCCGCCAAGGCTGCGAGTGCTGCCACTGATGCGAGAAGACGAGATTTCATTACAGATTACTCCTTTGACAGGTGCGCAACGCACTTGCAGATTATAAAGTTCCAACGCCCCAACCATTTGATCCCATTTCGGGGTGCAATCAGGCGAGAAGCGGGCGAACATGAGGCGGCACCAAGGCAAGCCCGTGTGTTGCCATCGGAGCACACCTCCTGTGCGCGAAATGCCCTCGGCCCTGTTCAATGCGTCGGCATGAGGTTAAGGAGACGTAACATTTGTGATGGAAGACGCGGGGTGGCGGTCTTCCCGGAGCGTCGTGTCATGGCAAAATCGCCGAAGAATCCAGTCGATGAGGCGGTCACGGCCAAAGAGCCTGTCAAAGAACCTGTCAAAGAGGCTACCAAGGACATCGGCAAGGATGAGGCGGAGGTTGCACGTCGCCGCAAGGTTGATGAAGCGAAGCGCACCAAAGCGGCGGCCAAGAACGACACGTCCAAAGACAGTGATGACGACGCGGAGGATGAAGACGAAGACGATGATGACGACGAGGAGCTTTCGCCGCACGTCGTCAGCGCGGACCAGACCCGCAACGCCCTCAAGATCATGGGGCGGTTTCTGGCGCCCTTTTTCCCCGCCCACAAGAAGGGCATCACGCTGATCATAGTCGCGGTGCTGATCGAGACGGCCTACAACACGAGCTTCCCACTCCTGCTGAAATTCCTGATTGATGATGCGATCAATGCGGATGACCCGCGCATGCTGGTCATCATTCTCAGCACCATGTTCGCGCTGGGGTTTGTGTCGTCCATCGTCATGATCTGGTTCGAGTGGCTGAACGCCGACACGGGTTCATCCATGATTCGCGACATCCGCAACAGGTTGTTCGATCATTCGCAGGCGCTGCCTGTGGATTACTATCACAAGAACAAGACCGGCGTGGTCCTGCAACGCTTTTCTGGTGACATGTCTCAACTGGAAGAAACGATCAACCACGGCATGCAATGGGGCGTGCTGCCCTCATTCGAACTGATCGCCGGTATGGCGATGATGTTCTACCTCAACTGGCAACTGGCCATGATCGCCATGCTGCTCTTCCCCATCGCCATCATTGGTCCGCGCATTCTGGCCCCCAAGGCCGTCGATGCCAGCTATGAGGTGAAAAAGGCCGAAGCGCAGGCGCTGGGCGTGACGCAGGAGGTCATCACCTCCATGGGTGTGGTCAAGGCGTTTGCCCTGCAACAGAAAACCACGGGCTGGTACCGGGATCGCAATGCCAAGATCCGCGGCTCGATGTTCCGGATGCTGTGGATCAACGGCCTGGTGGAGCGCTCCATCACCATCTCGGTGCTGGCCCTGCACCTCGTCGTGCTGGCGCTGGGTGCCTATCTTGTGTGGAACGACACGATCCAACTGGGCACCTTCGTCGCCTTCGAGACGCTGTTTTGGGAGCTGTCCTACAACGTCGGGCACATCACGCAGTTCATACCTGTGCTGATCGAGGGTTCGGGCGCGGCCAAACACATCAATGATTATCTCAACGAGCCGATCCGCAGCCGCGACAAGCCGGATGCTGTGCCCATGGCGAAGTTTGAGAAAAGCATCAATTTCGACAAGGTCGTGTTCAGCTACGACGGCAAGCAGAATCACCTCAATGGCATGAGCTTCCACATCGAGGCGGGCAAACGAGTCGCTGTGGTGGGGCGCTCGGGCGCGGGCAAGAGCACCATCATCAACATGCTGCTCAAACTCTATGACATCAAGAAGGGCGCGATCACCCTCGACGGCGTCAGCATTTCGGACATGGACCGCGACAGCATGCGCCAGCAGATGGCCGTGGTGTTTCAGGAGAACATCCTGTTCAACCTGTCGATCCGCGAGAACATCCGCCTCGGCAATCAGAATGCCACGGATGAGGAGGTGGAAGCAGCTGCCAAGTCCGCCGAAATACACCGCTTCATCATGGGCCTGCCGGATGGCTACGACACGGTGGTGGCCGAGCGCGGCAGCACGGTGTCTGGCGGCCAGCGCCAGCGCCTCGCCATCGCCCGCGCGCTGGTGCGCAACCCGACGATCCTGTTGCTCGACGAGGCCACATCCGCTCTTGACCAGACAACCGAAGCGGCCATCAACAAGACATTGAAGAAAGCTGCCAAGGGCCGCACGATGATCTCGGTCACGCACCGGTTGACGTCGGTGGTCGATATGGACGTGATCTACGTGCTCGAAAAGGGCAGGCTGCACGAGCAGGGCACGCATCAGGAACTGCTGAAGAAAGATGGGCTCTACGCGCGGCTGTGGCGTGACCAGATTGGCAAATCACGCCCTGAAGATGACGAGGAGGACGAGGATTGAGCGCCTCTCCCAAGGACATGGCGGCACTTGATGTCGGCCCGATCGTCTCATCCGGGCATCTGGCATCAGGCGCTTTGCCCGCGCTTTCGGAGTTCGAGTTCGGCATGATCATGCTGAACCATGCCTTCGGGCGCTGGATGGTGCGCTGCATGGCGGCGGCGGGCGTGCCGGATCTGTCGCCCTTCGATGTGCTGGTGCTCCACAACGTCAATCACCGTGCCAAGCCCAAGCGGCTGGCGGATATCTGCCTTGTCCTCAATGTGGAGGATACGCACCTTGTCAATTACTCGCTGAAGAAGCTGGAGAAACTCAAGCTGATCAAGGCCGCGCGTGCGGGCAAGGAAAAGGTCGTGCAGGTGACATCCGAGGGTCAGGCGGCGTGTGACCGCTACCGCACGGTGCGCGAGTCCCTCCTGGTGAAGTCCGTGCTGGGCACGGGCATCGATCCCGCCAAGCTTTCGGCCTTTGCCTCCGAACTGCGCACCCTGTCGGGGCATTACGACCAAGCCGCACGCGCCGCCGCAAGTTTGTAGGCTATCACGTTTGTCAGCTATTTCGGCGCGAATGGGCTGCGCCAACCACCCGCGCCCGGCGCCGCAGGGGGATAGGCTTTCTCGAGATAGTCGAGCATGCTTGCGCGCTCTGCCCCTTCGAGTGGTGGCATGGCGTGCTTCTCGGTCATCCAGGTCAGCGTTTCATCCCACCGCTGGCGGCTCATCCCCTGACGTCCAACGACGCGCATGGAATGGCAGGCGCTGCACAGGGTAAAGGCCTCTTCCCGCCCGGGAAAGTTCGGCATCGCCTCCAGGCTGTCGGGGCCGGGTGCGGGGGGTTGCTGGGCATGTGCGGGGACAGCCAGAAGGGCCGCGGCAAGCAGGAAAGAACGCCCGATCATCCCACGAGCACCGCGATGCGGTGAAACGGGTTGGCGCCGTAGCCCTGTGGGTTCCAGTTGGCGGCGACATGGGGCTGATACGTGCCCCGGCTGTCCTGTGCGCGCACCCACAATTCATAATAGCCGTCGGTGGGGAGGGCAACATCGCCGGTCCAGCGCGTCCAGTCGTACTTGTTGCGCGGCGGCGCCAGTTTCATCGCGGTCCAGCGCTGGCCGAAGTTGGTGGAGACATGCACGGTCTTGATCGTGGTTTCGCCGGCCCAGGCGGCACCGCGTAGCGCCAGTTTGCGGGTTCCGGCAACCAGGCGCGAGCCATTGGCGTGGGAGGTGATGATGCTGCGGATCGGCATGGCCTCCATATCGGCAAAGCCGGTCTTCCCATCCACATTCGAACCGGGAACGATCGGCACCGTCGGCATGCGATAGGATGTGCCGCCCATGCCCTGGCCATCGTGCGGGTCCTTGCGCACGAGAATGCGCTTCAGCCATTTGGAGGACAGCGAACCTGGCCATCCCGGCACCATCAGGCGCAGCGGCCCGCCGTGGATGTGGGTGAGCGGTTCACCGTTCATGGCCCAGACCACGAGTGTGTGCTCCTCCAGGCCCTTGGCGATCGGCATGCCGCGCGAGATCGCATCGCGGTTGGCATCACCCGAAAGATGCGGATCAGCCCCGTAATGTCCGGTGAACTTCGCCTCCGGCGTCAGCCCTGCCAGGCGCAGCACATCGCGCAGGGGCACTCCGGTCCATTCCGCGCAGCCTGCACCACCGTTGGTCCACTGATTGCCGCGCGCCGTGGGCTGAAAGAACGACCGTCCATTGCCACCGCACTCCATGACCATGCGGTAGGTGCGCGGTTTGAATTTCTGCTTCAAATCGCCCAGAGAAAGCGTGAGCTTGTTGCGCACTTCGCCCTCCACCGTGAAGGTCCAGCGGTCGCCAAGATTCTGCTCGGGCGCTGTCTGGCCGTTGTTACGCACGAAGAACTTGCCAACCGGCGTGGTGTCGTCATCCATCAGGTGCTCGGGGGTCTCCGCCACCAGCGGGCGATCGCCCAGCAGCACCAGCCCCTTGTCCTTGCCCGGAAAGTCGAGAAACTTCGGCCCTGCAGGCGCAGTCTGAGCAGGCGCAGTCTGAGGAGGAGCGGTTTGGGCAGGAGTTTGGGCCACCGCAGGTGCAACGAATGCCCCTGGCATCATGCCGGATCGCGAAATCCCGGCACCGACGGCGGCACCCAGCACGGCGAGGCTGGCGTTGCCCAGAAACATCCTGCGCTGGCTGGAGGACGGCCTCCCATCGTCACCCGCGCTTTGCGTGATGGGAGGCTCAATCGCTGAAACGGGACGGCTGTCATCGGTGTTGCGGGGCATCGGGCCATTCCTCTTTGTGTTTCAACAGCAAGACGGGGGCAGAAGTTCCTGACACAGGGTTGATTGCACAGCACTGCCAGCCCAGCGTCAAGCGTGCCGTTGACGGATCGTGTTCACCTTCGGCTTGTGGAATGCATCTTGGTTGGGCATGAGCCTTTGACGTGAGCAAACGCAGCGGCATGAGAACCGGGTTCCAACGGCGATGACTACAACCGAGATCAATCGGGACGAACTGCCCCCCCAGGCGGCGATTTTGTGCGCCGCATTCCTGCGTTGCGTTGCCATCGCCCAGCCACTGCAATGTCTGGCACCAGCCTTGCCGCCGCCCCCTAGGGGCCGAACGCTGGTGATCGGCGCCGGCAAGGCCTCTGCTGCCATGGCAGCCGCATTGGAGGCGTTATGGGCGGGGCCACTCGCGGGCCTCGTTCTGACCCGCCACGGCCATGCCATGCCCACGCGCAGCATCGAGATCATCGAAGCGGGGCATCCGGTACCCGATGAAAGCGGCTACAGGGCCACGCGCCGTTTGTGCCAGTTGATGGGGGAGGCCAGCCCGGATGATCTGATCATCGGCCTCTTCTCGGGCGGAGGTTCGTCTCTCCTGTGCGCGCCCGCCGGCAAGATGACGCTGGCGGACAAGCAGGCCCTCAACAGGGCCTTGCTGGCCAGCGGTGCGCCAATCCACGCCATGAACACGATCCGCAAGCATCTTTCCGATGTGAAGGGCGGACGGTTGGCTTTGATGGCGCCCCGGACGCCGATTGTCTCGCTCATCATATCGGATGTGCCAGGCGATGATCTGTCCACCATCGCCTCCGGGCCCACTGTGGGCGATGCCACGACCCTCGCGCAGGCGGATCGCTTCATCCGTGACTATGGCATTGCACTGCCGCCTGCCGCGCACGCAGCGCTGGCCCGGCCGGATGCCGAGACGCCCAAACCCGGAGATGCAGCGCTCGCCCATGTCGACAACCGGCTTGTGATGACTCCTGATCGTGCGTTGCAGGGCGCGCGGGTTGAATTGGAAAACGCCGGGTACCTTGTGGAATATCTCGGCGATGATTTGCAAGGCGAGGCACGGGCATTGGGGGCAGCCCATGCCAGGCTTGCGCGCGCCCGCAGCCTTGAAGGCCGCAGGTTGTGCATCCTCTCAGGCGGGGAAACCACCGTGACATTGCGCGCCAGCGGGGGGCGGGGCGGGCGCAATGCGGAATATCTGCTCGGCCTCGCGCTCGAATTGGACGGGGCAGCCGACATCTGGGCCATCGCTGCCGACACGGATGGGATTGATGGCAGTGAGGACAACGCCGGAGCCTGGCTTGATCCGCAGACGCTTTCGCGCGCGAGGCACGCCGGAGTCGATCCCGCTCAGGCGCTTGCCGCCAACAATGCCTACAGAGTCTTCGAGGCGGCTGGCGGACTTGTCAAAACAGGCCCGACCCACACGAACGTCAATGATTTCAGAGCGATCCTGATCGCCCCGACCTGAAATCAGATCGAGGTTTCGATCCATTTCTGCAGGTCGCTGCGCGAACCGGCACCTACCTTGGTGTTGATGTTCTCGCCGCCCTTGAAGATCATCAGCGTGGGAATGGAGCGGATGCCCACTTGCCCTGCGATCTCGGGGTTCTCGTCGATGTTGAGCTTGACGATCTTCACCTTGCCGGACAACTCGTTGGCAATCGCCTCCAGATGTGGCGCGATCATGCGACATGGGCCGCACCACTCCGCCCAGAAATCAACGACGACGGGCATGTCCGACTCCATGACGTCTTTCTGGAAGCTCTTGTCGGTCACGCTGAGTGTGGCGGCGCCCATGGCACGAATCCCTTCGGTTTGAACTGTTGACCCTTGAGCTATGATCGACACCCGTCAGCGTCAAGGCAAACTCGCAAAGCTGTGAACGGGCTGCAAGAAGTCGAACGGCGCAATTGACAAGTATGATATCAAACCAATATAGTACGTTATCATACCAAATGGAGCCAATCATGTCGATTTCAAAACGCACGGTGCTGTACGGTCTGGCCGGGGCGAGCGCCGCACTTGTAGGTGGTGGGGGTCTTTTTGCCGTTACGCGCACACCCAGCAGGGCCAATCAGCCATGGCGCGACATTGAAACGGCGCCGCCTGCCGATGTGCGGCTGGATGCGTTTCGTCATGCCATTCTCGCGCCCAACCCACACAATCGCCAACCTTGGCTCCTTGAACTTGTGGGGCAGGACCGCGCTGTGATCCGCTGCGATCTTGCGCGGCGTCTGCCCATGACGGATCCTTTTGATCGTCAGATCCTCATCGGGTTTGGCTGCTTTCTGGAGACAGCGCGCATCGCTGCTGCCGCGCGCGACGTCCGCATGGAGATCGAAGCATTCCCGGAAGGTGCTCCCGGTGAGCGGTTGGACACGCGGCCCATCGCAGCCCTGCGTTTTGTCGCGAATGCGGCAGGACAGAAAGATCCGCTTTTTCCGTTCATTGCCAGCCGCCGCTCTAACAAGCGCCCTTTTGATCTCGCTCGGCCCATCCCGCCGGAGCAACTCTTGGCTCTGCAGCGTCAGGCCGTGCCACTGGTGCAGGTCAGAACCAGCAATGCCCCTGGCCTTGTGGAGTCTGTGCGCCATTTCAGCTGGAAGGCGTGGGTCACCGAGTTTGAAACCGCGCGCACATGGCAGGAAACCGTCGACCTCATGCGCATCGGCAAAGCGGAGATAGAAGCCAATCCCGATGGCGTTTCCATCGGAGGAGCTCTTCTGGAAGCGCTGGCCGTTGCCGGACAGCTATCGCGCGCGCAGATGGCGCAGCCCAGATCGCAGGCGCATGCCACTGCGCGGGCGCGCTACGAGCCAGTCATGGCCAGTGGAATGGCCTACGCATGGCTTACAACCACAGGCAACACGCGCCTCGATCAACTGGCGACGGGCTATGCATACGTGCGCATGAACCTCGAAGCTGCCCGTCAGGGCCTCGGGTTCCACCCCATCAGTCAGGCGCTGCAAGAATACGATGAAATGCAAGATGCTTTTGCGCAGGTCCACGCGGTCCTGGGTGCGAAGGCCGGAGAGAGGGTGCAAATGCTGGTGCGCCTGGGATATGGAGATGCAGCTGCCATGACCCCCCGCTGGCCCTTGCGGGCAAAACTCACAGGAGTCTGATGCCTGATCCGGTTGCCTTTCGCATCATGAATGAAATTGGGATCATCGATCAGCTCGGTACGACCCTGTTCGAGCGCTCCATGCCCCATGGATTGACGGTGCCGCAGTTCATCGTTCTGAACCATTTTGTGCGGCTTGGCGGCGCGCGCACGCCGATGGCACTGGCAGATGCCATTCAGGTCACCAAAGCGACCATGACAAGCACCCTGCAAAGGCTTTTGGCGAAGGGATTTGTCAGTTCCACGCCCGATCCCACTGATGGACGCTCCAAGCGCATTTCCATTACAGACACAGGGCGCTCGGCGCGCGAAGAGGCCATTCAGGCCATTGGGCACCATTTGTCCGACATGGAATTGGCCATAGGCGCAGCAGACATGGACTCCGCCTTGCCCTTCCTGATCAAGCTGCGGGCTTTTCTGGATCAACAGCGCGCCAAGAGTTGAGCGCACTCACTCGCCGATGCTGCCGGTGATGGGGTCCATGTCTTCGGGGTCGATTTCATGCTCGGGCAGGGGCAGGAACGGCCCCTTGCCTTGGCCGTAGAGCATGATCGGCTTGCCGCTTGCGGACGCGGAGCCACGCGTCTCCTGGGCCTCGCGTTCGGCCACCGGATTGCGCGGCACGCCAGGCAGGCGCGCCGGGCGATAGCCTGGCAAGGCGTTGGGAGCCGATGCGTAAGCTTGCGCGGGCACCAGCGGATTGCCGTCGCGCTGCGATGTGACCATGTTGGGTGCGGGATTGATCGGGAAGCCCTCATTCGGTGGCGGCACGGCCTGCGGGTTCGGGCGGCAGACGGAGCGGTTGCCACCGCGTCCGTGGCGCGCAAGATCAAGGTGGAAATGGTCGTAGTGAAAGGCATCGGCGCCCGGGCCGAGCACCGTGGCAAAGTTGCTGCAGGCGCCGGAGTGAACCTCGCGCAGGAAGTTCTGCTCCTCCTGGCCGCCTTTCCAGCCCTTCAGCACGCTGATGATGCTGCCATCGGCGAGGCGGAATCCGCCCACATCCATCGCATTGGCAAACGAGTGCTCGGACATGCGGGCCGAGGCTTGCCCGTTGTTCATCCTGCGACAGGAATAGGTGCCCATGATGCGCAGCTCAACGACGGGCTGGCCAAAGCGGGCCATGCTGGCGGGCTGCACAACCTGCTCCAGCCAGCGGTCAACGGCGGCGTACATCGGGCAGTTCATGGTGCTTTCCTGATTGAGACGGGTCAGAAATCCGCCGGCCGGATTGCGTATCCCGGGGGCGCTGGCGGTCAGGTCCAGACTGCTTGCCGAAAAGGCCGACACGCGCAGGGGTATATCCGCGCCGCAGGAACCCGGCCCTTCCAGAGCTTTGGCGATGCGCACATGTTGGGATTCGCGCACGTTTCCGGTGCGCATGCAGGCTTTCTCTGCCTGACTGCGCCATTCGGCGCGCTGCTCCTTCTGGTAGCGCGAGCACCCAACGACGCTCAACGCACCGCACGCCACAACTGCCAGGACAAGGTGAACACGACGCAACATGATGGGCGTATTGTCGGGTCAATCTTGTAATGTCCTGCTAAGGAAGGCGGTTAACACCGCATAAACTGTGCCGCGAGGTCGTTGACGCTTGTGGCGCAATTGCGACACATCGGCTTAAGGGAGTTTCACCGTGGACGGCAATCAACGCGCAGATCTGGCCCGCTATATCTTTCCAGTGACCATGGCCTTCTTCATGGCGCTGCTCATGACGGCTGTGATCACATTCGTGAATCTCGGGCTGCAACGGGATTTTCTGTTGCAGTGGATGAAGGCTTTCGGCATCGCCTGGCCATTGGCCTCCTGCGTGGCATTCGTCGCGGTGCCGCTGGCGCGAAACATTACCGGAAAGATTGTCCGTCTCATCGGCTCGTGATCACGAGCATTTGATATACATCAAAGATTACAGCGGTCTGGGAACTTATTGCGACGCAGCGACGTTTTCATTTGGCAAGCGGACCAGAGCGCGCTAGCATGAATATGTCGTGAACAAGCAGAGGAGTTTCCCATGGGTCTGACTCTCAAACTCGACGTTGTTGCCGTGATGGCATCCTTCGCATTTCTCGGAGCCATCGTCTTCGGAGCGTTCTAGCTTTTCGGGTTAAAACGCTCGGACCTGTTTTCGGTTTTGTTCAGCCGTCCACAATCTCCCAACCGCCGCAGGCTCAAGCCAGCGGCGGTTTTTTTCGGCACCGCCGCTTAAAATCCGGTCAGTTCACTGTTTTTCACGGGTGGTATCGCCGGTTTTCCCAGAATGCGGCTGATGATCGTTGTCAGCGTCGCGCCATCATTGTCGAACCCGCCGTGGCTTGTGCTGGCGCAGACCTTGCCACCCGTCTTGGCGTAGATCACATCCAGCGCTGGCCAAGCGGGCAGATCGGCGCTGAATTTCTCCATGCCTGCGAGGTTGCCGTCTGTCGGCTCGAAAGCGTTGGAGACGAGGTAGAGCAGCGATTTGTTGTAGCGCAGCAGCGGCAAGGCGCTGAAGCCCACGATGTCCTCCTTCTCGATTTTGTCCGGGAGGTTGTAGAGATGAATGGGCGTGCCATTGTGGGCAGCGGCCTTGTAGGCTTCCTTGAGCAGCGCAACCTGGCAGGCGGCAGCCATCAGGTGGATGCTGTCTATCCGCAAGGTCTTGAGTGCCGAACGTGCCAGCCAGTCCAGCAGATATCCCACCAGGATGGAGCCGGCGCTGTGGGCCACAATGTGGATTCTGGGTGGGTTCGGAGCCGTCGCGAGCTTGGACAGGACCGGAAGCATGCCCTCAATGCCGCCGCCGAACGGGGCCTGTGCCGTGAAGGCATTGGCCGCATCCTCCTTGATGTGCCGCCAGACACGCGCGCCGCCCAGCGTCCTGGCGGTCTGCTCGAATACGGCGTCGGAGATGTCTGAGGCGATGCCCCCCATGCGGGACTCGAGCGTCGACCCTGCCTTCTGAAAGACCTCGCCCAGAAAATCCGTGCCCCACATCATGTGCAGGTTGTAGATGCCGTAGCGCTTGAACACGGGGCGCATGCCGGCGATGCGGTGCGCCTCGTCGTTGAGCCCGTTCAGCCCGCCGTGGGCGTAAATCATCAGGTGCTGGTAACCCTTCCCGCCATTGCTCGCCGGATCGAGGATGGCCTTGGCGGTCTCGGCCATGTCGGGTGTGGCGAAGGGGTCTTTCTTTTGCAGGATGCCGTCATCGATGTTGATGAAATGGCCCTTGATGTCCTGCGTGGAAACAGGGGGCCGCCCGAACGCATCCCGCTTGTTGTCCGCCAGCAGGGCCTGGCGCGCGACCAGCCCGAAGGCGGAGGGCGCTGTCACCGCCAGTTGCAGCACCCAGGCATCCACCACATTGGCGGCCCAATCCCCGTAGCTCCAATGGGCGCGGCCCTTGTCGACCCATGCAGAGCCCCATGAATTGAGTACAATGAAGCCTTCGGCGTCATATCCGACGATGGCAAAGGCGTGTCCGCCAATGGTGGGGGCTTCAGGCGTGAAGCTGATGGCCTTGCTCCCATTGCTCTTTTTGGGATTGCTCCACCCCTTGTGGATGATGGCGGAGACATAGATCGCCCCCACCTCGTTGATGGCGGCGTGGTAATCGTTGATCTCCGGGCGCAGGCGATAATAAGCGCCCAGCCGTGTGTTGCGTGCATTCTTGCTCTGCACCACCGACGGCTCCCATGTGAGCGGCAGCGGATCGAAGGCCGCCAGCGTGCGGGCGCAGACACCGTGGCGCGAAAGGCCCTTCAATGCACCCCGAATGCTGGAACCCTCATAGCCCGTACCGTCCCACTCATCATTCAGCTTGGCCATGTGGTAGAGCATCATCGGGCTCGCGGGGGGGATTGTGCTGGCTGATCTGAGATGCAGTGCGTCCAAAACATGCGCGAGGCTGAAGCCCGTGCAGGCCTGGCTCGCGCCCTGGTTACCCACCTCGAACCCCTTTGGAATGTCCAGATCATATATCGGGGTCAGCGCGCGCAGGGTGGGCTCATACATGCGGTCGCGCAGATCGGGCATGTCGGGCAAGGCCGTGAGCTTGAATGCGCCCAGCGAAGGTGCCTGGGGGCTGAAGACATGGCCGCGCCGCTCAAGGTGGGTCACGCGGCGACGGGGTGGCGCGGCCTGAGCGCCTGCGCGCGTGCCTGTCGAAGTCTTCACTTGTCTGGCCATCGCTCAACTCCCGGCATGCAGCGATGAATTGAACGCCAGTGTGGGTCAGGCTTCAAGTGGCGTTGGCATCCGGGCAACGAAAAAAGCGCTTCAGCCTGATCCCTCCCACACCTCGCCGGGTTGGAACGCGCGAAAGCGCTGCGGTTCGATGGAGGTGGCGGCAAGTGCTGCGGTGAGTGCCTCGCGCGGGCGCTCAACCCCTTCGTTGGTGAGGTTGAAGGTACCCCAGTGATGGCCGATGGCCTGCGCGGCGCCCAGCTCCTGAAACACCTTTACCGCTTCTTCGGGGTTCATGTGTTGCTCGGCCATGAACCAGCGCGGTTCGTAGGCGCCGATGGGCAGGAGGGCGAGGCGAAAGCCGCCGTACTTGGCGCACGCCGCCGGGAAGATCGAGTCCGTGTCATAGCCCGTGTCGCCGCAGCAATAGATATTGCCGCCAGGGGCCTGAATGACAAAGTTGCACCACAGCGCCATGAACCTGTCGGTTAAACCCCGCGCTGACCAGTGGAGTGTCGGTTCCAGCGTCACGCGCACGGTGTCGGACAACGCAATGCTCTCGCCCCAATCATGGGCGGTGGCCACGCTCAGCGACGTATCTGTGCCGCGCAGGATCGCATCGTTGCCCAAGGGCACGATCAGGCGCGGATTGAAGCGCGCCACCAGCCGCGCCAGCGTCGCCACATCGAGATGGTCATAGTGGTTGTGCGTCACCAGCACCGCGTCGATGGGGGGCAGGTCGTCAAAGGCGATGCCGGGCGGATTGACGCGCCTGGGGCCAGCAAAACGCACGGGGCTGGCCCGCTCGGACCAGACCGGATCCATCAGGATGTTGAGGCCCGCGGTCTGGATCAGGTAAGTGGCGTGGCCCACCAGTATGACGCGCAAGCCATCCACACGCGCCGGGGGCTTGTCGCTAAAAGGGCTGGGAAAGCTGGAAGGCCAGGCTTCCTTCCCGCCGCCGAACTGCCATTTCAGCAGGTCCATGCGCGACTTGTCCTTGAAGTTGGCGCGCCCCGGGGAATAGAACTTCACCCCGTCGAAATGGTCTGTCACGGGGCCGCTGTAATAGGGGTTCATCGCAGGGCGGGTCATGGCAAAGGCGCTCCAGCCGGTTCCGGCCAAGGCCGTGACACCTAGGGCTTTGAGAAGTTTGCGTCGATTCATGGTTTCTGGACCAAATTCATGGACAGGGAGATAGTCTGTCCAGCAGTAGGAGCAAGGGGAACCGCAGCGCCTGACATTGACAAATTCGTGCTGATCCGTGATGGAGACCCCAGAAATCAGTCACACGCTGACTTCGAGCCACCATCCGTCCCGAGAGGCCGGAGGTCAAAGCCCCGCAGCGCGTTGCGCCTCGGGGCTCTTCACCGTTTGGGCTCGGGTCAGAAAAAGGAGACACAACACGCATGTTCGACGGGCTGCAAACGCGCCTTTCCGGCATTTTTGACAAGCTGAAAGGGCGCGGCGCGCTCTCGGAAGCCGATGTCAACGAGGCCCTGCGCGAGGTGCGCCGGGCGTTGCTGGAGGCTGACGTCGCGCTTGAAGTGGCGCGGCCCTTCGTCGAGAAGGTGCGCGAGCGGGCGGTTGGCGCGGATGTGATCAAGTCAGTCACGCCGGGCCAGATGGTCGTCAAGATCGTCAATGACACAATGATCGAGATGCTGGGCTCAACAGCAGAACCCATCGATCTCAATGCGCCTGCACCCGTCGCAATTCTGATGGTCGGCCTGCAAGGCTCGGGCAAGACCACCACCACGGGCAAGATCGCCCGGCGTCTCTCCGTGCAGTTCAAGAAGAAGGTGCTTGTCGCCTCGCTTGACACGCGCCGCCCGGCGGCCATGGAGCAGTTGCAGGTGCTGGCCAAGCAGGTGGAGGTGGATTTCCTCCCCATCGTGGCGGGGCAGAGCGCGGTACAGATTGCCCGGCGCGCGCAGGATGCGGCCCGTCTGGGCGGCTATGATGTGCTGCTGCTCGACACGGCGGGTCGCACCACCGTCGACATGGAGCTGATGGCGGAAGTGGCCGAGGTGAAGGCCGCCACCAACCCGCACGAGGTGCTGCTGGTGGCCGATGCGCTGACAGGGCAGGACGCGGTGAAAACCGCGAGTGCCTTTGAGGCGCAGGTGGGCATTACGGGCATCGTGCTGACCCGCGTGGACGGGGACGGGCGCGGCGGTGCGGCGCTCTCCATGCGCTGGGTCACGGGCAAGCCGATCAAGCTCATGGGCGTGGGCGAAAAGGTCGATGCACTGGAAGACTTCCACCCCCAGCGCATCGCGGGCCGCATTCTGGGCATGGGCGATATTGTCAGCCTGGTGGAGCGCGCCGCCCAAACCATCGATCAGGATCAGGCCGCCGCGCTGGCGCAGAAGATGCGCTCAGGCCGTATGGACCTCAGCGATTTCCGCACGCAGCTCCAGCAGATGCAGAAGCTCGGCGGCCTTGGCGGCGTGATGGGCATGCTGCCCGGTATTGGCAAGATGCAGTCGCAACTCGCCAACTCGGGCATGAACGACGGCGTGCTCAAAAAATACGTCGCCATCATCAACTCCATGACGCCGTGGGAGCGCACGCACCCCGATGATCTGAAGCACAGCCGCAAGCAACGCATCGCCAAGGGCTCGGGCAGCACGGCCGCCGAAATCAACCAAATGCTGAAGATGCACCGCGGCATGGCCGACATGATGAAAATGATGGGCGGCGGGGCCAAGCGTGGCCCGATGCAGGGCCTGAAAAACATGTTCGGCATGGGGGGCGGAGGAGGTCTGGGCGGTGGCGGCATGCCGAGCCCAGAGCAGATTGCCGAAATGCAGAAGAGTATGGGCGGCAAAATGCCGTCGCTCGGTGCACCGCCGCCCGGTCTGGGAGGCCCTATGTCGGGTCTGCCCGGCTCAGGCTTGCCGGGCCTTGGCGCCAAATCCCCCTTTCCTCCGGGCATCAACCCGTTCGGAGCTAAAAAGAAGTAACTCGACCCTCAATTCACGTTCAAACCAAAGGAAACCAACAATGCCTCTTAAAATTCGTCTCGCCCGTGGCGGCGCCAAAAAGCGCCCTTACTACCGCATCGTGATTGCCGAAGCGACGGCCCCGCGCGATGGCCGTTTTATCGAAAAGATCGGCACCTTCGACCCCATGAAAGCCAAGGATGCGCCCGACCGCGTGGTGCTCGACCTTGAAAAGGCCAAGGAATGGCTGACCAAGGGCGCGCAGCCCACCGATCGCGTGCTGCGCTTCCTCGATCAGGCAGGCCTGATGAAGCGCCCCGTGCGCAACAACCCCGAGAAGGCCAAGCCAGGCACCAAGGCGCTGGAGCGCATCGCCGAGCGTGAGAAGAAGGCGCTGGCCGCCATCGCCGCCGAGCCTGCTGCTGCGGCTGAGTGAGCGCAACTGACCGGGGAGGCGAGCCACGCAGCATGACACTGCCAAACACCTCTCCCCTCGTCATTTTGGGCACCATTGGCCGCCCGCACGGTGTGCGCGGCGAGCTGCGGGTCAAATCCGAGACGGCGGACCCGCTGGACATCGGCACCTATGGCCCGCTGACGCTACCCGGTGGGCGGGTGCTCAAACCCCTCTCCGTGCGCCAGGGGGGCGAGGTGGTCATCATGCGCTTCGAGGGCGTGAATGATCGTAACGCGGCGGAAGCGCTGACCAACAAGACCCTCGCCGTCGCCCGCGCCGTGCTGCCCGAGGCGGAGGAGGATGAGTTCTACCATGCCGATCTGGTGGGCCTCACCTGCGTGACGGCGGACGGTGCACCCGTCGGCCTCGTGGCTGCGGTGCAGAACTTCGGCGCGGGGGACTTGCTGGACATCAAGCCGCCGTCCGGCCCCAACCTTTCACTCGGGTTCACCAAGGCCAATGTGCCCGTGGTGGACATCAAGGGCGGCAAGCTTGTGGTCGTGCTGCCAGAAACGGTGGATGTGAAGGACGAGGCGTGAGCTTTCACGCCACCATTCTCACGCTGTTTCCAGCCATGTTTCCCGGCTCTCTCGGGCAAAGCCTGGCGGGGGATGCGCTGGCGCGGGGGCTCTGGTCACTGGAGACCAAGGACATCCGCGACCATGGCATGGGCCGGCACCGCAAGGTGGATGACACGCCCGCAGGCGGTGGGGCCGGGCTGGTCATCCGCGCGGATGTGCTGGCGGCGGCCATTGATGCGACGGTACCCGTCGGTGACCTGCGCCCGCGCCTGCTCATGTCGCCGCGTGGGCGGTTGTTCTCGCAGGGCGAAGCGCGCCGGCTGGCGACAGGCGCAGGCGTTGTCATCATCTGCGGGCGGTTCGAAGGCGTGGACGAGCGCGTGATTGCGGCGCGGCGCCTGGAGGAGGTTTCCATCGGCGATTATGTGCTCTCGGGCGGCGAGCCTGCGGCTCTGACCATACTGGATGCGAGCGTCCGCCTCATCCCCGGCGTGATGGGCAAGCTGGAATCAGGCACGGAGGAGAGCCACGAGAATGGCCTGCTCGAATATCCGCATTACACCAAACCGCGTGAGTTCGAAGGCGTCGTCATCCCCGATGTGCTGGTGTCGGGTGATCACGCGGCCGTGGCGCGCTGGCGAAAGGCTGAGGCCGAGCGCCTCACACAAGAGCGGCGGCCTGACCTGTGGGCGAAAAAACCACCGCGCCCTTGATTCACGGCAGCGCTTTTGCACCCTACATTGGCCTGATCTGATTCGGGGGAGACGCCTGCCCATGCGCCGATTGTTGCCTGCTCTCATGCTGCTTGCCAGCGCCTTGCCCGCAGCGGCGGATTTCGAGTCCTGCGTGGCGGGGTTGCGGTCCAGCGCCGTGTCGCAGGGCGTCTCCGGCGCCGTGTTCGACCGCGCCATGTCGGGCGTGCAGCCGGATATGGATGTGATCAAGGCCATGAACAACCAGCCGGAATTCAAGACGCCGATCTGGGATTATCTCGGCTTTCTGGTGGATGAAGAGCGCGTCGAAATGGGTCAGCGCCTGCTGCGCCAGCACGCGAGCACCCTTGCGGCTGCCGAGCAGCGTTTTGGGGTGGATCGTCACACCATCGTGGCTGTGTGGGGTGTCGAGTCGAATTACGGCCAGCAGCGGGGCAAATGGGCCCTGCCGCAGGCACTCTCCACGGCGGCGTGCCTGGGCCAGCGGCGCAACGCCTTCTTCCGGGGCGAATTGATCGCGACTCTGAAGATCATCCAGCGCGGGGATTTGCGCCAAGAACAGCTGTTCGGTTCCTGGGCGGGTGCGTTCGGCCACACGCAGTTCATCCCCACGACGTATCTGCGCCTCGCGGTGGACGGTGACGGCGACGGGCGGCGGGATCTGGTGGATTCCATTCCCGATGCCCTGCATTCCACCGCCAATTTCATGAAGAGCGCGGGCTGGCAGACCGGTGCGAGTTGGGGTTACGAGGTGCGCGTGCCGGCTGATTACAGTGGCCCCGTGGGGCGCACGGCGCGCGCGCCCGTTGGCAGCTGGGCTTCGCGCGGGCTGACGAAGGTGGATGGCTCATCGCTCACGGGCGGGGGCAATGCCGGGCTCGTGTACCCCGCAAAGGGCGGACCAGGCTTCCTGGTGTTCCGCAATTATGACGCGGCTTACAGCTACAACGGTGCGGACAGCTACGCGCTCGCCATTTCGCTGCTGTCGGATCGTCTGAGAGGTCGCGCGGGCATTCAGCAGCGCTGGCCGACGGATGATCCGCCGTTGTCGCGGGCCGAACGGCGCGAATTGCAGCGCCTGCTGACTGCCCGCGGCCATGATGTGGGCGAGCCTGATGGCGCGATCGGGGCCAAGACCCGCGCGGCGATCACGGCCGAGGAAGGCCGTGTGGGCCTGCGCCCCAGCGGTCGGCCTGGGGGCAAGATCTTGCAAGCGCTCAGGGGGCGATAAGCTTCTG
>JANMMT010000185.1:0-31350 GCA_031373545.1 Hyphomicrobiales bacterium
GCCCAGTTCTTCGACATGGTCTGGATGAAGAGAATGCGGTCCTCCTCCGTGCGGATGTCATGGAACGAGGGGGTGCGGGGCGCATCGTAGGCAAAGCGCCCGTAGATCTCATCGGCGATGATCCAGAGGCCGTGGGCGCGCGCAAGGTCCAGGATGGTTGCGAGTTCCGCGCGTGTGGCTGTCCACCCCGTCGGGTTGGCCGGGGAATTGATAATAATCGCGCGACTTCTGGGTGTGATGGCCGCGGCCAGTTTCTCCATGTCGAGATGCCAGCCCGCGTTGCCATAGGTTTGCGCCACCGTGACAACCCTGGCGCCCGATATCCCCGCAGCCGCGGCGAAATTCGGCCAGGCCGGCGTGGGGATGATCACCTCGTCGCCGACACCTGCGACGAGGCGCATTGCAATCTGCACCGCCTGCATGCCGCCACCGGTGACGAAGAAGCGCTCGCGGTCGAAGGGCTTGTCATAACTGCGGCTCATGTAGCGGGCGATGGCATCGCGCAGTTCGGGAATGCCGCGCTGCCAGGTGTAGAATGTCTCGCCGCTGTTCAGGGACGTGATTGCGGCCTCGCGGATAAATGGAGGCGTGGGGAGGTCGCCTTCCCCCACCCAGAGCGGAATGATGCCCGCCTTCGTGCGGCCATAGGAACTGACCTCGACGATACCGCTGGCCGGTGCAGTCAAGGCTTCGTCGCGAATAGGTGATGCAGACATCGTGAACTCCAGCAATTCACGCCCTGTTTACCCGTCAGTCCGTGGTACGTCCCATGGATTTTGTCGATGGATCGCATGCCAAAACCAAAGCCCCGGATGTTTCCATCCGAGGCTTTTCAAAGTGCGAAGACTTTTCCGCGTGCAAAGGCTTTCGCGCCATGAGGCTTTCTGCGTACAGAGGCCTGGACGCTCGCAGCGCAGGCCGCTTATTTCTTGAGCAGATCGCGGATTTCGCTAAGCAGGACTTCCTGTGCGGGAGGCGCAGGCGGTGCGGCAGCTGCTTCGGCCTTCTTCATGGAGTTCATGGCCTTCACGACAAGGAACAGGACCCACGCGATGATGAGGAAGTTGACGACAAAGGTCATGAACTGACCGTAACCAAGTACGGCACCCGCCTTCTTGGCATCGGCGTAGCCCATGCCAGGCGTGACTTTTGCGCCGAGCGACAAGAACAGATTGGAGAAATCGACGTTACCGAAAATGGCGCCGATGATCGGCATGATGATGTCGGCAACCATGGATTCGACAATCTTGCCAAATGCCCCCCCAATGATCACGCCAATGGCGAGATCGACCACGTTGCCTTTCATGGCAAAATCTTTGAATTCTTTCAGCATTGCAGCCCCCTGATGGCTCGTTTCGTTGCGAAAGCCACCGCGTTAGACGCCAGCCCCGCGTTGTCGATTAACGAATTGTAAAGATTTTGAAAAGCGCATTCCTGAGTCGGGCACTATATTTCGTGTCAATCGGAGCCATCAGAGCCACTGGGCTGGACCTGTGTTGCTGATGCGCCGCCAACTTTAGCTTGTCAGTTTGAGCATGGGTCGTCATGTTGCAATGAAATTTCGGAAATACTGCATTGGATTTTAGGGAGATTGGAATCCGATGGACTGGGACAAAGTGCGTATCTTTTACGCGGCGGCTGAAGCGGGCAGTTTCACCCACGCGGGCACAACTCTGGGCCTGTCGCAATCGGCCGTCAGCCGCCAGGTCAGTTCTCTTGAACTTGATCTCAAGATACCCCTGTTTCACCGCCATGCGCGCGGGCTCATCCTCACGGAGCAGGGCGAACTGCTCTACCGCACCGCCCGCGAAGTGTTGCAGAGGCTGGAACAGACGCGGGCTCAGCTCAGTGACAGCCGCGAGAAGCCCAATGGCGAGTTGAAGGTCACGGCCAATGTCGGTCTTGGCACGCATTGGCTCACGCCCAGGCTGGGCGAGTTCATTGACCAGTTCCCCGAGATCAAGGTGCAGATGCTGTTGACGGATGACGAGCTCGATCTCGCGATGCGGGAGGCGGATGTGGCGCTGCGCCTGCGTCAGCCCGTCCAACCGGATCTCATCCAGCGCAAACTGTTCACAGTGCATTTCCATCCCTATGCCAGCGCCGAGTACCTCAAGCGTTTCGGGCAACCCCGCAGCATCGAAGAGTTGAACGACCACCGGTTGTTGCAGTTTGGCGGCACGCTCCCTTCCCATCTGCTTGAGTTGAACTGGCACCTGACGGCCGGTCGTGGGCCACGCGATCCACGGGAGGCTGCCATGACCGTCAACAATCTCACGGCCCTTGTGCGTTCCGCCCAGCGCGGTTTTGGCATCGCCATCCTGCCCGATTATCTCATCGAGTCCGACAGCGGTCTGGTCCAGGTGCTCACATCCGAAACGATGCCGGAACTCGACTGCTTTCTCGTTTATGCGGAGGAAATGAAGGGTGTGGCCCGCGTGCAGGTTTTCCGGGATTTTCTTGTGGGAAAAGCGCAGCGTTGGGCTTTCTGAGTCGGTATGCGCCAAACGCATGGCTCGCATCTGCAATTCGGAATTGTGCAGCGCAGCATGAAAGGGCATATACGGATCGGTTCGGTGCCGCGTTCTCCTCCCGATGAGCGGCACCGTTCTCCAGTGCTTTGATCCACCCTCCCTGGATTGGCACGAAATAAGCCGGATGGTCCCCTCCCGACCGTCCGGCTTTTTTCGTTTTGGGAAGTGTGATCAGGTCCAGAGACGCTCGTTTTCAAGGCCTTTGTAGAGGTCGGCCACATAGGCCGCATAGCCATTGAAAAGCTGGGTCGGAACACGTGTGCCGCCTGTTCCGATGACTTCCTCGGTGGCCTGGCTCCAGCGCGGATGGGCGACAGCGGGGTTGACGTTTGCCCAGAAGCCGTATTCCGCTGACTGAATCGACTGCCAGAAACTGACGGGACGCTTTTCGGTGAAGGTCACTTTCACCACAGACTTCACATGCTTAAAGCCATATTTCCAGGGCAATGCGAGGCGAATGGGCGCGCCAAAAGTCTTGCCCAGCGTCTTGCCGTAAGCCCCTGTGACCATGAAGGCGAGTTCGTTGTTCGCTTCCTCGATGGTGATCGCATCCGAGTACGCCCAGGGGTAGAAGCTCTGGCGCTGGCCCGGAGCCATCTTGGGGTCATTGAAGGTTTCAAAGCGCACATACTTGGCCGAGCCCAGCGGCTTGGCAATCTTGAGCAGTTCACTCACGGGAAAGCCCGACCACGGCACGGTCATGGACCAGGCCTCGACGCAGCGGTGCCGGTAGAGTCGTTCCTCGATCGAGACGCGCTTGAGCAGGTCATCGATGCCCAGCGTCATGGGCTGCTCCACCAGCCCATCAAACTGCACGGTCCAGGGACGCGTCTTGAGGGATCTGGCCGCCGCCGTGACGTTCTTGCTGGTGCCGAACTCATAGAAATTGTTGTAATTGGCGTTGACCGCTTCGGCCGTCACCTCGCGGTCGATTGTGTATTTTGCATTGCGCGGCGCGGGGTAGAGACCCGCGCTCGGGTCGGCGTCCTGCGCAGCGGCGCTGCCACCAGCCAGCATTAGCCCGGCAAACCCGAGACCAGCTACGGCCTGACGGCGGTTCACAAACACATGTTCCGGCGTCGCGGATGACTCCGGCAGTTCCCAGCCAATACGGCGTTTGATGAGCATGATAATTCTCCGATGTGGTCGTCAGACTTCTGTGTGCGCGGTCCCTGCTTCACAGGCCAATCACGTCTGCCTGAGCCGGGGCAAGAGGCAAGCACGCATCGGACTCAGTTGCGCGGCAGGAGACGTTCGAGATAGTCGAGTTCCAGGCGCGGGCGATCCTGCTCACCCAACAGGCGGCGCAGCTCTTCGAGCGCCTGACGCGCCCGTTCGCCCACGGAGCCACCTTCATGTCCCTGCATGCGCATGCGGGTGTTCTCGCCCAGCGAGCGGCTGCGGTTGTCGCGCCCCAAGGGATCGTTGTCGCGGCTGCCGCTGTCGGCACGGGGCTGCCCGGGGCGGGTCGGATCATCACCGCCGGGTCCGCCCTCGGCGCTTTCGGTGCCATCGCCCTCGCCCTGTTGTTGCATCTGCCGGGCCATGCCCTGCATGCCGCGGCGCAGGCCTTCGAGCGCTTTGCCCTGGCTGTCGACCGCGCGGCCTTCCTGTCCACGGCCCAGCTGGTTTTCCGCTTGTCCCATGGAGCCTTCGGCTTCGCCAAGACCTGTCTCATCACCCATGCCCAGTTCACGCATGCGGCGCTGGAGTTGCTGCAGCTGCTGCTGCAGGCGCTGTTGGCGTTGCTGCAGGCTCTGACCCTGTCCTTGCCCTTGACCCTGGCCTTGACCCTGGCCTTCGCCGCCCTCGGCCATCTCCTGCTCACCGCCCTCACCGGGCTGGCCCTGCTGACCGGGCTGTCCCTGTTGTCCGCGCTGACCCTGCTGTCCACGCTGGCCTTGTTGCCCCTGCTGCTGGCGTTGGCTTGGCTGGCCCTGCTGGCGACGCTCCTGCCCCTGGCGGAAGGTGCGGTCGCGCAGTTCCTGCTGCTCACGGGTCATGCGATCAAGCTCGTTCATCTGCTCGTTGAGGCCGCGCTCACGTTCGCCCATCTGTCGCTGGCCGCGCTGCACCTGCAGGTTTTCCATCATGCGGTTCAGCTGTTCGAGCAGTTGCTGCGCTTCCGCCTGCTTGCCTTCACGCGCCAGTTTCTCGATCTCTTCCAGCATCTTGCGGAAGTCATCGGGGCGCATAATGCGGGTGTTGTCGTTGTTCGGTTGGTTCTCCGCGTTGCGGTTGTCACGCAAGGCCTTCTCTGCCAATTCGCGCATGTAGCGGTCCATGGCGCGGCGCAGTTCCTCCGTCAGCCGGCGAATTTCAGCGGCATCCGCGTTGCGTTCCAGGGCGTCCTTCAGGCGTTCCTGCGCCTCGCGCATCTGCCGTTCCGCCTCGCTGAGGCCACCCCCTTCAAGCTCGAGCGCCATGGTCCAGAGCCAGTCCGCAACTTCAAGCAATTGCGGATCAGTGCGCGCCATCTTCAACTGCCGCAAGCCCATGCGCAGGGCAAGGTAGGTGCCTGTCTGCTTGGCCATGTAGCGCTCGGGGTCGGTGATGAGCGCGCCAAGAGCGATCTCCACGCGGTCCTTGCGATCCGGGTCGAGCACCAGATTGCGGCGTTGCTCCACCAGCGCCTTGGCCAGCGTGTTGGTGAACACCTTCTGCGGCAGGGTGATCTCGCGCGTCTCGCTGCGCGCGGTCTGCCCAGCGTCATCAGTGGCTTGGAGATGCAGGCGCACGCGCGCTCCTGCCCAGGGATTATCTGTCAGCGTCAGTGTGGTTTCACCTTCGGCTTCAGTGGCCGCGCCATAAGGCAGGGTGAGCGGCGCCGAGGGCGCGGGGACCAGCGTGCGCTTGGGCGGTGTGCCTTCAGGCGCAACGGCGCTGAAGCGTGCTTCACCTTCCTTGATGCCGTAGTCATCGCGGACGGTGTAGCGCATCAACAACCCGTCGCGCGTGTCGGTGGGGCGCGCCTCGTTGAGGGTGATGGCGGGGGCATTGTCGGGAATGGCGAAGAGCGCAAAGCGCGCCAGTTCGCTGCGCCCGCGCGTGACCATCACTTCACCCTCGCCGGTCAGGCGAAAGCGGTTTTCCAGCGCGCCTTGCGGCACGGGGCCGATTTCGGATGCACCAAGCGCGCCCTTGACCGTCACGCTGATGCCTTCAGCCGGGGTGGCACGCACGACAAGGATGGAGCCCGTGGGCGCTGCAATGCGGGCACCCGCCTGTGGGGTTTGTCCTGCCTGGGTTTGGCCTGCCTCGGTTTGGCCTGCCTGGGTTTGGCCTGCTTGCTGGCTGCGCATCAGAAACTGCGGCGGCCGCCCCGTGTAACCGGGCGGATCGAGCCAGACATCGAGGCGCGGCGGCGGGGGCGGCACAGGTGGCTCAAACCACTGGAACGCTGCCGTGATGCGGCCGCCCAGGTCCGGTCCGGCCACAAAAAGGCTGGCGAACACCAGCACCAGCGGTGCAAAGCGCAGCGCCAGCGGATCACGTCGCCGCAGAGCCGGGTCAGGCAGAGGGGCTTTGAGCCGCTCGACCTCGGCCTGCGCTTTCTTCTGGTGCAGCGCCCAAAAGGCGCGTGAAACGTCATCATTCTGCGTGGCCAGAGAGTCGGTCATGGCTTGCACGGGACGGTGGGGAACACCCGAAGTTTCGTCGAGCCGCGCGCGGGCCGCCGCATCATCGGGGCGGCGCATACGAATCAGCGGCCAGAGTGTAAGGCCGAACAATCCTGCAAAGATGAGCACGCCAAGTGCGCGCAATCCGCGCGGCAGATCGAGCCAGAGGCCGAACCACGAGACGGCCAGGAAAAGCGCCACCACAGCGACAGGCGCCACAATGCCGGGCCAGACACGCTCAAGTGTCATGACGGCGCGGGTGCGCGCCACTTTAGAGGCCAGCGTGTTGGCCGCCGAAGATGCAACTTTTGAAGATGCACCTTTTACGGTGTCGCCGGGCAGCTTGCGCCGGGATTCATCCATCGGGTTCTCCCTGTCCCCGGTGCAATCTAACACGCATGGGCGTGGAGGCTACCCCCTGCGGCGATCGGCTCACACGCATGTGTTTGCGCGCTTCACCACCCGGGCGCGTGATCCGCGCCGATCAGGTCGTCATAGGTCTGGCGGGGCCGGGTGATGGCAAAGCGGTCGCCCTTGACGATGACTTCCGCCACCAGTGGGCGCAGATTGTAGGTCGAAGCCATGGAGGAGCCGTAAGCGCCTGCAGTCATGATGGCGAGCATGTCGCCCGGCTGCGTGGCGGGCAGGGTGCGCGCGACGGCAAAAGTGTCGCTGCTTTCGCAGATCGGGCCGACGACATCATAGGTGCGTGCCAGAGCGCCCGGCGCGGGCTCGTTGACCGGCCAGATTTCGTGATAGGCCTCATACATCGCGGGACGCACGAGGTCGTTCATTGCGGCATCGACCACCAGGAAGGTCTTGCCTGGGCGCGGATTGACATAAAGCGCGCGGGTCAACAGCACGCCCGCATTGCCCGAAATGATGCGGCCCGGCTCGAATCCCAGGTCCACGTCCAGTCCCCTGGTTTCCTGCGCCACCATATCCGCATAGGCGTCGATGAGGTCGGGCCCGTGGGTGAAGGGCCGGGGAATGGCATAAGGAATGCCCAGCCCGCCGCCCAGATCAAGTCGCTCGACGCTCAGGCCCGTGCGACGGATGTGCTCGGTCACCTGCCGCATGCGCTTGAACGCGGCCTGCAGATCATCAAGCTCGTCGATCAGGCTGCCGATGTGGACCGCGAGGCCCTTGATCGCGATGCCGGGCATGTTGGCGGCGCGCGCATAGAGCCGCTCCGCCTCTTCAAAGGACACGCCGAACTTGTTGTCCGCCGAGCCGGTGGTGATCTTGGCATGGCCGCCTGCACCCACATCGGGGTTGACACGAAACACGGCGGCCTGGCGCTTGCCTTTGGCTGCGGCAATGTGGTTGAGGGCTTCCAGTTCGCCCTCGGTCTCGATGTTGATCTGGTAGAGGCCCACGTCCACGGCGTAAGCGAGTTCGGCAGCGGTCTTGCCCACGCCGGAGAACACGATCTTGCTGGCAGGAATGCCTGCGCGCATCGCTTTGCGGGCTTCGCCTTCCGAGACCACATCCGCGCCCGAGCCCAGCCTGGCCAGTGTTTCCACCACGCCAATGCTGCTGTTGGATTTCATGGCGTAGAAGACATGCGCACGCGCGGGTGCGCCTGCGGCGCGGCTCATGGCTTCCGCGAAAAGACGATAATGGCGCTCCAGGGTCGCGGAGGAATAGACATAAACGGGAGTGCCCGCTGCCGCTGCAATGTCGGCAAGCGCGACATCCTCGGCGTAGAGCGTGCCGTCGCGGTAGTGGAAATGGTGCATGGGCGGGGTCCACGTCTTCGCTCCCCAAGGGAGACGAATGAGGTCAGTTTATTTCAGCAAGCCATCCAGAATGAACGGCTGGTCCGGCGGTTTGATGCCCGGCGGGCGGCGGCGGCCCGAGGTGGGCGAGAGCGTCTGGTTCTGCTGCTCCTGGCTGACGGCTGTGGGATCTGACGGCGCGCGGGCGGTGCCCTCGATCTGGCTTTCCACATCCACCGTGCCGCGTTGGGCGGCTTCGTTTTCCACGGCTTCCTTCACGCTGCCCTGCTGCGTCTGGCTGGTCTGGCCCTGCGGCTGGTTCTGGCGGTTCTGCCCCTGACGCCGCGCGAATTCGCGGCCCTGCTCGGTGTAGAGCGGTGGTTCCAGCGGGCCACGGCGGCCGCAGGCAACAAGTGTGAAGGCTGCGCTTGAAGCCAGCAGAGTCAGCGCGAAACGACGACGGTTCAAAACAGGCCCATCCCTTTTGATCGCGCTATCATAGCGATTTGCGTCTCTCAGTCGAGAAGTGGTCGGCTGCATGGTCATTTTTTCACCGGAGTGAGGCGTTTGAGCCAGCGCCTGGCCTGCGCCTTTACGTTGGCAGGGGCCGTTCCGCCGTAACTGATGCGGCTTTTGACGGATTTTTCGACACCAAGCACGCCAAATACCGCCTGCGTGATGCCGCTGTGTGCACCTTGCATGTCGGCGAGGGTCAATTTTTCCAGCCCCACGCCGCGCGCGGATGCCAGGCCCACCAGCTTGCCTGTCACGTGATGCGCCTCGCGGAAGGGGAACTTCAGCTCACGCACCAGCCAATCGGCCAGGTCCGTTGCGGTGGCATAGCCTGCGCCAGCGGCGGCCTTGAGGCGCTTTGCATCCGGTTCCAGATCGCGGATCATACCCGCCATTGCCGCCATCACCAGGCTGAGGTTCTGCAGCGCGTCGAAGGTGGGCTCCTTGTCCTCCTGCATGTCCTTGGAATAGGTCAGCGGCAGTCCCTTGAGCATGATCAGCAGATTGGTGAGCCCAGCGATGATGCGGCCCGCCTTGCCGCGCACCAGCTCCGCCGCATCGGGGTTGCGCTTCTGCGGCATGATCGAGGAGCCGGTAGTGAAGGCATCCGACAGCTTGACGAAGCCGAATTGCACGGTGGTCCACAGCACGATTTCTTCGGCGAGCCGTGACAGATGCACCGCGATGATCGAAGCGGCGGCCAACGTTTCCAGCGCGAAATCCCGGTCGGACACGCTGTCGAGCGAATTTGCGGTGGGGCGGTCAAAACCCAGCGCTGCAGCGGTCTGCGCCCGGTCGATGGGAAACGAAGTGCCGCACAGCGCCGCGGCTCCCAGCGGGCATTCGTTCATGCGGCGGCGCGCATCGCCCAAGCGGCCCCGGTCGCGGGCCAGCATCTCCACATAAGCCAGCATGTGGTGGCCGAAGGTGGTGGGCTGGGCCGATTGCAGATGCGTGAAACCCGGCATCACGGTCGCGGCATGGGCCAGCGCTTTTTCAGTGAGTGCCAGCTGCAAATCGCCGAGCTGGCTGTCCAGATCGTCCACCGTGTCGCGCACCCACATGCGGAAATCGACCGCAACTTGATCGTTGCGCGAGCGCGCCGTGTGCAGGCGGCCCGCCGCCTCGCCGATGATCTCGCGCAGGCGGTTCTCGATGTTCATGTGGATGTCTTCAAGCGCGCGCGAAAACACGAAAGTACCCGCTTCGATCTCGCCGGCGACCTGATCCAGCCCCTGCAGAATTGCCGCCACATCAGCTTTCGTCAGAATGCCTGTATCTCCGAGCATGGAAGCATGCGCCTTTGAGCCGCGGATGTCCTGACGCCACAACCTCTTGTCGAAATCGATGGAGGCGTTGATTTCCTCCATGATCGCGGCAGGTCCGGTTTGAAAACGGCCGCCCCACATAGTATTGCTCATCTCAGACCCCGAGGACTTGCCTTGAACCGCTTGACAAACATGGCCGCACGCACCGCGCTGACACTGCTCTGCGCTGGCCTATACGGGATGATGGTGCAACCGGGCAATGCGCAGGTTCAGGCGAGCTGTGCGGCCGCACAGACCCTTGCGCAAAAACTCAAGCCTCTGGCGCGCGGCGAGGTGGCAGGCGTGCTGGTGCCGGACAAGAGCGCGGTACTGCCCGCCCTCAGCTTCAAGGGTCCGAACGGCGAGGCTCTGACGCTGGAGAACTTTCGCGGCAAGACCGTGCTGCTCAATCTCTGGGCCACGTGGTGTGCCCCCTGCCGCAAGGAGATGCCCGCGCTCGACAAGCTGCAGGCGGAGTTGGGCGGGAAGGGAGTTGGCGATTCGGATTTCGAGGTGGTGACGGTCAACATCGACCAGCGCAATCTGGAGAGGCCGAAAGCCTTTCTGGGTGAGATCGGCGTGACGCGGCTCGCCTATTACCATGATGTCTCAGCCAGGATTTTCACCGAACTCAAGGCGGCCGACCGCGCCTTCGGCATGCCGACCACGCTGCTGATCGACCCGAATGGTTGCGAACTGGGCTTTCTCTCGGGCCCGGCCGAATGGGCGAGTGAAGACGCACTCAAGCTGGTGCGCGCGGCGCTCGGGCGTTAAATCTGACAGTGTAACAAGGACATGACCATGGCCAAGAATCCCTCCACCTACTCCTGCATCATTGTTGAAACGCACGGCGCGGTCGGGCTCATTCGCCTGAACCGTCCAGAGGCGCTGAATGCGCTGAACGCCGCACTCATTGCCGAGGTCAACAAGGCGATGGACGGGTTTGAAAAGGACAAGACCATCGGATGCATGGTGCTGACGGGCTCGGACAAGGCGTTTGCTGCCGGTGCCGACATCAAGGAGATGCAAAGCAAACGCTACCCCGACACATACATGAACGATTTCATTGCGGCGTGGGATCGCATCGGTCAGCGGCGCAAGCCGGTGATTGCGGCGGTGGCGGGCTTTGCGCTGGGCGGCGGCTGCGAGGTGGCGATGATGTGCGATTTCATCATCGCGGCGGACAATGCCAAGTTCGGCCAGCCCGAGATCAAGCTGGGCGTCATGCCCGGTGCAGGCGGCTCGCAGCGCATGGCGCGCTTCATCGGCAAATCCAAAGCCATGGACCTGTGCCTCACGGGCCGCATGATGGACGCAGCGGAGGCCGAGCGCTGCGGCCTTGTCTCGCGCATCGTGCCGGTGGAGAAGCTTGTGGATGAGGCGCTCAGCGCCGCCAAAGCCATTGCGGGCTATTCGCTGCCCATCGCCATGATGACCAAGGAGAGTGTCAACCGCTCGTTCGAGACCACACTGGCGGAGGGTGTGCGCTTCGAGCGGCGCCTGTTTGCGGCGATGTTCGCGACTGCCGATCAGAAGGAGGGCATGGCGGCCTTCGTTGAAAAGCGCAAACCCGCGTTCAGGAACAGGTAGCCGTCAGCCCGTGCGCCAGAGCCGCGCGGGGTAATCGAGCAGGAATATGTCTGGCTGCATGGCTAGGCTCGCCAGCCCATGCAGGGCCGCGAGCGGATCGCGGATCAGCGTCAGCGGGATGGTGCGCATGTAGGGCGTGTAAGCCCCCTTGTCGTCGAAATGGGCGCGCAGGTGCGTCTCGTCCAGGAGGGGCATGAGGCGCGGCACGATGCCCCCGCCGATGAAGCCGCCGCCCGTCGCGCAGAATGTCAGGGCCATGTCGCCGGCAAAGCGTCCCAGCAGTCCGAGGAACTGCCGCACGGCTTCAACCGCTTCGGCATCTGTTCCAGCCAGTGCAGCGTCACCGACGGCCTTGGGCGACCATGGGTCCGCCAGGCCGGCGATGTCGGCATGCAAGCGCGCCAATCCGCGACCTGAAAGGAAATCCTCCATCGCCCTCTCATGGGCGGTCAGCATGTGCGGACCGATGCTCACATGCCCGCCCTCGCTCTGTACGGGCAGGTAACGCCCGCCCACGTGCAGCAAAGCGCCGACGCCCAGGCCTGTGCCGGGACCCACAACCACGCGCGCGCCCAGCGGATCGGCAATGCCATCCCCCACGGGCTGGATCATTCCGTTAGCCAGGGTGGGAAGGGCCAGGCAAAGCCCCTCGAAGTCATTGAGCAGAAGCCCCTGCTCAAGATTCAGAGCATCGATCAGTTCCGGTCCGTCGATGCGCACAGGGGCGCTGCCATGTGATGCGTTCGTCAGGCTGACGCAGCGATTCTTGACAGGGCCGGCGGCGGCGATGATCAGGCTGCGGATGGGAATGGCGGCGTGATCTTTCAGCGCATCGCGGGCCAAATCGGCGAAACTTGCGGCTTTCTGCGTGTCCACAACAACCGGTGCGGACAGGGTCTCATGCGGCGCGTGCAGCACCGCAAAGCGCGCATGCGTGCCGCCCACATCCACGAGTGCGCAAGGAAACGGGAATGTTGTGGAGGACTGAGCAGATGTCAGCTTGTCGTCCTTTACGTCAGGTTGCGCGGGCGTTTGCGCGCCCGGGCGGGTTGGGGCCGGGCGATCATATGACGGCCTGCACCGCCCTGCAAAGTTTGGCGAATCTGCTCGGCCGCGCGCAGCCCTTCCAGCCAGGCTCCGCCGACAGTGCCCCATTGTTCGATGCTCGTCGCTTCACCGGCAAACCAGAGGCGGTTGTCGATCGGCTCGCGCAGGGCCGTACGCGCCGGGGCGCAGCCCGGCCGGGCCACGGACCATGCCCCTTGCGCCAGATTATCCATGCACCAGTTGCTCGCGTGCAGCGGGGCGAGGCTTGCAGCAATCCGTTCACCCACGTGCGCGCGCAGCCAGCCACGCACGACGTCCGCCATGGCCTCCACACCGCCACGTGCCAGATCGCGCGCTTCCTGCGCACCGAAATCAGCGAAGTGGATGCCCAGTCCACCGCCGCCAGCCAGCAGATAGCACGACTCGTTGCGCGCGTTGATCATGATGACGGCCCGGTCGCGTTCATGGGCCCATGGATCATCACCAAGGGTGAAGACCAGCCGTTCATAAGCCCCGTGCGGCAAATCCGCTGCGGCGGCTAGATGCGATTGCGGCAATCCGGGCTCGAAGGCGATGGCTCCGCTCACAATCAGTGGCGCGGGAATCGTCATCAGTGCCGCACGTGCGGTGAGTGTACCCACCGAGGTTTCCACGCGGACGCCGCTTGTATCTAATTTCAGCCTGCGCACATGGACGCCGAGCCGTGGCTTGGCCCTGGCGCCGGCTGCGGCAACGAGCGTGCCGTATCCGCCATCCACGAAGCGGTCTTCACTGTCATTGGCGTTGGCGAAATCCTCGACGCTGACAGCGCTGAGCGGCGTGCCGCAGGCATGCGTGCCGTGCAATTCGCCGGCTATGTACTGCCAGCGGTCGTTCCGGTCTACGGCGCGTTCCGCCGCCGCGCCGGGCCGCGAGTCAGCCAGACGCACGATGCCCTTGTCGATCTTGCGCCAGGCCCGCCAGAGCTTCATCTGGCCCCAACTGCCAAGCGTCGTCTGGTTGTCGATGACGAGGGGCCAGGAGTCCGCCGCATGCAGTGCGGCATTGAGTTTCATGGCCTCCCGCACCAACGGGTTCACCTTGTAGGCGTGCAACCAATGGGCGCCGACGTCGACACCGGCGCGTCCGCCAAGGGTCAGTGAATGGGTGCGCCCGCCTGTGCGGTCACGGGCCTCCAGCAGGGCGACACTGAGGCCGGCGGCCTCAAGTGCTATGCTGGCCGCGAGGCCTGCCGGGCCCGCACCTGTGATGATCACGTCCACATCGCTCATGCATCAGCTTCCACCACCCTCGTTTGACAGGGTCCTGTGACAGGAGATTGTGCGCTGCAAAACGATTGTAAAGATGTCAGGACGATTTTTCGCGGTCGAACTGCCCTGCCGCGCGGAAACGATAGAGGTAGCTGGGCACGATGGACTCAATCGTATCCGGTGTGATGCCGAGACCTTGCAAGGTGCGGCCCTGGCTCACTGCAAGCTCTGACACAACGTTGTCGGACTTCAGCATCAGCACCTGATCGCGCGTCAGCAATGGTTTGGGCAAGAGGCCCAGAATGCGCCCCTGCAATTCGGCGATGGGGAAGGGCACCGGCACCAGGAGACGCTTGCGCCCTGTCTCCGCCAGGATGTATTCGAGAATTTCGCGAAATGTCTTCACGGCGGGACCGCCCAACTCGTAGGTCGTGCCAGGCTTTGCGCCGCCCTCCAGTGCCACGGCAACAGCTTCCGCCACATCGCCCACGAAGACAGGCTGAAACCGCGTATCCCCGCCTCCGATGAGCGGGAGGGCTGGCAGAAACCGGGCCAGCGCCGCGAACTGGTTGAAGAAATTGTCTTCTGGTCCGAAGACGATGGACGGGCGCAGAATGATTGCCGACGGCAGTTCTGCGAGGATTGCAGCCTCTCCGGCTGCTTTCGTGCGGGCGTAGAGCGCAGGCGAGGCCGCGTCCGCGCCGATGGCCGAGACATGCACGAGGTCGCTGATGCCGGCACGCACCGCAGCCTTGGCGATGGCGCGTGGTCCTTCGGTCTGGACAGCGTTGAAGCCTTGCTTGCCCTGCTCGAACAGAATGCCCACCAGATTGACCACGGCATCCGCGCCGTCCACGGCCCGCATCACGGAGTCAGGGTAACGCAGGTTGGCCTGCACAGGCATGATCTGGCCGACGCTGCCCATGGGCTGCAGGTGGCCTGCTAGATCAGGCCTGCGCACAGCCGCGCGCACCCGCCAGCCGCGCTTGGCAAGCGCACGCACCACGTGCCGTCCCACGAAGCCCGAGCCTCCAAAAACCGTCACGAGCCTGGTCATGGTCAATCCTGATGTCATGCGGGCGATGTGCCCTGTCTATGCACAAACGGATTAGCGAAACCGCACGGAAGCGTCCAGCAAAGAGGCCGCGGACTCAACCCACCTGTCCACGATGCCGCAGGTAATGATCGGCCAGAACGATCGCCATCATTGCTTCCGCAACCGGCACGGCGCGGATGCCCACGCAGGGGTCGTGCCGCCCTTTGGTAAGGATATCCGTATCATGACCGCCACGGTCGATCGTGGCGCGCGGTGTGAGGATCGAGGATGTCGGCTTGACGGCAAAGCGCGCGACAACGGGTTGCCCGGTGGAAATGCCGCCCAGCACGCCGCCCGCATTGTTGTGGGAGAATTGCACCGTGCCGTCGTTGCCCCTCCGCATCTCATCGGCGTTGTCCTCACCGCGAAGCGCAGCCGAGGCCATGCCTGCGCCAATTTCCACGCCTTTCACTGCATTGATCGACATCATGGCGGAGGCAATGTCCGCATCGAGCTTGCCGTAGATCGGTGCACCCCATCCGACGGGAACGCCTTCGGCCACCACCTCGATGATCGCGCCGACGGAAGAGCCTTCCTTGCGGATGGCATCGAGATAGCCCTCATAGAATGCCGCTGCCTTGGGATCGGCGCAGAAAAACGGGTTCTGGTCGCGCTCTGCCCAGTCGAAGTTGGCGTGGTCGATGGCATGCGGTCCCATCTGCACCAGACTGGCGCGAATGGTGACGCCCGGGATGACCTTGCGGGCTATGGCGCCTGCTGCCACGCGCATGGCGGTCTCGCGCGCGGACGAGCGCCCACCGCCGCGATGATCACGGACGCCGTATTTCGCATCGTAGGTGTAGTCGGCGTGGCCGGGTCGATACTTGTCCTTGATGTCGCCGTAGTCTTTCGAGCGCTGGTCCACGTTGTCGATCAGCAGGCCGATGCTGGTGCCGGTGGTCACCTGCTCGCCCGCATCATTAGCAAACACGCCCGACAGGATTTTGACTGCGTCAGGTTCACGGCGCTGGGTGGTGAAGCGGCTTTGACCGGGGCGGCGGCGGTCGAGATCGCGCTGGATATCTGCGGCAGTCAGCGGCAGCAGCGGCGGGCAGCCGTCGACCACGCAGCCGATGGACGGGCCATGGCTCTCTCCAAAGGTGGTGATACGGAAGAGATGACCAAAGGTGTTGTGAGACATGATGCGCCTGCGTGGTGTGATGTGCTCTTTGGCGCAGCCCCGCTGCAGGGTCAAATCTGCTCTCACGCCAGCGTGTGATGCAGGTGATGCAAAAACACCCAATGAACATTCATCATTAAAACCTACGCTGCACAATCAGACTTACCCCAGGGAGATAATCATGACGGTCTTTTCACGCCGCGCTGTTCTTATCAGCGCCGCTGCGCTCGCTGCTGCATCCGCAACCAAGGTGTCGGCGCAGACGACAACTGCCAATGTGAAGTTCACGGCTGCCACCTTTGCCGCCGCGCAGGCCGCGGGCAAATCCATCGTGGTCGATGTGACGGCACCCTGGTGCCCCACCTGCCGCACGCAAAAGCCGATCCTCCAGTCCTTGCAAGCGAAGCCCGAGTTCAAGGACATCACACTGCTGGAGATCGATTTCGACAGCCAGAAGGATGCGCTGGCTCTGCTGAAGGTCACCGCGCAGAGCACATTGATTGCGTTCAAGGGCAAGACTGAGACTGCCCGTTCGGTCGGTGAGACCCGCGCGCCTGAAATCGAGAAGCTCTTCAAAGCCGCGATCTGACGTGCCGCAATGCTGACGACACTCCTTCTTGCAGGGTTGGCGGGTGTCCTTTCCGTGCTATCACCCTGCGTGCTGCCCATCCTGCCGCTTGTTCTGGGTGCAGCAGCCTCCGAGCACAGGTTTGGCCCGCTGGCCTTGGCGGCGGGCCTTGCCTCGTCCTTCGTTGCCATAGGCCTGTTCGTGGCCACGCTGGGCTTTTCGGTGGGTGTGAGCGGTGATGTGTTCCGCATGGCGGCGGCTGTGATGATGATCGTGATTGGTGTGGTGCTGGTCGTGCCCCGCTTTTCCATGCAACTGGCCACTGCCGGCGGTCCCGTGGGCAATTGGGTGGATCAGCGCTTCGGAGGATTTTCCAAGGCAGGTCTGCCTGGTCAGTTCGCGCTGGGCCTGCTGCTGGGCGCCGTCTGGACACCCTGCGTCGGCCCCACGCTCGGCGCGGCTTCGGTGCTTGCTGCGCGGGGCGAAAATCTGGGACAGGTTGCGCTGACCATGCTCAGCTTCGGCATAGGCGCGGGCCTGCCCCTCATCCTGCTCGGGCTTCTGTCCCGTGAGGCGCTCCTGCGCTGGCGCAACACGATGCTGGCGGCGGGCGGGCGCGGCAAGATGATCTTCGGGGCAATATTGCTTGCGGCAGGTGTGCTGGTTCTGTCAGGTCTCGACAAGCGCATGGAGGCCATGCTGGTCGAGGCCTCGCCTGAATGGCTGACCAACCTGACGACCCGGTTCTAACCTCGCGGTTCCCAGCGGCTTTTGCCTCTCGCGAACACCAGAACCTTGCCCTGCCAGATGTCTTCGTTCACCGCGATGTGCTTTTTGGCCCCCGCAGCAATCGTCAACAGCGCGCGCGCCACGCCGCCGTGCGAGACCAGCACCGTGTCGCGGCGCAGATCATTCAGTACAGGCGCGATGCGGGCGCAGAGCATGGCGTAATTTTCGCCTCCCGGAGGCACATAGTTCCACTTGTCGCGCTCGCGTCCGCGCGCGCCCTCGGGGTCGAGCTTGCGCACCTCGGGCCAGGTCAGGCCTTCCCAGGAGCCGAAGGTCAGCTCTTTCAGGCGCTCGTCCAGCTTGAAATACGTCTCGCCCAGACCAAGCGCAGCGCGCGCCAGACGCGCCGTCTCTTGCGTACGCCCCAGCGGGCTCACCAGCCAGTCGAGGTCATCGGGCTGCGGGTGGAGGCGGGCCAGCAGGCGCCCGGCTTCCTCGGCCTGCACCCGGCCCAGATCATTGAGCGGGATATCCCGCTGTCCCTGCAACCGGCCTTCCGCGTTCCAATCCGTCTCGCCATGGCGAATGAAATAGACCGTCGGAAGCGCCGCACTCATTATTTTTGGCGCGCCGCACGCACGGCCAGCGTGCGCAACCTCAGCGCATTGAGCTTGATGAAGCCCGCCGCATCGCGGTGATCGTAGGCGACCGCCCCTTCCTCGAATGTGACCAGCTCCTGATCATAGAGCGAATAGGGGCTGGTGCGGCCGATCACCGTGGTGTTGCCCTTGTAGAGTTTCAGCGTCACGCGGCCCGTGACGAACTCCTGGCTCTTGTCGACCAGCGCTTGCAACATCTCGCGCTCGGGCGTGAACCAGAAGCCATAATACACCAGTTCGGCGTAGCGCGGCATGAGGGATTCCTTGAGGTGCATGGCCTCGCGGTCGAGCGTGATGCTCTCGATGCCCCGGTGCGCGAGGTGCAGGATCGTGCCGCCCGGCGTCTCGTAAACACCGCGCGACTTCATGCCGACGAAGCGGTTCTCGACCAGATCGAGCCGCCCGATGCCGTTGGCCTTGCCCAGTTCGTTGAGCTGGGTGAGCAAGGTGGCAGGCGATAGGGCCACGCCGTCGATGGCAACCGGATCGCCTTTCTCGAAATCGATGGTAATGGTTGTGGCCTTGTCGGGCGCGCTTTCAGGCGAAATCGTGCGCATGTAGACCATCTCTGGCGCATCGACGGCGGGATCTTCCAGCACCTTGCCTTCCGAGGAGGAGTGCAGCAGGTTTGCGTCCACCGAGAACGGGGCCTCGCCGTACTTGTCCTTGGCGATGGGAATCTGGTGCTTTTCGGCAAACTCGATCAGCCGCGTGCGCGAGGTCAGATCCCATTCACGCCACGGCGCGATGATGTGGATGTTGGGCTCCAGAGCGTAATACGCCAGCTCGAAACGCACCTGATCGTTGCCCTTGCCGGTGGCCCCGTGCGCCACCGCATCCGCGCCCATTTTACGGGCGATCTCGATCTGCTTCTTGGAGATCAGCGGCCGCGCGATGGAGGTGCCCAAGAGGTATTGCCCCTCATAGAGCGCATTCATGCGGAACATGGGGAAAACATAATCCCGCACAAATTCCTCGCGCACATCCTCAATGAAAATGTTTTCGGGCTTGATGCCCAGCAGCAGCGCCTTCTTGCGCGCGGGCTCCAATTCCTCGCCCTGTCCGAGGTCGGCGGTGAAGGTGATGACCTCGCAGCCATACTCCGTCTGCAGCCATTTGAGGATGACAGAGGTGTCGAGCCCGCCCGAATAGGCGAGGACGACCTTGTTGATTTTTTTCTTCAGCATGTGCGGCCTGTGCAGGGTTGGATCAGGCCGGGTGTCTAGCAGGGGGAATGGAACCCGGGAAGGGGGTCAGCTGTTGCACATCCTTGCCGCAATGGCTTCGGCAATGCGGTGTACGCGCTCGGATTGCGCCCCTCCAGGAACGATGCACACCAGATAACCAAGACGATCAACGATCATCGTACGAGAGTTGGCCGCCAGGCGCACTGGCAGCGCTATACCAGCCCTCGTGACAGCCGCGCCAAGGTTTGCGCCATTATTCGCGCGCGCAGGGGGTGTCTCGCGAGGCTGCCAAAGCCCGAGGTCGATGCCATTGATCGTCTCCTGATCATTGCGCGGATCGGGATCACGACAGAATCGGGTTCATTCGGTTGGATCGGCTGCATCAAATCTCAACATTGCAAGGACGCATCGCTTGCAAGGACGCATCGTCAGACTTGTTCGATCGATGACGTCGCGACGGGCAACAGGTTTCACGCCGCTGCCTTTTCATATCTCCCGATTATTTCTGGGATTTTTTGATCCACGCATTGCAACTCCAGCGCGGCCCATGGGTTTGAACCTTGGTCAAACAAGAGAAAAAGCCGTGAGCCTGATAGACGACGTGAAGGCCTTTGTTGTTGCAAACAACCTGACGCGCGCCCAACTTGCTGATTTGCTGAGCGTTTCAAAAAGCACGATCGACAAATTCATGGGAGGCTTCAGCCCGCCCTCCTCGAAGCTGACCAAGAAAATCGCGTTCAAGCTGGGGATCGAGAAAAGGAGCCTGTCTCCCTTCCCCGATTTCGGCATTCATGCGCCGGAGCGAAGCGAAGTCAGGCATCTGGAGGGCACCTATCAGGTCATTCGGCCCTCGTTCCGCGAACCGGGTTGCCTCGATGCCTATTCGATCGCTGTCACATGGGACAGTGCGCAGGCCTATCTGGTGTTCGACGAGAGCAACAACGCAATGTCCACGTTTGACAGAGGCCTCGTGTCAGTTCCGATCTACAACAACTTGATCTATTTCCTGAGCGGGGCAAACGGCAATTTTCAATTCATGTTGTTGTCCGACCCCGAGCGGAAGGGCACGCTGTACGGCGGTATCCTGACGACGGGTTCACCGAAGCTCAGCTTGAGAATTCCCACTGCAGCGCTCGTCGTTCTGAAGAAGATGGCGGAAGACGAGACTCTGGTGTTCGGGACAATCCGGCCGGATCACCCGCGTTACCGTGAGTTCCAGGACCTTCTTCAGATCGGCCGTGACGGGGGATTTTTCACCGCGCATATCTGAGGCGTGCCACGGGTTTGATTAGAGGCAATAACGCCAATGGCCGGGACAAGCCCGGCCATGCAGTCCGTGTCGCTTGGCAATCAAATTACGCCCGCATGCGCAGGCGGGCGCCGATGCGGTCCATTTCCACTTGCTCGCGGCGTGCCTCCTCGGCCCGTTCGGCGGCAATCTCGCGGTCATGGAGGATCTCGACTTTCTTGAGCTCCTCCACGGCGAGTTCCATCTCACCCTTGGCGACATCAAGTTGCTGGCGCAGCTCGTTGGCGGAATTCACCACCTTCTCGCGGCGCGTGCGGGCGGCGCGGGCATAGGTCGGGTAGGCAAAATGGGCAGGGTCGGCGATGCCGGCCCGGCGCTCTTCATTGGCGACCTCCCGATCAAGATCGGATGCCATACGGTCAAAGTCCGCAATCATGGCCTCCATCTGGACCACGCGGCGGCGCTTTTCGTCGACCTGAAATTTTTTCAGGCGGATCAACGTTTCACGCGACTTCATCTTTACGCAACTCCAGGAAGCCGTGACGGCTTACAAAACACTCAGGCAACCCCGCCCGAATGACCTACGATATCCGCGAGACTGGCGTAACTTTCGCTCATGGAGGTTGCTTCTTCCTTACCTTGACGCAAAAAAGTTTCAAAAAATGCATGACGGTCGATGGCGAGGTCCACATCGGGCGTTGTGCCGCGCCGGTAGGCCCCGAGCTGAATGAGTTCTTCCATATCGGCGTAGGTCGCCATGAGGCGTTTGGCCTCCTGCACCACGGGCCAATAGAGCGGGTCGCAGGATTTGGGCATGGTGCGTGACACGCTTTTGAGAATGTTGATGGCGGGGTAGCGCCCGCGCTCGGCAATGCGCCGCTCCATGACGATGTGCCCATCCAGGATGCCGCGCACCGCATCGGCGATGGGTTCGTTGTGATCGTCCCCATCCACCAGCACGCTGAACAGCGCCGTGATCGAACCTGTGCCCTCGCCGGGCCCGGCGCGCTCCAGCAGCCTGGGCAGTTCGGCAAAGCAGGTGGGTGTGTAGCCCTTGGTGGTCGGCGGTTCGCCCGCAGCCAGGCCAATGTCCCGTTGCGCCATGGCAAAACGCGTGACGGAATCCATCATGCACAGCACCTGGTTGCCCTGATCTCGAAAATACTCCGCCAACGCGAGGGTGAGATACGCCGCCTGCTTGCGCGCCAGTGCCGGCTCATCGGAGGTCGCCACCACCACCACGGAGCGGGCGAGGCCCTCTTCTCCCAGATCATCCTGCAGAAACTCCTGCACCTCGCGGCCGCGCTCGCCCACCATGCCCACCACCGCCACATCGGCGGAGGAATTGCGCGCCAGCATGGCCATCAGCACGGATTTGCCGACGCCCGAGCCCGCGAAGATGCCCATGCGCTGGCCTTCGCAGCAGGTCAGAAAGGTGTTGAGCGCCCGCACGCCCAGATCCAGTGGCTGGCCCACGCGGTTGCGCTTGTGCGCGGGCGGCGGATCGGCGCGGAACGGGTAGAGCTTCGGGCCGGGCAGCAGCGGACCCTTGCCATCGATGGGTTGGCCAAAGCAGTTCACGACGCGGCCCAGCCAGGAGGCACTCGGGCGCACGCCCGCTTTGTCCGGCCTCAGCACTGCGCGGCAGCCGCGCCGGACCCCGGCCAGACCCGCGAACGGCATAGCCAGGGCGTGGCGGTTTTCGAAGCCGACAATCTCGCACAGCACTGGTTCCGGGGCGGCAGGTGTCTCGATGGCAATGAGCCCGCCCACAGCCATCAGGGACAGCGGACCGGCAATTTCAATCAGCAGGCCGCGCACGGCAATGACGCGTCCGAAGACTTGCGTGCTGGTGATCGATTCCAGCGCCGCGTTCATCGCCTGCATGCTGGGTGCGGACGCGCGCATGCCCCCGGCAGGGCGATCTGAAGGGAGCGATTCGGGTGAAAAATCCATCATGCGTTAACTCTTGCTAATTATGGTTGAGAAAGTCTGAAACTGGCCTCGCTCTGCCTCATTTTCGGACAAAGCCCCGAGTTGAGAGTCGCAGGAGTCGGTTGCAAGATTTTCTTCACCCAGTACTTTAAGTTTATGAAATCTCGAAAGTTTCCAAGTGTCAGTGACTTAGCCTGTTCACGACGATTTTTTCCTTAAGGGGTTGCGTTGGAGAATCAGCATTTGTTAACCATTGGCCATTAACGTTGCGTAGTGAAATCGAACGGTGGACGTTTTGAAGGGGCCAGATTGGCGAGCCCCTGGCGTCACCAGCGGGCCAAAGGTGGGGACCAAAGATGCGCGTTCTCCTTGTTGAAGACGACAGCGCCACGGCGCAATCCATTGAGCTCATGCTCAAGTCGGAGAATTTTAACATCTACACGACGGATCTGGGCGAAGAGGGCATCGACCTTGGCAAGCTTTATGATTACGACATTATTCTGCTCGATCTGAACCTTCCCGACATGTCGGGCTATGAAGTCCTGCGCAGCCTGCGTGTGTCCAAGGTCAAGACGCCCATCCTCATCCTCTCCGGCATGGCGGGCATCGAGGACAAGGTGAAGGGTCTGGGCTTTGGCGCCGACGACTACCTCACCAAGCCCTTCCACAAGGACGAATTGGTCGCCCGCATCCACGCCATCGTGCGTCGCTCCAAGGGCCACGCCCAGTCCGTTATCACCACAGGTGACTTGCTTGTGAACCTCGACCAGAAAACAGTCGAAGTCGCCGGCGAGCGCGTGCACCTCACGGGCAAGGAATACCAGATGCTGGAGTTGCTCTCGCTGCGGCGCGGCACCACGCTCACCAAGGAAATGTTCCTCAACCACCTCTACGGCGGGATGGATGAGCCGGAACTCAAGATCATCGACGTGTTCATTTGCAAGCTGCGCAAGAAGCTGGCCAATGCCTCCGATGGCAAGAACTACATCGAGACGGTCTGGGGCCGTGGGTATGTCCTGCGTGAGCCTGTCGAAGGCGAAGAGCGCATCTCGGCCTGAACCACTCGCATGTGATCGTTCATCAAAACCCCGCTATGGCGGGGTTTTTCGTGGCCCGAATTGCACCGCGCCATTGCCCTGCCTCAAAAGCTGTGCGAGCCATGCGGCATGAGATTTGACGTCATTTTCATCGCGTTCGGCGCGCTCGCCGGCCTTGGCATCGCCGAGCTGGGCAAGATCTTGCCGCAAATCCGCGTCGTGCCGGCACTCATGTGGCTGCTGGGTGCCATTCTGGTCTTCGATGTGGTTTCCGCTGCCATTCGCCGTGTGCCGGTGGTTCATTCCGTCGGCATGGTCACCCGTTTGATCGCGTTCTGCGGGGGTGTTCTGGCGTTGGTTTTGTCGGGCGGGCTGTGGAGCTAAGTCAAACTTCCGCTCCAGCGCCACCAGTTCGGCGGAATAACAGCGCGGCGGGCCTGCGATACATCCTCAAACAGCGCAAAGCAGGTGGCCCCGCTGCCTGAAAGCCCAGCGTAAAGCGCCTCGGGCGTCGATTTGAGGGTTGCAAGAACATCTGCGATCACAGGTGTGACCTGCAGCGCTGCGGGCAGAAGGTCATTGCCGCGCGCGTCAAGCCTATCGACAAGTGCAGGAAGATGATCGAAAGCCGCCGGCCAAGGCCCGCGCTCACGCGGCACAATCTCGGGATTTGCTGCGGCAAAGGCCTTGAAGACCGCTGGCGTGGGTGTCGGCGCAAGCGGGTTCACCAGCAACACAGCGCAGGAAGGCATGACGGGGGCAGGGCTGAGCAGATCGCCGACGCCGCGCGCCCGCACAGGGCGACTGCGCAGACAGGCGGGTACATCCGCACCCAATTGAGCCGCCAGTTTCTCCAGCCGTTCGAACGGCCAATCCAATCCCCAGAACCTGTTCAGCCCATTGAGAGCCGCGGCCGCATCCGCCGAGCCGCCCCCAAGCCCTGCCGCCACCGGAATGGCCTTGTGGAGATGCAATGCGGCTTCGGGCGAACAGCCTGCTTCGCGTGCCAGCAAGTGGGCGGCGCGCAACACCAGATTGCCCGCATCCGCTGGAAGCCTATCGGCAAACGGGCCACTCTGCTGCAATGACAGGCCATGTCCGGCGCGAATGGTCAGCGTGTCGACAAGGCCGCAAAAAACAAAGAGCGAGTCGAGCAGATGATACCCATCGGCCCGCCGTCCGGTGATGGAAAGACACAGGTTCAGCTTGGCAGGCGCGATCACAGTCAAAGACATGTCTCAAGGCTTATGGCGCTGATTGAGAGGCGCGCAAAGGCGTGATAGCGCGTATTGCATGTCCGCATCCGGTCCTGCTGCGCGTGTCGCCGTCATCGTCGTTGCTGCCGGTCGTGGCACGCGTTTTGGGGACACCCTTCCCAAACAGTTTCACATGCTGGCTGCCGTGCCGGTGCTGCGCCGCACGCTGCGCGCCTTTCTTGATCACCCAGAGGTCGGTTCCATCTTGACGGTGATCAATCCTTTGCACACTGCGGAATACCACCAGGCTGTGGGCGGGCTTGAATCTCCCAAGCTTCTGGCCGAGGCGCATGGCGGCGAGACGCGGCAGGCCTCGGTGCTGGCGGGGCTGGAGGGCCTTGCCGCGACAGCGCCGGAGATCGTCCTCATTCACGATGCGGCGCGCCCTTTTGTGAGCGCTGCATTGATCAGTGCCGCCATCGCGGCCGCCCGGATCCACAAGGCTGCCGTGCCTGGGGCGCCGGTTACGGACACGATCATAAGCGCGGCCGAGGACCGCCTCAGTGCGGCGCTGGACAGGGATATCCTGCGCGCGGTGCAGACGCCGCAAGCGTTCGATTATCAGATCATACGCGACGCCCATCGCGCCGCAGCCGCGGGCGCGGGCAGCTTTACCGATGACGGCTCCCTCGCCATGGCTCAGGGACAACCGGTGCATGTGTTCGCCGGTGAAGCGACGAACATCAAGATCACGACGCCCGCCGACATGGCGCGCGCCACCGCGTATCTGGGAGAAGACACCATGATTTCCCGCACGGGCACCGGGTTTGATGTGCACGCCTTCAAGACTGGCGATCACGTCTGGCTCTGCGGCGTCAAGATTCCCCACAGCCACGGCTTCGAGGCGCATTCAGACGGCGATGTGGGCTTGCACGCTCTGACCGATGCCCTGCTGGGCGCCATGGCCGACGGAGATATCGGGCGGCATTTTCCGCCGACAGAAGAGCGCTGGCGCGGTGCCGCCTCCGACCAATTCCTGGCCTATGCGATTTCGAGGCTGCGCGCGCGGGGAGGGGAGGTCGATCTGCTCGACGTCACGCTCATCTGCGAAACACCCAAGATCGGGCCACACGCCGATGCGATGCGCAAGCGCATTGCCCGGATCGCCGGCACAACCTTGGAAAACGTGTCGGTGAAGGCGACGACGACCGAGCGTCTGGGGTTCACAGGCCGCAGGGAGGGCATTGCGGCCATGGCAAGCGCGACGATCCGATTGCCACAGGCGCAATAGCGCTGCGGACAGGACCGCTTTCTGCGGTCTATTCCTTCTCGATGCTCATATCGGGAGCGGTCGGGTTCTTCATGCCCACGACATGATAGCCCGCATCCACGTGGTGAATCTCGCCCGTCACGCCGCGTGACAACTCCGAGAGCAGGTACATGCCCGAGTCGCCCACCTCGTCGATGGTCACGGTGCGGCGAAGGGGCGAATTATACTCGTTCCACTTGAGGATGTAGCGGAAGTCGCCAATGCCCGAGGCCGCCAGCGTCTTGATCGGACCTGCCGATATGGCGTTGACGCGGATGTTCTTGGGGCCAAGATCCGCCGCCATATAGCGCACGCTGGCTTCCAGCGCTGCCTTGGCCACACCCATGACATTGTAATGCGGCATCCATTTTTCAGCACCGTAATAGGTCAGCGACAGCATGCTGCCCCCGCTTTCGGGCATCAGTTTTTCCGCGCGCTGCGCAACGGCCGTGAACGAGTAGCATGAGATCAGCAGCGATTTGGTGAAGTTGCCCTCAGTCGTGTCCACATAGCGGCCGGTCAGTTCGTCCTTGTCGGCGTAGGCGATGGCGTGAAGAATGAAATCGAGCTTGCCCCAATGGCGCTCCACTTCGGCAAACACGGCATCGATGCTCGCTGTGTCCGTGACGTCGCAATGGCCGACAACAAGTCCGCCCACCTCTGCTGCAAGAGGTTCGACGCGTTTTTTCAGCGCATCGCCCTGGTAGGTGAAGGCGAGTTCCGCACCCTGCATGTGGCAGGCCCTGGCAATGCCCCAGGCGATCGACATCTTGTTCGCAACGCCCATGATGAGGCCGCGCTTGCCGGCCATCAATGTGCCGCGCTGTGTTGGTTCAGACGCCATCTATGCTTCTCCAAGATTATAAGCCGAGCTGTGACGCGTCTAGCCGATTGATGGCCCGACGGGAAGCCGCGGCATTAAACGCGGTGTCATGCGGCCTTGATCTGGCTGCCGAATGCGTCAACGTCCTGCGCGAGGCTGTCGGCCACAGCCGACAATTCTTCCAATACGCTCATGACGTCCTGGGCTGTCTTGCCGGTTTCGGCGGCGGAAACGTTCATGGTTTCCACATCGCTCAGGATGGCTTCGGCGACCTGCGACGATTCATCGATGCTCTGGCTGATCGAGACCGTCGCGCGCGACTGCTCGTCCACCGCATCCTTCACCGATGCCGCAACGGCGCGCAGATCGCTCATGCCCGTATCGACCTCGTTCATCGCATCCTGCACGCCGCCGACGGAATTGAGCATCGCGTTGATCATCTGGCGGATTTCGTCGGATGCGCGCGCGGCCTGCCCGGCCAGCGTCTTCACCTCGCTGGCGACCACACCGAAACCGCGCCCGGCGTCGCCCGCGCGTGCCGCTTCGATCGTCGCGTTGAGCGCCAGGAGATTGGTCTGCTCCGCAATCTGCGAGATCAGGTCCACAGCCGAGGTCGCCTTCTCGGAAACCGCTTCAAGGCCCCCCAGGCGCGTGGCTGCATCCTGTGTCCGGCCCGTCATGTGTTCCACGGCCTGCAGGATGCGGGCTCCCTGTGCCGAGAGTTCATGGATGGAAGACGACAGCTGTGATGTGGCCGTCGCCATGGATCGGATGGTGTCCGTATTGCCTTGCAGCGCCGTGCGCGTGGCCTGTGAGCGTGCCAGCGTGTCATGGGCGCTGGTTTGCATGCTGTCGCAGGCACCTGTCATGACTCCCGCCCCATCCTTGACCCGGCGTGTCGTCTCGGCAACGCGTGCGCCAATGCCGCGAATGGAGGCAATCAAACCCTCACGGCTGCTCAGCTCGCTTTGGGACTGGGTCAGGCGGGTCGCTTCTGTCTCGCGCAGGGCGGCCATCCGCTGGCGCATGTCATCCACGACGCGCGCCATCGCGCCGATTTCGTCGCGTCGGCCGATCTCAGGCACTTGGGACGCAAGATCTCCCTGCGCCATCTGAGAAAAGCGCTCGGTCAGGCGGTTCAGTGGCGAGACGACGAGCGAAAACGTGACCCAGGCAGCCATCACGCACATCAGCGTGCCGAACAGGGCGAGGACGGACAGAACAATCTTGTTGCGGAGGGATGCCGCATTGGCCTTCTGGGCTGCAACTTCAGCTTCGACGATCTGCCAGTTCACGAGCTTGTCGAGCGCGACAGTCGTGGGTTCGATGGTGGGATAGAGGCGCGTGTCGTTGAAGACCTCGATTTCGACTTTGCCCAGATCTTTCATGATGCGCAGGATGTTCTCGATCGCCGCATTGGTGACCCCCATCACAGCCTGCGTTTCCTGCGCAAGGCGCGTTTCCTCCGGGCTGGTGACGGTGGTGAGGTAATTGGTCCATTTGTCGCGGATCACATCCTTCGACGCCGTGATCCGCGCGGCACCCTCGGCAAAGCTCAGTGATCCCCCACGCACCTTGTGGCTGGTGTCGACGATGTCGACGGCATAGGCGTCAGAGATGGCTTTCAGATCGCGCAGCGGAATGACCCGCTCGATCAGCCCTTCTTGTAGGGTCCTGGAGGCCGTGTGATCCGTCCAGATCGAGGAGGTGATGACAAGAGCAAGGGCCACAATCATGCCAGCCAGTGCGAGTGACATGCGGATGCGAATTGACGTCAAGATTGACACTCCGTTTGGGTTTTCACACTGTGATATCAGGGTTAATCATTCATGCCGGCTGCATGGAACAAAGGGTGCATCATGCAAAATTTCCAAGTGAATTTCAGCACATTACGCCGCATGGTTGTTGCCCTGAGCGCCACGGTTGTAGCGAACCTGGGGCTTTCGGCGGTGGTGCTTGCACAGGGTGTCTATCCGGATAAACCGATCACGCTGATCGTGCCGTTTGCAGCGGGTGGGACATCCGATGTGATCGCGCGCATCGTTTCCGAGCAGATGAGCCAGAATTTGGGTCAGCGCATCGTCTTCGAGAACATCGGCGGGGCAGGGGGCACATCCGCCCTGTCGCGCGCCAGCCGCGCTGCGCCTGATGGCTACACGCTGGTCATCGGCAACACCGGCACCAACGCAGCGTCGTATTCGATCTACCCCGAGATCACTTACAAGCCGGAGGATTTTGCGCCCATTGGTCTGGCCGCCAAGACCTCGCCCATGATCGCGGTGAAGAAGGATCTGGCGGCGAAGAATCTGGCAGAACTTGTGACCGAGATGCGCGCCAACCCCGGCAAGATCACGCTGGGCCATGCGGGCACGGGTTCGTCCAACCACCTCATCTGTCTCACGTTTCTGCGGGCGGCAGGCGCCGAGGCGACGCTTGTGGGTTACCGGGGCGCGGCGCCCGCCCTTAATGATCTCATGGGCGGGCAGATCGACGGCGTGTGCGACGCCGCCACATCATTGCAAAGCGCCATCGGCGCCGGACAGGTGCGGGGCCTGGCGGTGGCGACACCCACGCGCATGCCGGGCATGCCGGAGATTCCGACCTCAGCCGAAGCCGGGCTGCCTGCTTTCGCCGCGCAGGGCTGGAATGCTTATTTCGCGCCCAAGGGCACGCCGGAGCCGATCATCCGGCGGCTTAATGAGGCGCTGAATGCCGCGCTCAAGAGTGAGCTGCTGCAGAAGCGCTTCACGGAGTTGCAGACATTCCCGGCCAGTGCGGAGGAGGCAACGCCGGCCTTTGTGGCGGATTTGGTGCCCAAGGAAATCGCACGGTATCGGCAGTTGCTGGGGAAGTGAGGGATTCTCATGGCTCGGTCAGTTGCGCATCAATATCCATCGAGCCGTGGATCACCCGCAGGATTGTGATGGTGTCGTCAACGACAAGATAGAAAATCAGATAGTTGTCATGCACGATGCGCCGAATGGCCTTGTCCCGGTAGCGGGGCACAATTGCGTAGGCCAAAGGTGATCTGGTCAAAGCCGAGCAGCGCTGTTCGAGTTCAGCGACAAAGCTTGTGGAACGCGCCGGATTGTCCTTGGCAATCGTGATGACAATCGACCGCAGATCACTCTGCGCTTTGGCCGTAAATGTCAGGATCAAGCAGCGGCACCGCGTCTGGGCGTCGCCAGCGTCCGGAGGTCTGCAAAAACATCCGCTGCAGGAATAACGCGGCCCGTATCGGCGTCCGCAAGCCCGGCTGCCAAAGCTTCATCCAGAAGGGCGAGGCGCTTCTCGCGCTCCTCCACCAGCCGAATGCCCTCGCGGATCACTTCGCTTTTCGAGTTGTAGCGGCCCGATTGAACGAGTTTGACGACAACGCTTTCGAGGTTTCCGAGGGCGACGCTGCTGGGCATGGGGGGCCTTGGGTTAGCAATTATGATAATTATTATCGCAATTCAGATTGATAGTCCATTCAGATAGGCGTTGCCCATCGCGGTTCTGGTTGAATTTACATATGGCTTATGAGGTGATGATAGCGGTGCACGAGATTCGATATAAGGTGGTGGCTAAGGTTCAGCCAGTGGCGGCTTGCAAGCTGGACTGGCGGAAAAGGCGATTGAGGGGCGGGTGATGAGTGAGGTTCAACCGATTAGGCTTAGACATTGCCAATAAGATGAGGATGGAATGAGAGATCAATACTCAGGCGATATAAGTGATTTCTTTAAGTATATGTTTATCAGGCATATTGCCTTGGATAGACGAATTGGAGTTGCTTGGTACTATATCCCACATCACGATGGCCGCAACGACGGCAAGCATATAGAATGGCAGATGGATACGCGCTTTAGTTCTTGTGATCCAAAACTGGCACATGCGCTATCGCATTTGAGCGACCGAAGCGTCGCCGCGATAGAGGGTGCAGAATTCTGGCCCACTCACACGACATTTCACAGGCAGGCGGTTCCGTCGTCGAGCCTCCGGTCCAAATGGGCAGCAGAAAAACGTCTCGCCTTAATAGATGCAGATTTTGTTTTTTGCGATCCGGACAACGGCATTGGTTCTACCAACAAGCATCTTACGATTGAAGAAATTCACAAACTCAGGCGCATCGGAAGGGCCGTGTCTTTCATCACATTTCCAGCGCGCACTCCGCATGAACAGCAGGTCACTCGCCTGCACGAACGTCTGCATCAGGCAACCGACACACGAAACATTATAACGGTTCGCACCAGCATTTCGGTCCGTGGACCTAATGGAAAGCAACCCCGCGCACGCTGGTTCACTGTTATCGATGGCGATCAAAAAACTCATACAGCGTGTAAACTGTTTGGCGACCGTCTCCGGACGATTCTTGGAGCTAGAATTCACGTTTATGAGACAACTGCCGCATAAGTGGTAAGATGTTGGTTTACCAAAGAAAAACCCCGCGGATCGCTCTGCGGGGGCTCTCTCATCCACTCAATAACGCCCTACTCAATGCGCCAAAATCGCCAACAACAACAGCGCGATGATGTTGGTGATCTTGATCGCGGGGTTCACCGCGGGTCCTGCCGTGTCCTTGTAGGGATCGCCAACGGTGTCGCCCGTGACCGACGCCTTGTGGGCTTCGGAACCCTTCAAGTGCTTCACGCCGTCCTTGTCGACAAAGCCGTCTTCAAACGACTTCTTGGCGTTGTCCCAGGCACCACCGCCCGATGTCATCGAGATGGCGACGAAGATGCCTGTGACGATCACGCCCATGAGCATGGCGCCCACAGCCGCGAAACCTTGGGCCTTGCCGGCAATCGCCGTGATGGCAAAGAACGTCACGATGGGGGCCAGCACCGGCAGCAGTGAGGGTATGATCATTTCCTTGATTGC
>JANMMT010000027.1:0-1631 GCA_031373545.1 Hyphomicrobiales bacterium
TTCATGCGTCATTCCCGGTTGCGGGAGGCTCAGGCAACCTTGCTGCTGCCCGGCTGGTCCTCGTCCTCATCTTCGTCTTCGGCTTCGTTCTCGGAGGTCTCGACCTCCTCTTCCTGATCTTCTTCCTCTTCCTCTTCCTCGTCATCTTCGCCGCTCATATACTCGAAGGCAAAGACAACTTCTTTGGTCTCGGGATCGAACCGGCAGGCGGTGCAATCTTCGAACACCTCGAGGAATGTTTCAACTGAAGAAGCATCCTTCAGCGAGAAGCTGTGCGTGCCGCTCTGGTCGTCGAAAAGCAGGTCGATGGTCCAGGTGGCATGGACTGTATTGAGCCGGCAATTCATGTCAGTGATCGTCTGCATGGGAGCACCTCATAATGTCCAAACGCGCGGAAGAGCGCGTCTCGTGACATGGGTGATGACTGTGACGAGCGAACGACGTAGCGCCGCTGCATCAGCTCCAAGGAGCCTGACCAGCAGCATGCCATTGAAGGTGGTGGCGCCCGCTTCACAAAGGCTCTGGTCAAGCAAATGACGCACGGGCTCCAGCAACTTCTCGGCATCCGGGCGCAAAACCAGCAAAGTCGCCACGGCGCGTGCACCATCCGCGACAGCCTTGCGGGCCAACTCACCATTGAGCACCCCGCCCAGGCGGACATCCTCGGCAAAGACAAGCTCCGGCTTGCCCTCGAAATTTTTGCGCCAGATGCGCCAACGATCCTGAAATGAGCCCGAAGCCAGGAGCTCGCCCATCGCGACGCGGCCGAAATAGAGACATTCGCAGATCATCACCTGAGAATCGTTTGCCAGCGACACATCGAGCGAACGGCTCAGGCGGCTGCCGGAAAACAGGATGGTTTCCTGGGGCAACCAATCGAGTTGCGCGCCTGCGCCCACGGCAAGCTGAGTCTCGATGCAGGTGTCGGTGCCCTGGCTGCGATAGATTTTCTCCGCGGCCTGCGTGCTGACAACGGCGCGCGCGCCAGCATCGACCGTGACCCGCGTGCGCATCCGGTCACCACCCGCCATGCCCCCGCCGGTGTTGATGAGCACGGCTTCGCAAGGTGCTTCGCTTGCCTTTGAGGGAAAGCGCGCGCGATAGCCGCCGGACTCGCGCAGCTCCAGCCGGCAGTTTTGCGCGCCGGCGCGCCCGAAGCGCAGCCTGACGCCACCATCGGCCCGGATATGGGCCGGCAGCAGCTCGGCCGAGAGAGGCATTACAGACAATGGCAGGGCATCGGTGGTCATTGGAGCGCAGTTTCCCGATCCCGGCTGGTCCGCGCAAGTTGGCTAAGGTCGCAGGCTTGTGCAAATTTTAAGCAGCGGGATCACGCAAGCCGTCGCGCCTCGATCACGACGAAAGCTTGCGCCATGGGCGGCTCATCGGTCAGCGAGATGTGGATGACGGCCTCAAAGCCCAGGGGTGTCATCATGGCGAGCCGGACCGCCGCCCCGCCATGCAGGCGGATGGTGGGCTGTCCGCCGGGTAGATTGACCACTTCCATGTCGCGCCAGAACACGCCGTGGCGAATGCCGGTGCCGAGCGCCTTGGCGCAAGCCTCCTTGGCGGCAAAGCGGCGCGCATAGGATTCAGCGCGCGACGCCCTGCGGTCGCAACGCGCGCGCTCG
>JANMMT010000048.1:0-2703 GCA_031373545.1 Hyphomicrobiales bacterium
GACCTGGAGGTTGGCAGCCCGCAGCGCCGTGATGACCTCGCCAGCAGTCAGGTTGCGCGAGGCGATCTTGGCGGGGTCGAGCCAGATGCGCATGGCATAGTCGCGCGCGCCAAACACCGTGACATTGCCCACGCCGTCAACACGGGTGAGGGCGTCCTTCACGAACAAGGTGGTGTAATTGGAGATGTAGGATTGATCACGCGAGCCATCAGGCGAGATCATGTGGATGACCATCATCAGGTCGGGCGAGGCCTTGCGCACCTGCAAGCCGAGGCGGCGCACCTCCTCCGGCAGGCGCGGTTCGGCCGCCGAAACCCGGTTCTGCACCAGCACCTGCGCCTGATCCACATTGGTGCCGGGCTTGAACACGACGTTGATCGTCACCCGCCCGTCGCCGGTCGACTGCGAGTTGATGTACAGCATGCCATCGACGCCGTTGACCTCCTGCTCGATGGGGGTCGCGACCGTGGCCGCGACAACCTCGCCCGATGCACCGGGATACGTCGCTGAAATGCTGACGGTGGGAGGTGCGATCTCAGGATACTCCGACACCGGCAGCGCGCGTTGCACGATGCCGCCGGCGATGGTGATCAGAATCGAAAGGACCGCCGCAAAGATGGGCCTGTCGATGAAGAAATGCGCAAAGCGGAACATGTCTGGCCGATCAGTTCGTGGCGAACTTGATTTCGCCAGGCTGCGGCGACACCGTCACCCCGGGGCGAACCATGGGATTGGCTATCCCTTGCACGATGACGCGGTCATCGGACGAGAGGCCCGAACGCACGACTCGCAGGCCGAACGCGATCGGCCCTAGTATCACAGGTTTGGGCACGACCTTGTTGTCAGGTCCGACCGTCATGATGACCTTGCGCGTCTGGTCCGAGACGATGATGCCGTCGGGAACCAGCATTGCGTCGATTTCGCCGGCAAACAACCGCATGCGGCCGAAGGTGCCCGGCGTGAGAGATTGGTCCTTGTTGTCGAACACGGCACGGCCGCGGATGGTGGATGAGCGCGTACTCAGTGCATTGTCGACGAAATCCATGCGACCTTCGCGCCCCCAGTTCGGCTCATCCGCCAGGCGCACCTGCACCGCATTGGGCGCATCGCGCCCGCCGGGCCGCGCGCCGGTAGCCGCCAGGCGCGTGTAGCGCAGATAATCAGCCTCCGAGGCTTCGAAGACGAAATTGATCGGGTCCATGGTGACGATGGTGGTGAGCAGCGTGGCGCCCGCCTGACCACCGGCGATGAGATTGCCCGCATCGACGCGCTTGTCCGAGATGCGCCCCGCCAGTGGTGCACGCACCTGCGTCCATTCCAGATTGAGTTCGGCGGTCTTGAGGTTGGCCTCCGCCGCCTGCTGCGCCGCGCGTGCCACAGCCAATGTGGACCGGCGCTGGTCGACATCGCGCACGGTGATCGTCTGGCTGCGTGACAAACTGTCGGCGCGGTCCACGTCATTGAGGGCAAGCGCCACCTGGGCCTTGGTGCGCGCCACTTCGGCGGTTGCCGCCTCGGCCGTGAGAGCATAGGGACGCGGATCAATGGTGAACAGCAGGTCACCCTGTTTGATCATCTGCCCGTCGCGAAAATGTATCTTGTCGATGAAACCCGAGACGCGCGCACGGACATCCACCTGCTCCTTTGCCTCGAAACGTCCGGTGAACTCGTCCCACTGGGTCACCTTGCGCTGCAAGGGCTGCGCCACGGATACAGGCGGTGCGGGCGGCGGGCCGGCCTGCGCATGCGCCTCACCTACGTAGCCTGCAGGCAGCAGGGCGAGCGTCAGACTGACGAAAAGACAAAAACGCTTATGCAATGTGAAAAGCATGCGAACGAGTATCCCGTGAAGCTGCCATGAGCACAGAAAATGCAGTGAATGACAATTCGGAATCAACGCGGAATTTAACTTTGGTTGAAGTTCGTGCGGGTGTTGGCCGCTGCGGTACCTTGCGGAAGCTCCCCCCTGCGATGGTGGGCGGTGAGAGGATCGAACTCCCGACCGGTCCGGTGTAAACGGAATGCTCTACCGCTGAGCTAACCGCCCATCCATACGCGACGGACTAGCCGCCGCTGGTGCCTTCTGGCAAGTGCGCACAGGGCAGCAGCGGCGGTTTTATCGGCTTTGTGCCCTTTCAGTGGGCGGTCATGCCCGAGGCCTCATCATCGCGCAGCGAGCGCCGCTTGGCCTCCGCCTTGGCATTCTCGGCCTCTTCATCCCACTCGATGGCCGCAGGCATGCGCACCAGCGCGTGGCTGAGCACCTCTTCCATGCGCGAGACGGGCACGATTTCCATGCCCTTCTTGACGCTTTCGGGCAGGTCGATCAGGTCCTTCGCGTTGTCCTGCGGGATGAGCACCTTCTTGATGCCGCCGCGCAGCGCCGCCAGCAGCTTTTCTTTGAGGCCGCCGATCGGCAGAACGCGTCCGCGCAATGTGACTTCGCCAGTCATGGCAATGTCGCGGCGCACGGGAATGCCGGTCATGATCGAGGTGATGGCGGTGGCCATGCCGATGCCCGCTGAAGGGCCATCCTTGGGCGTCGCGCCTTCCGGAACGTGCACATGGATGTCCTTGGTGTCGAACATCGGCGGCTTGATGCCAAAATCGATGCAACGCGAGCGCACATAGGTCGCCGCCGCCGAAATCGATTCCTTCATCACCTCTTTCAAGTTGCCCGTCACCGTCATCTTGCCCTTGCCG
>JANMMT010000067.1:0-2716 GCA_031373545.1 Hyphomicrobiales bacterium
CCCGTGAGAACGGGGAGGAGGTTACTAAAACAGAAAATACCTTTGCGCCATCGGCAACACGCTCGCTGGCTTGCACGTCAGCAGTTCCCCATCCGCCCGCACTTCATACGTCTCCGGGTTCACCTCGATATCCGGGCACGCGTTGTTGTGCACCATCGACGCCTTGGAAATCCCGCCGCGCGTGTTCTTGACCGGCAGCATCAGCTTGTCCGTGCCGTACTTCCCCGCGATGCCCTTGGCGAGCGAAGCCTCCGACACGAACACCACCGACGAGCGCGTGAGAGATTTGCCAAACGCGCCGAACATGGGCCGGTAATGCACGGGCTGCGGCGTGGGAATGGAGGCGTTGGGGTCTCCCATTGCAGCGGCGGCGATGGTGCCCATTTTCAACACCATGTCGGGCTTCACACCAAAGAACGCCGGCGACCACAGGCACACATCCGCGAGCTTGCCCACCTCTACCGAGCCGATGTGCGCCGAGAGGCCATGCGCAATTGCCGGGTTGATCGTCACCTTCGCCATGTAGCGCTTGACGCGGAAGTTGTCGGCCCCCGCTGTGTCGCCGTCCAGTTTGCCGCGCTGGCCCTTCATCTTGTGTGCGGTCTGCAGCGTGCGGATGATCACCTCGCCCACGCGGCCCATGGCCTGGCTGTCCGACGCCATGATCGAGAGCGCGCCCATGTCGTGCAGCACGTCTTCAGCGGCAATCGTCTCCTTGCGGATGCGGCTTTCGGCGAAAGCGATGTCTTCCGGAATCGAGCTGTCGAGGTGATGGCAGACCATCAGCATATCCAGATGCTCCTCCAGCGTGTTCACGGTGTAGGGCATCGTGGGGTTGGTGGAGGACGGGATGACATTGGCAAAGCCCGCGACCTTGATGATATCCGGCGCATGGCCGCCGCCCGCACCTTCCGTGTGGAAGGCGTGGATGGTGCGGCCCTTGAAGGCGCGCAGCGTGTCATCCACAAAGCCGCTTTCGTTCAGCGTGTCGGTGTGGATCATCACCTGCACGTCATAGTCATCCGCCACTGACAAACAGTTGTCGATGGCAGCGGGAGTCGTGCCCCAATCCTCGTGCAGTTTCATGCAGGAGGCGCCCGCCTCGATCTGCTCGATGAGCGCACCCGGCAGCGCGGCATTGCCCTTGGCGGCGAAGGAGAGGTTCATAGGGAAGGCTTCCGCCGCCTGAATCATCCGCTCCAGATGCCACGGGCCGGGTGTGCAGGTCGTGGCGTTGGTGCCCGTGGAGGGCCCCGTGCCGCCGCCCAGCATGGTGGTGACGCCGCTCATCAGCGCATCGTCGATCTGCTGGGGGCAGATGTAATGGATATGCGTGTCGATGCCACCCGCCGTCAGGATTTTGCCCTCCCCCGCGATGGCGTCCGTGCCCGGCCCGATGATGATATCGACGCCCGGCTGCATGTCGGGGTTGCCCGCCTTGCCGATGCCGACGATGCGCCCGCCCTTGAGGCCCACATCCGCCTTCACGATGCCCCAGTGGTCGATGATCAGCACGTTGGTGATGACGGTGTCGACCGCGCCCTCGGCCCGCGTCGCCTGCCCCTGCCCCATGCCGTCGCGGATGGTCTTGCCACCGCCGAACTTCACCTCTTCGCCGTAAATGGTGAAATCGCGCTCGACTTCGACGATGAGATCCGTATCGGCAAGGCGCACCCGGTCCCCGGTGGTGGGGCCGAACATGGCGGCATAGGCAGCGCGGGGGATGCGGGTGGGCATGGATCAGGCCCCTTTACCGAAGCGGACATCTTGGGCAGCGGCTCGAAATTCAGCCGCGAGTCGCTCATCGAGCGAGAGACACGACGACACGACCTGCTCCGACCACTCGACATAGGCGAGCATCCGCTCGCGCGGCCAGTGAATCGGAGGACTGGTGACGATGGAACGGAGATTGCTCGTCTTGTCGGCGAGCTTTAGCAGACGTGCACTGCGGCTTTTTCCCGGCGTGTTGATGACCTGAAGCTCCTTGCGACGCTGCTTCTCCAGCGACTTGTCGTCCGTCACCTCGCGAACAACATCAGCGATCGTATCACCGAATTCAGCGCGCAACTCGGCATCGGTCGTCGCTGTGTCCTCCACCGTATCATGCAGCCAGCCGACCGCGATCAGCCCGGCGTCCGGCTCCTGCGTCATGGAACTCAGAAGATAAGCCACTTCGGCAAGGTGATTGACATAAGGTTCACGCGCTTCGCCTTTGCGAGTCTGCCCGGCATGCTTTCTGGCGGCAAAATCCGCTGCCTTCATGACCATTGCCAAGGAGTTTCGATCAAGTTGAGCCAACATCACAACGCCCCCATCACATCACCCCGGAACCCATAGGCCTTCCGCGCGCCTCTGAGCGGAACAAGCCGCACCTCGCGCGTCTGGCCGGGTTCAAAGCGCACCGCCGTACCCGACGCGATGTCGAGGCGCATGCCGCGTGCCGCCTGGCGGTCGAAGCTGAGGCCCTCGTTGGTCTCGAAGAAATGATAATGGCTGCCCACCTGAATGGGCCGGTCGCCGGTGTTGGCTACCGTCACCATCACCGTCGGCTGGCCCGTGTTGATCTCGATATCGCCCGCTGCCGGGATGATCTCGCCGGGGATGAGGCCGCTGCTGGTGCTTTTGGATCGGGATGACATGGGAGGCTCCTCTACCTAATCGGATCGTGCACGGTGACGAGCTTCGTGCCGTCGGGAAAGGTCGCCTCCACCTGCAC
>JANMMT010000098.1:0-1570 GCA_031373545.1 Hyphomicrobiales bacterium
CTTGGCATGCACATAGCCATCGCGCAGGTCCAACTCCGCCCCCATCGCCTCCAGCGCTTTGAGGTGCAAATCGACGGGACGTGCGCCAATGGCGCAGCCTCCCGGCAGGGACACGACGGCATGACCATAGCGGGCAAGCATCGGTCCAAGCACAAGGATCGAGGCGCGCATCTTGCGGACGATGTCGTAGTCGGCCTTGAAATTGGTAATCGAATGGCTGGACAGCGCCAGCACCAGCCCGTCCTGCAGGCTGGCCACTTCCGCGCCCAGCGACTGCAGAAGCTGGGTCATCGTCGCAATGTCCGACAGCCGCGGCGCGTTGGTCAGCGTCAGGGGTTCATCCGACAGCAGCGTCGAGGGCATCAGCGTCAGGCAGGCGTTCTTCGCCCCCGCAATCGGAATCGCCCCCGACAAAGCCCCGTTACCGCGCACCAGAATCGAATCCATCTGCCCTAACCCTTGCTCTCGTTGTCCCCGGGCGCATCTTCGGCGCTGCGGGCTTTTGCCTGTGCCTTCCGGCGCGCCATATTGGCCTTGAGGGCCGCCTTCAACCGCTCATCGCGCTTGGACGGTCCGGGTATGCTCCGGGCCTGGTCGCGTGCGGGCGGGTCAGTAGGGCTGCGCATCCGGCCCTTCTATCGCAAGCACCCGCGAGGGTCCAGATAGGCGGGCAATACCGGCTGATACCCCCTTGCGCAGAGTCCCGATTGCGTCTATCCCGCCGCCACTAACGGCGCTGCAGTAGCTCAGTGGTAGAGCACTCCCTTGGTAAGGGGCGGCGCTGGTGACGTAAGGTGCTGAAATGGCAGGGAGTTCCCGAGACCTGCCGCCGCCGGGGTAACGGGCGGGGTAACTTCGGAGAAGGCGAGACGAAACGGTTCGCTGCCGTAGCTCAGTGGTAGAGCACTCCCTTGGTAAGGGAGAGGTCGAGAGTTCAATCCTCTCTGGCAGCACCATCTTCCCCAGAAAAATCAGGTAGTTGGCGGTTTCGGGCGGCGGTCGTGATCCGTTACCCCAAGTTACCCTGGCCTGAGTACTGTTTCGCCCCGGACACAATATTTGGTGCATTTCTGCTGTCGATCCTCCATAACTGGTGAAAAGTCGTGAATCACCGGGGGAAAGCAATTTATGCCAGCACTTGCCGATCACATGCCGAACATCGTGCCGTCACAGGCCGATCTGCAAGCGTGGGGCGCGCTTTGGCTTGGCACGGCAGGATCGAACGGGGCCGCGAAGGCCGCCAACTGCTTCGACAAGAAGCAGGGCATGGACTTCGGCAAGGTCTTTGACATGGCCTTCGGTCGCGCTCTGGCGCAGATGCTGGGCGGCATCCCTGTTGTCGAGATTAATGCGGGAGCGAGCCTACTGCCCCCACAACCCAACTGCGTGGAGGTCGGGGGAGCCCGGATCATCGGCGGCATCCGCCCGCAAAACTTCGATGCTGCTTACCGGCCAGACGGCCCGCGCGTGGTCCTTGACAGCAAGACCCTTAACGATGCCAAGAGCATCGGGAAGAACTGGCAGAACATGGTCAACGATGTCAGCACGGAATCAGCGACCATTCACACAC
>JANMMT010000106.1:0-42829 GCA_031373545.1 Hyphomicrobiales bacterium
ATGTGTCGATCCACGCAGGACAACGCCTCGGCATGATCGGCAGGCACGTAAGTCGACCAGTATCGATAGGTCAGCAGCACGCACCGGTAGGATGCGTCCGCGCCGGTGCTCTCGCGCCGCAGCCGCGCCTGTTCGAGGCTAGCAACGCGGCCATAGGGCCGCCCGATCGCCACCGCAATGCGCTCCACCAACGCCTGCTTGAGATCAAGGAGAGACCCCGGCGTCACCTGCACCTGAAAGCGCTCGTGCTGGCGCAGCTCCGAGGTGCGGGCATCGAGAATGAGAACGGTTGCGGCCGCCTGTCCATCGGCAGCGGTGATCGTGACATCAAGCGCATAATCAATGTTGGCCGTTCCCGCGCGCAGTTCAGGGCTGATGGACACCGTCAGGAGATCGAAATCCGACAGCGCCGCCGCAAGACTGGCCTGAAAACCCGGCCCCAGCACGCCGACCTGTGGCATGACCGATTGCATGCGCACAGGGAGCACCACGAAGTTCACGACCTCGCGGCGCGCCGGCGCAGTCGTGGGACGCGACAGCCAGAACAGCCCAGCCAGCACGACCGTGACAATCGCAAGGCCAATCCACGAGATCAACCGCCAGTTGGGGGCACGCGCCTGCGTGCCTTCGCGTCGAACCGCGCCTGTGCTGCCGCTCTGCCCGAACCGTGGCCGGTAGCTGCCCTTGGGAATTTCGATCCGCAGGGCTTCCGCGCGGCCATCGGTGCCATAGAACAGCGCCAATTGCTGGCGCAGCCGCCCCACCTCCACGCGCACGATGCTGTCCTGCTGCGGATCGAAATCCACCCCGCGCCCCAGCACATCCTGAGCGATGCTGATCGCCTTGATGCGCGCGCCCCGGCCCTCCAGCTCTTCGGTCACCAGATAGCGCAGCAGTTGGCGCTGGCGCTCGCTGCCGGCGAAGGCGGATGAGTCGAGCACGCGGTTCAGGCTGCGGCTCACAGCCGCGATATCGGGAGGGTCGGTCACGTCGTCCATCCCTTGACGATAGCGGCTGACGAGGCGGGGCGAAAGCGGGGCAAATGCGCCGTACGTACCTGCCAACGGCCAAGTGACGGGCCAGTCATCCTCACCGCCGGATGCGCCGGCCCTGAGGAACACCACGATGATCGCAACCAAGCCCACAGCCGCCGGCACACGCACCCGCTCCGAAAGCCATACACTGACCGAGATGATCATTGTCTCGCATTATCTGGCGCTTGATCTCATGGAATATGCCCGCACCGCTGATGTATCACAGGCTTATGAGGCGCGTGCCCTTGCCCACCATTTACGGCTCTGGGCCATCCTGTCGGAACGGGAGGGTCAATCCTTGGCGGTTTTTTAAGCGCGTAAGAAGATCACGTTGTTGCGCGTTTCCTTGACCGGCTGATAGCCCTTGGTGCCAAGCAAATGCGGCAGGTCCACATGCCAGCGTGAGGCACCGCGCTCCAGAATGAGAATGCGCGGCCATAGCGCCGGGTCCGCCTCCTTGAAGAAGGTCTCCAGGATGAGATCTTCCGCGCCTTCCGTGTCGAGCTTGATGGCATCCACATGGGTGAAGCCCTGTTCGCGCACGAGGGTGAGCAGGCGCTTGGAAGGCACCTGGATCTTGTCCGCCGTGGAACCCGACATGATCTTGACGCTCGACTCGCCCTTGTTCTGCGCATCGATGAACAGCGTCACCTCGCCATCCTTGTCCGCCACGGCACAGGCCACGGCCTTCACACTGGCGAAGGGATTGAGCCGGATGTTGTAGGTCAGGCGCGCGTAGATATCCGGCTGCGGCTCCACCGCGACGATCTGCGCTCCCGGTCCGGCATGGGCCGCCACGAAAAGCGCGTATCCGCCGATGTTCGCGCCAATGTCGAGGAAGACGAATTTCTCCGTCAGGTTGGCATTGAGATACGCCAGTTCATCCGGATCGAAGAACTGCGGCGTGAAAAGGATGCGCTTTTCGCAGACGTTCTGATAGGGGTAGAGCCGCATGCGGGCCCCCAGCACCTCGGTATCGACCGGAGCACCATGCAGCAACCTGATCGCGAGTCGGCGCATCACGAAGGCCATGCGGCGGCTGCCCCAGGAGGCACCGGCCCTGCGCGTGCTTTCCAGCAGCGAATGCACCAGCCCCGTCGGCGCAAAGCGACCGAAGTCCGCGGAATCTGTCGTGGGCTCAGTCAAGGCGCATCCTCGTATCCATTCTGCAACACAGCAAAACCCCCCTTCGCAGTCTGGCTTATGGAAGCTGATGCCGTGATCGGCTATATTGCTGACAGATCGAAATGACAAACAGCCTCGATCCGATTAAGACCCGCTGGACATGACGCTGCTTGACCCCCTTTCCCTCGCCTCGGACCGGCGCATGCCCGGCCAGATTCGCCTGCATGGGCCGGAGGCCTTCGCGGGCATGCGGCGTGCGGGCCAACTCGTGGCCACCTGTCTCGACACGCTGGTTGGCGTGGTCAAGCCGGGAATGAGCACGGCTGAGATCGACCGCATGGTGTTCGAATTCGGTATGGATCACAAGGCTTTACCCGCAACTCTTCAATACCGGGGCTACACGCGTTCGTGCTGCACCAGCATCAACCACGTGGTGTGTCACGGCATCCCTGATGACAAGGCCCTGCGGGACGGTGACATCGTCAACATCGACGTGACCTTCATTTTGGATGGCTGGCATGGCGATTCCAGCCGGATGTATCCGGTCGGTGACGTGCCGCGCCGGGCCGAGCGCCTTGTGGAAGTGACTTACGAATCGCTGATGCTGGGCATCGAGGCCATCAAACCGGGCAACCATTTCGGCGATATCGGTGCGGCCATTCAGCGCCATGCGGAGGCCGAGCGCTGCTCGGTGGTGCGTGACTTCTGCGGGCATGGCGTTGGGCGTCTGTTCCACGACGAGCCCAATGTGCTGCATTACGGCAATGGCGGGGAAGGACCCGAACTGCGCCCCGGCATGATTTTCACGGTGGAACCGATGATCAATCTGGGGCGGCCCCATGTCAAAATCCTGTCCGATGGCTGGACCGCCGTGACGCGGGACCGTTCGCTCTCGGCGCAATTCGAGCATGCCGTCGGCGTGACGGACAACGGGGTCGAAATCTTCACCCTCTCCCCCAAGGGCTGGGACAACCCTGCGCAGCCGCAAGCGGGCCACGCGACCCGTGACTGACGAGGACACCGGCCCGGCAGGTCATCGCGATCGTCTGCGCGCCCGTTTCGCCGCAGGCGGGGCGGAGGCCATGCCCGATTACGAACTCATGGAATTGGTGCTGTTCCGCGCCCTGCCCCGCCGGGATGTGAAGCCCATCGCCAAGCGGCTGATCGCGCGCTTCGGCTCGTTCGCGGAAGCGCTCGCGGCCCCGGTGGAGCGCTTGGCGGAGGTCGAAGGCATGGGCGCGACAGCCGCGCTTGATCTGCGCATCATCGCTGCGGCCGCCCAGCGCGCCGCCAAAGGTGCCGTCGCCAAGCGCCATGTCCTGTCCTCCTGGACAAGCGTCCTCGACTACTGCCGCACCGCGATGGCTTTTGCCGAACGCGAAGAGTTTCGCATTCTCTTTCTCGACAAGCGCAACCAGCTCATTGCCGATGAGGTGCAGCAGCGCGGCACCGTCGACCATACGCCCGTCTATCCGCGCGAGATCGTGCGCCGCGCCTTGGAACTTTCCGCCACGGCAGTCATACTGGTGCACAATCACCCCTCGGGCGATCCCGCGCCCAGCGGCGCCGATATCCGCATGACGAAAGATATCGTCACCATCGCCGCGCCCTTGGGGATTTCGGTGCATGACCACATCATCGTGGGGCGCAACGGGCACGCCAGCCTCAAGGGCCTCGGTCATATCTGAACGTGTGAATAACAAGATATTTCAGCAAGTTTCGGTGTTTTACGCCTCAACGGTTAGGTAACGACTTGCTGGCATACCGGTGGGCAGGGAAAAATCGTGGCCACTGCAGAACCCAATCAGGATATCAGCCGAAAAGCGCGCAAGCTTGCGTCAACCTCTGTGTTGCCGTTTGCGATTCTGCTGTTCGCCATCCTTGTCGCCGTGGTTCTGACCGTCCTTGCGATGGCGCAGCGGGCCAGCGAAGCCGCTGATGACCGCATCCGCACCATGATCCAGATCGCGTTGACAGAAGCCGTGCATGACGTCGCGCGCGACGTCTACGCTTTCTCGGAACTGGAGCGGCCCGTGCTTGGCCGCAACAGCGTGCTCGAATCCCAGAAACTCGACAGCTACCTGGAGCGCATCCGCGCCATCGGCGATTTCGATGCCGTTTCGGTGATCGACCCGCGCGGGCAAGCCCTCCACACGGCTGTTCGCCTCGTTTACGGCAGCGAAACACCCGACAAGCGCTACGGCGCGAACCTGCGCTGGGCCGCGGCACAATTGCGGGACAATCTCCTGGCCAATCCCAATCCTGCAGACACCAATCTGGTCGGGCGTCATATCTTCGAGGATCACCAATTGCGGCTGATCGGCGGGGCGTGGAACGCCCGCAGCGATGGTCCGGGCTTCGGCATCGTGGCCATCCGCAGCATGGATGACCTCGCCTTGACCCGCCTTGGCGCACGTCTGTCAATCAGTGGCCTGCGCCTGGCAGAACCCGCCCCCCGCGCCAACCAGATCGTGCTCGACAATGCCGCGGGCGCGCGCCTTGGTGCCGCTTTGATCTGGACGCCCGAGCGTCCCGGCGATCCCATCCTCAACCGGTTACTCCCCATTGCCGTTTCCAGCGGTCTCGCGATCATGATTTTCGCCTGGCTGGCCTTTGCCCATGTCACGCGCGTGACCACCAGCATGCTCAACAGCGAGGCGATCGCGCATCACCTGGCGGGCCATGACACGCTGTCGGGCCTGCCCAATCGGTTGCGCTTCAGCGAGCATCTGGCCGGGCTGCTGCCCCGCGCCGTCGACGGCGACGGAATCGCGGTGTTGTTCATCGACCTCGACAAGTTCAAGGAGGTCAACGACACGTATGGCCATGCCGCTGGTGATGAGGTGCTTGTCGGCTGCGCCCAGCGCATGGCTGCGCAGCTGCGTGCCAGCGACGTGCTCGCCCGCTTCGGCGGGGATGAATTCGCCGTGATCCAGACCGGCGTGAAATCCGCCCTGGATGCGGAAGTCCTGGCCCGCCGCATCATCGAATCCATCCGGCCCGCATTTCAACTGGGCGAGGCGGAAGCCTATGTGGGCGCATCCATCGGCGTGGCCCTCGCCCCGGCCAATGGCAAGGATGCCGCAGAACTGATGCGCCTTGCCGACATCGCCATGTACCGTGCCAAGAACGAAGGCCGCAACCGCGCCTGCTTCTTCGAGCAGCGGATGGACGACACGCTGCGCCTGCGCAAAGTGGTTGAAGACGATCTGCGCCATGCCATCGCCCGCAACGAGCTGGAACTGCACTATCAGCCGCAAGTCTCCGCCGATGGTTCGAAGATCGTGGGCATCGAAGCGCTTGTGCGCTGGCGCCACCCTGTCCACGGGCTCATCCCGCCCATCGAGTTCATTGGCATCGCCGAAGAGCGCGGCCTGATCATCCAGCTCGGCGAGTGGGTCATCCGCCGCGCCTGCCTCGATGCCAAGAACTGGCCTGATGTGTCGATTGCCTGCAACGTCTCGGCGATACAATTCCGCCAGACAGACTTCGTGCAGTCCGTCTCGAATGCGCTCACCGAGACAGGTTTTGATCCGACGCGCCTGGAGCTGGAGCTCACGGAAAGCATTGTGGTCGCCAACGCCGATCAGGCCGAAGACAGCATGATGGAGCTGCGCGCCATGGGCGTTAAGCTCGCGCTCGACGACTTCGGCACCGGTTATTCCAGCCTGATCTATCTGCGCCGCTTTGCCTTCGACAAGATCAAGCTCGACAAATCCTTCCTCGACTCGCTGGAAGACACCGGCGAGAGCGCCATCCTCGTGCACTCCGTCGTGCACCTGGGCCGCGCACTGGGCCTCACTGTGACGGCGGAGGGCGTGGAAACGCAGGACCAGCAGCGTTTCCTCAACGCGGTCGGTTGCCATCTCCTGCAAGGGTATCTCTTCTCCAAGCCCGTGCCCGCAGCGCAGATGGACAGGCTGATGGCGATGGAAAATCCGTTCGCCGTAGTGACCGATTACGCGGCGTGAGCCATTTTTTCAGAGCATCGGCGCTTGCAAGCGACCATGGTGCGTGGCACTTCCACAGCACAGGCGTGCGCATTCAGGCGGGCCCCCATCCATGACGCGAGGCTTCGATGAACAAGGAAGAACTGCAGAAGATCGAAGCCTACATGCGCCGCATGTTCAGCAATGGCGCGATCAAGGTCACCGCTCGCCCCAAGAAAACCGATTCTGCTGAGGTCTACATCGGCGATGAATTCATTGGCGTGGTGTTCCTCGACGACGAGGACGGTGATCGCTCTTTCAGCTTCAACATGTCTATTCTCGACACCGACCTCGACGAGAGCGACGACGACTGAGACAGGCTTGAGCTCACGGCCTAGCGGGCCACCCAGCTTTCCACCAGACGTCTCACGCCTTCCACAAGCTCTTGCCATTGCGGCAGAAGTTCGGGGGAAAACCGCACCTGAACATCCTGCTCGTTCAGGCGATAGCGCCACAGGCATGTCTCGCCCACGAGGGCGATCTGCGCCTCGGCGCGGCGGCATCGTGCGGCAAAACTGCGGCCATCGGGCGGCGCCAGAAACAACTCCTCATCGGCATACGGGCTTTTGGGCTCGAAACGGCGCAGCACCAACCCGCCGGGATTCTGCCATGTGTCGGGCTGCAGAAAGCGCCCATAGATCTCCTGTGGCCGGTCGGCCGGATCGAGCCCACCATCGGCGCGGATCACGGCGATGAAAACCAGCATCGATGCGTTCTGCTGCGCCATCTCCGCCGCACTCACAGGCGGCTGGCCGGCGGCCTGCATCTGGGGAAAGCTTGCAATCACGTCCACCCGTTCGACGGCACCGCTGCGCACGAGGTGGCCACTGCGCAGATAGGCACCGGGAATATTGAGCCGCAGCGAACCCACGCTGACCGGGCTGATGGCATCGGCGGCTCCCCGGTGCGGTGCCAACCACCAGATCCATGCGCCCCCTAACGCCACAACAGCCAGCAGAATGGCAAAGGCCAGCGCCATCACCGCCCGCATGACGCACCGCAGAGGCTGATTCGTTCTTGTTGCATCTTCACCACGTTTCACGATTCGTCGTGCTGTCCCAGATCGCACCCTTGCCGCAGAAGCAGAATTAAGAAAGAATAAACCATTGTTCTGAAGCGTATGGAGTTGCGTATGGCCGGGCTGGATGCAGGGCAGATCGATGCCTTCAAGGCGCTGTTTTTCGGGTTCGCACTCGCGGGTTTTGTCGCAACAGGCTTTCAACTCCTGACCAACCGGCTGCCCAGCTTCAGCCAGCTCACGCAAGGGGGGCTGCGCGCAGCAATCTCGGTGCCGCTCCTGATGACGACCGCACCGTTCATCATCCTGCGCAACACGATCCGCGGTCGGCGTTTCGAGCGCCGTTCCGTGTTTTTTGTCTGGCTCGCGACGGTCATTGCTTGCCTGTGGAGTCTTGCTGCCGGCAAGGCCATTCTCAACATCCTGGCGACCGTTGCAGGATGAGCCTCTACCGCCTCGACAACGAGACGCCCGACCTGCCCCCTGCCGGGACGTTCTGGATAGCCCCCTCGGCCCATGTCATCGGCCGCGTGCGCCTTGGCGCCGATGTCGGCATCTGGTTCGGGGCCGTTCTGCGCGGCGACAATGAGTGGATTGAGATCGGGGCTGGCTCCAATGTCCAGGAGCATTGTCTGCTGCACACCGATCTGGGACACCCGCTCACGATCGGCACCAACTGTACCATCGGCCATGGCGCTATCCTTCACGGCTGTAGCATCGGTGACAACACGCTGATCGGCATGGGTGCGATCGTGCTCAATGGCGCGCGCATTGGCCGAAATTCGCTTGTGGGCGCGGGCGCGCTCGTCACCGAAGGGCGGGAATTTCCCGACAATTCCCTGATCGTCGGCAGCCCTGCCAAAGCGATCCGCTCGCTCGATGATGTCGCTGCAAGCCGCATCAAGCAGTCCGCGCAGAGCTATGTGCGCAACTGGAAGCGCTTTGCGAGCGGATTGGTCGCGGTCTGAATTACCGCGCGGCAGTGCGGACCGCCGTATCGACATTGCCCAAGCCAACCCAGCGCATGGGGTTCTCCTGCGACTGCCGCTTCACATAGCGATAGCCGGTCTCAAGCCACAGCAGAACCTTCTGCTCCTTGTTGTCGAGCACGAAATCACCCCGATCCGTGATCACAGTCAGCACGGCATGGCCGTCGCCTTCCTTGTCGCGCACAACGGTGATCGTAAGCGACTGGCGCGGCCAGCCGGCCCGGATCAGGCGCTTGCGCTTCTCTAGCACATAGTCCTCGCAGTCACCCTTGCCATCTGTCGGATAGTTCCAGCGTTCGGCAACTCCCCAGTGATCCATATCCGTCACGGGCTCGATTTCGCGATTGACGTCCTTGTTGATCGCAAGAAGCTGTTTCCAGCGCTTCTCGTCGAGATCGGCCTGTGCCGCGCGCAGTGCGGGCACCGTGCAATCAGGTCGGCCCTCGTCGGTCTGGCAGAATTGCACCCAGCCGATGGGTGGTGTCGCCTCGCCGGTGGTCTGGGCGTAATGCTGACGTCCGGATTGGGCGACAGCGGGCTGAAAAGCGGCACCTGCCGTCATGAGCAGCCCTGCCAGAAATGCCACACCTGTTGTCCGCTTCATCATCATGCCCTCCAGCATCATGTCGCAGAGAATGGCAGCAGTTCTTTCCCTTCGGATTTCGCAAATGGCTGCAATTCAGCGGGGTGAGATTCAGTCCTTTTCAACGCCTTGGTGACGATCGGGTAAGCTTTCCGGATCGAAACCTCTCTCCATTAACCATTTAGATCGCAGATTGTCTTCAGCAATTTCACGCGGGGCAGAGCTGAACGGATTTCTTGCAGCTTTTGCGTCAAGACACTGTTCACCCCGCCGCTTAAGCTGCGGGTGAGGCTATCGGGCAATGGCTGTTAGGCTGGGAAAATGAACGGCGCTTAACGATTGGCGGTCAAGATGGAATTGTCCACGCCGCCCAGGCCAACCCACTTGTTCACGTCCTGCTCGGACTGGCGCTTGACGAAGCGATAGCCTGTGTCGGTCCAGGCCTTGACGCGTGTTTCCTGATTGTCGAGCACGAAATCCCCGCGGTCGGTCTTCACGGTCAGGACGGCATGACCGTCCCCTTTCTTGTCCTTGACAACGGTGATCAGCAGCGACTGGCGTGGCCAACCGGCATCCATGAGACGCTTGCGCTTTTCCAGCACGTAGTCTTCACAATCCCCCTTGCCGTCAGTGGGATAGGACCAGCGCTCGAGCGTGCCCCAGTGCTCCAGATCCGACATGGGCTCGACCTCGTCGTTCACATCCCGGTTGATGCGCTGCAGTTGCTTCCAGCGGGCGTCATCAAGTTTGGCGGCGCGTGGGGACAGCACAGGCAACTCGCATTCGGCGGGGTTTTCGCCGCAGAACTGCACCCAGCCGATGGGAGCCAAGGTCTCCTTGGTGACGAGCGCTGCCGTTGTGTAGGCGGGAATGCCCGATTGCGCCGATGCAGCGCTCGCCGCCATCGCAAACCCGAAAACCATCATCAACACATTACGCATCGGCCAAGACATCCTTAACGATGTCTTAACGCTACATGTGGCCGCAAAAAGCCGCAATCAAACTGTTAACAGAAGGTTAATGCACCCGGTGCCAGCCGCAATCCAACAGGGCCGGCATTGTCGACCCCATGTGCTTTATAGCAATTTGCATTGGTTCAGAGCGAGACGGATACGTCCGTGTCGACTTCCAGTTCGGTCAGGATGCGCCCGAATTCCACGGCAACCCCGCCCTCGAAGATGCGCACGACACGTGCGGGCAGGCGCCCCACCACGATGCGACTGCCCATGGGGAACTTCTGATCCGTCGAAACGCTGCAGCCCGAGCTCGATACATCGATGAGGCGCGAGACGATCTGCTGACCGCTGTCCAGCGTGATGACGGTCCGCGGATTGCGCGGTGTATAACGGCCATGGCGCCGGTCTTCCGGCAAGCCCAGGATGGCCCGGTTTGCAAGCCATGTCAGCTGGGCGGCGAGCTTGTCGCGCTTGCGGACGGTCGCCGACAGCTGGATGGCGAACCCATCCTTGAAATGACGCGAAACGACGCCTTCAAGACGACCGATCTGATCGAGATAGATGATCACGCGTTCGCCCAGATTGCCCGCGACGGGGGCTTGCACGGCCACGCCGCCTGGCGAAATGTTGATGGACTGACACGGATATTCGCGCCGGTTCTCCAGCATGTAGCGGCCCATCAGCTGAACGCCGACCCGCTGGTGGCGGCGGCGCTCGATGGGTTTTGAACTGGCGCGGGCTGCTGTTCCGAACATGTCTCAGGCTTGGTTACGACCTAACGTCACCTCATTTGGCCCATGACCCGTTAAAATACGATTAGGTTTGCGAAATGAAGTTGTCGATCGGCTCACACCTGCGCGTCGATGCGGCCGCCTTCGATCACGCGCCAGCCTCTGCGCCGGTCCACCAGCGCGTCGATATCTGCGCGGGGCTGGCCAAACACGGGTGCGCCGGGTGCCTGCACGGCACTGAGACTGCGCAGGCTCAGCAATCCGATCTCGTCAAAGCTGATGCCCATGTGCTGCGCCGTCCGCGGGGAGGGAAACAGCCCGCCGATGATGCGCGTGCCCGCCCTGCCCCCATAACGCAGCGGCAGAAGCAGAAGCTCCATCTCGTGGCAATGGCCCTGCGCGTCCGTTCCATCGACGCCGCCCACCATGGCAACACTTTCGCGCGATACGGCTCCCAGCGTACGAGCGATGTCCGCGCGGTCTTCCGGGCGCCACCAACGCAGAAAGAAATCATCCTTGAGGTCGCGGGCGGCAAAGCCCGTGAGGCGCGTGCCGGCGACGCGGTAAAGCCACAGGCTGTCGGATGTGCGCCCGAGAATGAAGACATCCTGCAGCAGACGGCCCATGACGGATGGGTCAATGTCGTTGCGGTCGGGCAGCACGGGGCCGCGCCGCAGACTGTCCCAATACGCGTGCAAGGTTCGGGAGGCTTGGTGTCTCATTCTGGCTCTGTCCTTCAAGGCCCCTCTCCTGTTCTGGGGCTGATGCGTGTCGCTCCAGCACGCGCAGCGCGGTCTGGATGAACACGGTGCAGAGGATTGCAGAGCCTGTGCCGCGCAGCACGCAGAGCGGGTTCGCTGCCCCGCGCGGTAAGGTTAACGAGCGCTTGCCGTTGCGAGCCCCCGCTTTTCTGTCATGGTCACGAGACGGAATTTTCGGTCATTGTGCCGCTGATACCCCCACTGGAACACCTTCTCAGGGCGGCCTGATCGATCTTTCGGTCAAGCCGCCCTCTTTTTTGGCTGAGGATGCCTGTTAACGCTTTGCGCAGCGGGTGGCGCTGATAGGTTAACGGCATGAATCAAGACGCGCCAGCACCGCCCCCCAGACAACGCGAACCGGCCATCCTTGCCCCCACGCCCCTCCTGGTCCTGATTGCCTTCATGATTGGTGTGCATGCCTACCGCGCACTCGTGCTGGGCCTGTTCGAAGATGCGGACCTGGGCCTGCTCGATGCCACCGCCTTTGTGCCGGCGCGGTTTTCCCTGCGTCTGGGTCTGACGGATCCAGATACCGTACTTGGCGCGATCATGACAGGCGAGGCCTCGGTGCGCCCGCTGCGCCTGCTGCTCTTCCGGCTCTTTGTCGAAGAAGGCGATCTCTTTTCCTGGACGCTCGTGACCTACGCCTTCCTCCACGCGAGTTGGGAGCATGTCATCTTCAACTGCCTCTGGCTGCTGGCCTTCGGGGCCCCTGTGATCCGCCGGTTCGGAACGGGGCGGTTCCTGGCCTTCTTCGCCGTCACGGCTGCGGCAGCCGCCTTGTTCCATATGGCTTTCAATCCGCTCGATGTCGCGGTGCTGGTGGGCGCATCAGGAGCCGTCTCGGGTCTCACCGCCGCCGCGATCCGCTTTGCAGTGGGCCCCCTGGGCCTGGCGGATGGCCCCTTGAATCGCCCTGCCGCTCCCCTGGTCATCGCCTTGCGTGACAAGCGCGTGCTGATGTTCATCGGCGTCTGGTTCGCCATCAACCTCATCGGTGGTCTGGGCGTGCCCTTTGGCGGGGGCGGCGACACCCTGCGCATTGCCTGGGAGGCCCACATCGGCGGTTTTCTCGCAGGGTTGCTCCTGTTCCGCCTCTTTGATCCGGTTCATGAGGGCTACCCGGCTTCAGGTCAGTGATGCTGTCTTGTTTTTGACGTGTGTTGGGCACATGCTCGCCACCCGGCGGGTTGTCCGGAGCAGCACAGTTCGAGGGAGACTTGGCCATGACGGTTGCGCGCATCATGAAAGACAAGGGTCACACCGTGGTGACCACCCCACCCCACTGCACCTTGAAGGAGATCGTCGATATCCTGGCCGCCAAGCGCATCGGCGCAATCATGGTGACCGATGACGTCAAGACAATCAAAGGCATCATCTCGGAACGCGACATCGTGCGGGCGCTGGCCAATGGCGGCGCATCCGCGCTGGATGACTCCGTCTCGCTGCACATGACGCGGAATGTCGTCACCTGCACCAGCCACGATCACATCAGCCATGTGATGGCGGAGATGACTCGCGGGCGATTCCGTCACATGCCCGTGGTGGATGCAGGGATTCTGACCGGCATTGTCTCGATTGGCGATGTGGTGAAAATCCGCATCGAGGAAACCGAAGCGGAAAGCCGCTCCTTGCGCGAATACATCCAGATGGGCACCTGATTCAGCGGGGCGTCGTCAACGCCTTGCGATAGTCGAGAATGTCGTCGATCACCTTCATGGCAGCCGCTTCGCCAGCCGCGATCGATTCTTCTGCGCGGTGAAATTCTGTCAGGCCAATCCCGCCGATCTTCGGTGAGACCATGACATCGGGTGGATCGCCGGCCAGGCGTTGGCGGGCAATCCGGTCCTGCGTGATGTTGAACGCATCCAGCATGACGCTCAATATCCCCGGCGCGACGCTCTTGTCGGCTTTTTCCGACTCCGGTGAACCGCGGAACGGCGAACGCCACCGCCCCGCCGCACCGTATACCGCCGCCACGAGACCGTGGCGCGCCTCATCCTGTTGAGGCGTGGGGATGACGGCCAGCGTCGGTTCGACACCATGCTCGCGGATGACGCCTGAACGGCCCAGCACATCGGTGTGCAGATTGACCGCGATGATCATCTCAGCGCCCAGCGCCCGCGCCACCTGCACCGGGACTGGATTGGTCAGCGCCCCGTCGATGAGCCACCGCCCCGCCAACTGCACCGGCACGAATATGCCCGGCAGTGCGTAGGAGGCGCGCATGGCATCGCTGAGCGGCCCGCGCGTCAGCCATATCTCATGGCCCGTGGCGATTTCCGTGGAGACCGCCGCGAACTTCACCGGCAACTCCTCGATCAACTGCCCTTTGAACTGCTCTTCGAGCGATCGCTTGAGCCGGTCACCGGCGAGCAGGCCAGAGCCTGGAATATGAAAATCCATGAGGCCAAGCATGGAGCGCTTGGTCAGCCCGCGTGCGAAGGCTTCAAGCTCGGGCAACTTGCCGGCCGCCCAACTGCCCCCAACGACCGCTCCGATGGACGTTCCCACCACAACGCGCGGGCGAATGCCGGCTTCATCCAGTTTCTTGAGGATGCCGATGTGCGCCCAGCCCCGCGCAGCACCCCCGCCCAGCGCAAGACCGATCACAGGCTCCTGCCCGGCAGGCGGCGCGGTCGTGCCTGTGTTGGGCGGCATCCCCGGCGTCAAAAAGCGCGGAACGAACATCATGGCAAAGTCCTGACCCTTGAGGGCCGACGGAGCACCAGAATACAACGGGAGTATGACCGCATCGCTAAAGAGATCGGCGCTTCAATCCACAAGATCGCCCAGGATTTGATCCATGCTCCGCGAAGGTTCCGCGCAGCCCGCCTCCCCCACCACCTTGGCCGGCACGCCCGCAACGGTGGTCTTTGCTGGCACCGCATGCAGCACCACCGAGCCCGAGGCCACACGCGCGCAATGCCCCACCTCGATGTTGCCCAAGATCTTGGCACCCGCGCCGATCAGGACGCCGCGACGGATCTTGGGATGACGATCACCCTGCTCCTTGCCCGTGCCACCGAGCGTCACGTCTTGCAGGATCGAGACATCATCTTCCACCACCGCCGTGCCGCCGACCACAAGGCCCGTGGCATGATCAAGGAAAATGCCGCGCCCGAAGCGCGCTGCGGGATGGATATCCGTCTGGAAGATGATCGACGAGCGGCTTTGCAGATAGAGCGCCAGATCCTGCCTTCCGCTGTTCCACAACAGATGCGCGAGCCGGTGCGTCTGCACCGCCTGGTAGCCCTTGAAATAGAGCAATGGCTCGATCGCGCGCGTTGTCGCCGGATCACGGTCGATGGTGGCGAGCAGATCGGCCCGCATGCCCAACGACAATGCAGGATCATCGCCAATGGCTTTGAGATACGCCTGGCGGATCAACTCCGCAGGCAAATCCGCATGGTCCAGCCGCTGCGCGATGCGATACACCACCGCCGCCTCAAGGCTGGCCTGTTGCAGCACGGTGGCCACCACGAAGGAGCCAAGCGTCGGCTCGCGGTGAAGGATCACCTCGGCCTCATCGCGGATGCGCGACCACAGGGGGTCCACCCGTGCGAGCACCCCGGCTTCTGCCATGAGACGCGCATGTCCGTCTGCCATATCGGGCTCCTGCTTGTGACGTGTCGGATCACAGGTTAAGCGTTTCGCGCCCCCCTGTGAAGCCGCGAGCCACCCATCTGATGACTTTACGCATTCTGCCCCAGATCGTACCCCGCCTGGCGGCCCAGATCAGCGGGGCGGTTGCCACAGTGACGATCGTCCACCCCGAGCGGCGCAACTGCGTGGATTTGGCGACATGGCAGGCGATTCCAGCGGCTTTGGCCGCCCTCGAAAGGGAGCGTGAGCTGCGCGTCATCATCCTGCGCGGCGCGGGCGTTGAGGCCTTCTGCGCAGGCGCGGATATCTCCGAATTCGACACGGTTCGCGCAACGCCCGAAGGCAGCCGCGCGTACGAGGCCGCCAATGTCGCGGCGTTTGACGCGGTGGCGCAGGTGCACGTGCCGGTGATTGCGCTGATTCATGGCTTTTGCTTGGGCGCAGGCGTCGGCCTGGCAAGCGCCTGCGATCTGCGCCTCGCGGCAGAGGATGCGACCTTTGCCATTCCCGCAGCAGCGCTTGGTGTTGGCTATCCGCCGACCGCACTCGCCAGCCTCGTGGCGCTGATGGGTCCGGCTGCCGTGAAGCATCTGTTTTTCACATCAGAGCGGCTGGATGCGCACGCGGCGCTGCAGGCCGGCCTGATCAATGAAGTGGTGCCCAAAGCCGCGCTGGAGGAGGCTGTTGACGCGCTCGCGCACCGCATCGCTGCAGGTGCGCCACTCACGATCATGGCAGCCAAACGCGCGATTGACGCCGCTGCCAACCTGCCTGGCGCATGCAGCAAGGCGGCGCTGCAATCTCTCGCTGACGCCTGCTTTGCCAGCGCGGATTACGCCGAGGGGCGCGCAGCCTTTCGCGCGAAGCGCAAACCGATCTTCACGGGTGAATAGCTTTGGGGCGATTGAGCTGCCAGATCGAGAAGTTGAGCACACTGGCGAAGCTGACCCAACACAGGTAAGGCACCAGCAGCAGCGCGGCAGCGGGGCTGATGGGCCAGAAAGCAAGCATTGTCGCCGCGACGGACAGCCAGAACAGGATGATCCAGCCGAACGCCAGATCCATGCGCTTGAGGCCGAAGGCGACGCCCGACCAGCCCGCATTGAACGTCAGGCTGACGAGGTAGATCACGATGGCCGTGCTCCAGCCCGCGCGCTCCCACGCCCACCAGCCAGACACCGCGATGGTGATGTAGAGCACCGTCCAGGCCGGGCCGAACAACCAATTGGGCGGCCGCCACCACGGCTTCTTGAGTCCATCATACCAGGCGCCGGGGCGAAACAACGCGCCCGAAAGGGCCGCCATGAAATTGAGGCTGAGAAACACGCCGAGCGCGGTGTTGGGAGTGAAGTACAAGGGTTTTCTTTCTGCGTTTCAGGCATGATAGAGCCACTGCGTCCATTGGCCAAACTCTCAGACCCGTGGGAGTGTTGCAACCCTATACCCGCAAACGCTCACAACCCTGCGGCACCCTATGCGCCTTGCCCCCTTGCTCAATGCCGCACCCGCCATACAGCTTCACGTCGCGGCCGCCGTGGGTGCGATCGTGCTGGGCGCTGTGCAGTTCCTCGCGCCCAAGGGCACGATCCCGCACCGTGTGGGCGGCTGGCTCTGGGTCGTGCTGCTGGCGGGCATCTGCCTCACGTCGTTCTTCATTCCCGGCAGCTGGTACATCGGCCCGATCAGCGTGTTCCACGCGCTGTCGGTTTATACCTTGTGGGCGCTCGCCATGGGGGCCTGGGCCGGGCGAACGGGCCGAGTCGCGGACCACAAAAGCTATATGAGCTGGCTTTATGTGCTCTCGGTGCTTATTTCTGCCGTCATCGCCGTCATCAGCGGCGGGGTGCTGCAACAGGTGTTTTGGGGGCGGTAGGGGGTTGAGGCGCGAACGCACCGAAGCCTGAGACATGGCCGAACGCCGCAAGGTCTTCGTACCAATCCGGCTGAATGAGGATGTGATCCGCTATTTTCAGGCTGGCAGATGCGGTTTAACGCAGTTTTGAGGAAAGTGATGGGGAATTTTATGCAATGTGGATAGTCTCACCGTAACACGGTGGGTAAGATAATTTTGTTGTGGATCAATTTAATCAAATGTTGAAAAAAAAAGAAATTTGCCGATATTTTCTTCGGATATAGGATTTCTTTCATGACAGACGAGCAAGAATTTTCGGTAATCTATGATGGGGCATTAGCTGCTACTGGGCAGTTAAACTTCTATGAATTCAGTCGCGCATCATATGGTTTTGCGCGCTTAATTGCTACAATTGATAATTTTCGCCGAACAGGAGTAGTTCCTAAACGGATAACAAAACAAACAAACGTAGAGTTGATAATCCGAGCTCCTGAAAAGGGTAGTTTTCCGATTGAAATAATCGCACCTTTAGTTCAGATATCAAAAGATGTTAGTGTAGCCACGGCTGGAATTCCTTTAAATGTATTTGTAAAATATGCTTTTCAATTAGTCAAAAGAATTTTGCCTCAAAGTGAAGATCGAGCAAAGGCGATAATTGAAATTGAATTAAAAAGAGAAATTGAGAGAACTAGTCAATCAAGAGAAGAAACAAAAAGGCTTAAAGAAATCCGAGAAATTGTTGCAGATGGACATTATACATCACGGCTTGCTTTACAAATAATTCGCGAAAAAACAACATCTTCTGATATGGCCATTGGTAGATTGGGTGAAACATCAGAATCTTTGCATTCGCTGTTGAATGAATTGCTCGAGCACCAGTCTCGTGAAAAGGAAATTGAACCATATAAAAATCAGCTTGAATCTATACAACCAAAGAAAATTGCTGAGCTAACTCGTAAAATACGCCCGCAAATTGCTGAACTTGGTGTACCACTGGGTAGATCAGCTGACATTATCTCGATAAAATCAGGTAGAAAATCTAAGACTATGATTGCAAGTTTTGACAAAAATACAATCAGTGATATCACGCTTAGAGATATTGATGAGAATACAACAAATTTAAAAATCCGGATTATACAGTATAATAGAGATGGCGGATTTGGAAGATGTGATATTGATAACGTAAATCAAATTATTCTTAAAAATTTTAGTTTCTCAATCCCCCACGCAATTAGAAATTATCTAAATTATGACGTAGCTAACGCGCTCACTGCAGAATTCATTGACGCGCAGGTGAGATTTTATAGAGACAAAAGCGGAAATCCGACCTCAATTCTTATTGAAAGTTTGGAGTCTGAAGACTATTAGTCTGCGTGTAGTCACATCCTGAACACACCAAACTTCGTTTCTTCCACCGGCGCATTGAGGCACGCGGAAAATGCCAGCGCCAGCACGCGGCGGGTCTCCGAGGGCAGGATGATGCCGTCATCCCACAGGCGCGCGGTGGCGTAATACGGAGACCCCTCCTCCTCGTACTTTGCCTTGATCGGCGCTTTGAAGGCGGCTTCCTCCTCCGCGCTCCAGGCCTTGCCTTCACCCTCAATGTTGTCGCGCCGCACGGTGGCAAGCACAGAGGCGGCTTGTTCGCCGCCCATCACGGAGATGCGGCTGTTGGGCCATGAGAACAAGAAGCGGGGTGAATAGGCCCGCCCGCACATGCCGTAGTTGCCTGCGCCAAAGCTGCCGCCCACCAGCAGCGTGATCTTGGGCACACGCGCCGAGGCGACCGCTGTCACGAGTTTCGCGCCGTCCTTGGCGATGCCGCCGCTTTCGTATTGGCGGCCCACCATGAAGCCGGAGATGTTCTGCAGGAACAGCAGCGGAATGCGTCGCTGGCAGCACAATTCCACGAAATGTGCGCCCTTCTGCGCCGATTCCGAAAACAGGATGCCGTTGTTGGCCACAATGCCGATGGGGATGCCGTGCAGGCGCGCAAAACCCGTGATCAGAGTCTTGCCATAGAGCGCCTTGAACTCGTCGAACGCGGAGCCATCCACCAGCCGGGCGATCACCTCGCGGATGTCGTATTGGTGCTTGAGGTCCGTCGGCACCACGCCGTTCAGCTCTGCCGCATCGTACAGCGGCTCTTGTGGTGTGCTCAGCGCAATGTCGATGCTTTTCACCGTGTTGAGGTTGCCCACGATGCGCCGCGCGATGGCAAGCGCATGCACATCATCGCTGGCCAGATGATCCGCCACGCCCGAGATGCGCGTGTGCACATCGCCACCGCCAAGATCCTCAGCTGTCACCACCTCGCCCGTGGCGGCCTTGACCAGCGGAGGACCGCCCAGAAAAATCGTACCTTGGTTCCGCACAATCACCGTTTCATCGGACATGGCCGGCACATACGCGCCCCCTGCCGTGCATGAACCCATCACGACGGCGATTTGCGCGATGCCCTGGCCTGAGAGGTTGGCCTGGTTGTAGAAGATGCGCCCGAAATGGTCGCGGTCGGGGAAAACCTCCGTCTGGTGCGGCAGGTTCGCCCCGCCGCTGTCCACGAGATACACGCAGGGCAAGCGGTTTTCCCCGGCAATTTCATGGGCGCGCAGGTGCTTCTTCACGGTCATGGGATAGTAGGTGCCGCCCTTGATCGTGGCATCATTGGCGACAATCATCACCTCGCGGCCCGCAACCCGGCCTATGCCCGCGATCATGCCCGCACCGTGAATGTCGTCGTCGTACATGCCAAAGGCCGCGAGCGAACCGATTTCCAGAAACGGCGCGCCGGGGTCGAGCAGGCGCATCACGCGCTCACGCGGCAGCAGCTTCCCGCGTGCGGTGTGACGGGCCCGCGCCTTCTCGTTGCCGCCCAGCGCCGCAGCCGCGCGCCGCGCGTGCAACTCGCCCTCAAGCGCGTCCCAGGCTGCCCGGTTGGCGGCAAACTCCGGCGAGGCCGTGTCGATCTTCGATTTGATGGTGGACAAGGCACGACTCCTGGAAATCGTTTTGCGATCACAGCGCAAGCGACATTTTATTGCGCAGCTTTATGACGTGCCCTTGTGGCGAAGGAAAGCGGGCGCGCGCGGTTTTATAGCGGCCACGCTGTATTGCGCCGTGCGTCGCCTGAAGGCACACTCTCTTATCACCGGGAGATGAACTGCCATGCTGATACGTCTTGCTTTTGCTGCCCTGTTGCTGAGCAACGCCGCGCAGGCGCAAAGCCTGCCTGAGAGCATTGCCGCACCGGGAGAGAAGGTGCTCATGACGCTCTTTGCCGAAGGCGCGCAGATTTATGATTGCAAAGCAGATGCCGCAGGCAAACTGGCCTGGACCTTCCGCGAACCGATCGCCACGCTGATTCAAGATGGCAAAACCGTTGGCCGCCACTACGCCGGGCCGCATTGGGAGCTGACGGACGGCGGCATTGTGCAGGGCAAGGTCGCGGGCCGCGCGCCCGGCAATCAGCCTTCGGACATTCCCCTGCTCAAGCTGGAGATCAGCGCCCGCAAGGGGCAAGGCGCACTGAGCGAGGCAACGACAATCCAGCGCATCAACACCAAAGGCGGGCAGTTGGAAGGCACCTGCCTGACGGCGGGCGCCACCAGGAGCGTCGCTTATGCAACGGATTACGTATTCTTGAAGAAGTGATCAGGCGGCAAATCGGCGTTTGAGAAAATCCACGACGGCGCTCGAGAATGCTGCGTTGCTGTCGCCCGCCACCATATGGCGCGCTTCCGCGACATCCGTGAATTCCGCGCCCGGTGCCGCTTCCAGAAACTCCGCCGCATGCTCGGGCCGCACCAGTTCGCTCGCTCCGCCGCGCACCAGCAGCGTCGGAATTGTCAGCCCGCGCGCCGCTGCAAGGCCGGCCTGCTCCACACGCGCGGCATCCGCGCCAATGGGGTGCGGCCCATCGAGAAACGCCGGATCCCAGTGCCAATACCAGCGGCCATCGGCGCGCTGCACCAGATTGCGCGCAAGGCCCGCGTGCGAACGGGGCTTGGGACGGTGCGGCAGATAAGCCGCAACGGCATCGGCGGCCTCGGCGATGCTGGCAAAGCCCGCGCGCGCCTTTTCGCGCATGAAGCCCTGCACGGCGGCGACCCCGCCCGGATCCATACGCGGTGTGACATCCACCAGCACGAGGGCAGAGAACGGATTGGTGCTGGCAGGCGATGTCGCCAACAACCCTGCCAGCCCGCCCAGCGAGCCGCCGACCACCGCAACAGGCGCATCAAACTGCGCTTGCAGCGCATGGCCCAGCGCGCGTGCATCCGCCCCGTAGTCGAAGAAAGTATAGCGCTGATCTGCCGCGCAATTGCTGTCCCCATGCCCGCGCTGATCGAACGGCAAGGCGCGGTAGCCCGCTTTGGCCAGCGTTGCGGCTGTCTTGCGCCAGGAATGGCGCGTCTGACCTCCGCCGTGCAGCAGGAGCACCAACGGGCCTGCCTCGCCGATGACATCGCCCGTGAGGGTCATATCAGCGGCAACAGCGACGCGCAGGGTCAACGGCTTCACGCGCGGACCTCCAGAAACGCCAGCACCGCCTGCTTGTAGCTCTTGTCGCCGACTGCGAGGTTGTGGTCGCGACCCGCGATATCGAAGGCCGCCCCTTGAGGAAACAACGCGGCCAGCGCATGCGGATCACCGGCTATGGGGTCATTTGTCCCCACGCAAACAAGCACCGGACAGGATATTTCCGCCGCGCCTGCGGGCTTCAACGTCTGCCGCGAGCCGCGAATGCAGGCCGCCAGCGCTTTCAGGTCACTGCCGGTCTGCTCGGCAAAAGCGCGGAACATGCGGCCCATGGGATCGGTCACATCGGCCAGCGATGGTGCCTCCAGCGCCTCGCCAATGCCTGTTGGGAGTCCCGCGCCCTGTATGAGGCGGATGCCAAGGCCGCCCAGCACCACGGAACGCACCAGATCAGGCCGCCCGAGGGCGAGAAACGCCGTGATGCGCGCGCCCATGGAATAACCCATCACATCGGCGTGGGCGATGCCGAGATGGTCCAGCAGCGCCGCCGCATCTCCCGCCATTCTGCCGGTGGCATAGGCTGTTGCATCATAGAGCTTGCCGCTTTGCCCATGCCCGCGATTGTCGAGTGCAATCACGCGCCGCCCCGCATGGGTGAGCGTGCGGGTCCAGTGCGTCTGCACCCAGTTGACCGCATGGTTCGAGGCAAATCCGTGGATCAACAGGATCGGCTCGCCGCGATCCACCCCTGTAGGAGGCAGGTCGATGTAGGCGAGGTCGATGCCGTCGTGGCTGAAATGCTGCATGACTTTGGATTAATGCGCGCATGCGATTCCGACAACGCTGTTGCTTGGCCTCTTTCGTTTGACAGGCAGCGCGCCTAAAAGAACGACAGAGCGAGTCAAAGGGGTTCCCGCATGGCCGGTGGCAGTGTTCCGCATTTCCAGAACGATCAGGGCGCAACCGTGATCCATGTCGGCGCGAAAGAGTTCATGTGCATTGGCGCAAAACCACCGTTCGATCACCCCCATGTCTTCCTTGACATGGGCAAGGCGGGCGAGATCATCTGCCCCTATTGCTCGACGCTGTACAAACACGATCCCGCATTACACGGCGATGACACGCTCCCGCCCGGTTGCGCCGCCATCCAGGCCGACATTTCAGGCAAGGCCGCCTGAGCGCGCCACTGCCCATCGTCATAGCGGGCGGCGGAATCGCGGGCCTGAGCGCCGCCATCGCACTGGCCAGGCGCGGATATGCGGTTGTGGTCTGCGAGAAGCGCGAAGAGGCGCAGGAGGCGGGAGCCGGGCTCCAACTGTCTCCCAATGCCAGCCATATCCTGCTGCGCTGGGGTCTTGGGCCCGAGCTGGCCCGCCAGGCGGTCGCCCCCACTGAGCTGGTGATCCGCCGTTGGGGCGAGCCGCGTGCCTTTGCCCGGATGCCATTCGTGTCAGAGGATGCGCCGTTCTGGGTGACGATGCGGGCTGATCTGCACAACGCGCTCAGATCGGCAGCCGCTCGCTTGCCCGGCATCACCCTGAAAACCGGATCGGCGCTGGAGCGCCTGATTGAAATACCCACGCATGTGAATCTGCGCTTTCAATCGGCGGGTGAAAGCATTGATATGCATGCGCTTTGCTTGATAGGCGCCGATGGCCAACGCTCCATGACCCGTCGCTTGCTGGGGGATGCGCGCGATCTGGATCGCCCCGGTTGGGAAGCATGGCGGAGCGTGTTGCCCGCAGGGTCCGTGGCGGATTTCGCAGCCAAAGCCACCACGAACCTCTGGCTGGGACGAGACAGCCACGCCGTGCATTACCCGGTGGCCGGCGCGCGCGGCATCAACCTTGTTGTCATCCGTCGAAGCCAGGCGGTTGCCGATGGATGGGCGCGCGAGGGCCATCCGGCCGAGCTGGATGCGCTGATCGCCACGGCGGCGGAACCTTTGCGCGCGCTCATGCACGCGGCACCAGACTGGAAGGTCTGGACGCTGTTGGATCGGTTTCCCTCACCCTACATGGCCAAGGGGCTCGGCGCATTGGTCGGCGACGCCGCGCACCCCCTCCTGCCGTTTCTGGCACAGGGCGCAGCCATGGCGATCGAGGATGCCGAAGTTCTGGCACGCAATCTGCCGCCCCCGGCCGAAGCCACACCCGAACGCATGCGGGCGGGCCTCAAGGCCTACGCCGCCCAGCGCGCCCCGCGCGTCACGCGCGTGTTCAAGGCTGCACGCGCCAACGCCTTCACCTATCACCTGCCTCAGCCGCTGGCTTATCTGCGCGATTGGCGCATGGGGCAGCTTGGTGCCGAAGGGATGCGCCAGCGCTATGCCTGGCTGTATGGTTGGCGGGCGGATGAAACTGAATCATAATGTGATCCGCCTGACTGGAGGACTTCACATCTTGGATGAGAGGTCACAGATGACGGACCCAAGTCACTCAAGAAGCAGGGCAAAGAGCCACCATGCCAACCATCGATCTGGAAGCGGAGTACAATAACCGGGCCCGTGTGCCCGAGCATCCCGCGATCCTTGCGGGCTGGGCACGCGATGCGCAGGCTTACCGCGATCAAACAACGCCTGCCACGCACGCGCTCGTGCCTTATGGGGACAGCCCGCGCCAGACGCTGGATCTATTCTCACCCGCCGCGCCCGATCACGGCCCTGTCATGCTGTTCATCCACGGCGGCTACTGGCAAGGGCTTGCGCCCAGTTTCTTCAGCCATATGGCGCGGGGCTTGAACGCGCGGGGCATCCGCGTTGCCATCGCAGGCTATGACCTGTGTCCGGATGTGACCTTGGGGGCGATCACCGAACAGTTGATTCGCGCCACCGAGCGGCTGTTTCGCCTCACCAACCAGCCCGTTGTGGTGGCAGGGCATTCGGCAGGCGGACATCTCGCGGCTTGTCTTGCGGCCACGGATTGGGAAGCGATCAACCCCGCCTACCCCGCGCATGTCGTGCCCGCAGGGTTGGCCATCTCCGGTCTGTTCGAACTGGAGCCGCTGGTGCCCACCAGCATCAATGCCAAGCTGGGCCTCGACATCGCCGGCGCGCGGGCGCTCTCCCCCCGGCTGTGGATGCCGCCGCAGGGGCTGATGTTCGATGCCTGGGTCGGCGGGGATGAAAGCGCTGAATACCACCGCCAGAGCCAGGGCCTGGCGGCCGTCTGGAGCGCTGCAGGCAATGCCACGTGCTATGTTCCAGTGCCGGGAGCCAACCACTTCACGGTGATCGATGGATTGGCTGAAATGCACAGCCCTTTGACAGCGCGGCTGGCCGAATTTGTTTCATGCCTGAAATAATTCCAACAGACGCTTGCGCAGAACCGTGAAGTGGTCTGAATTCAGACAGTTACAATTTTGCATGGGGTGCGCCCCGACGGAGGTTAGACATGACCATCAAGACATTGCTCGCGGGCGCAGCCATGGCAGCGCTTTCGATCACATCTTCCCTCGCACAGGACAAGGTGAAGGTGGGTGTCATGGTCACGCTGTCGGGCCCCTCCGCCGTTCTGGGGCAACATGCGCGCGATGGATTTAATCTCTTCGTCAAACAGGCCGGCGGCAAGCTTGGGCCCGCCCAAGCAGAAGTCACAGTCACCGATGATGAGCTCAAACCCGATGTGGCCATCACCAAAGTGCGCGCACTGATCGAGCGCGACAATGTGGATTTCGTGGTGGGGCCCATCTTCTCCAACGTGTTGCAGGCGATCCACAAGCCCGTCACGGACAGCCGCGCCATCCTGATCAGCCCCAACGCGGGCACTTCCAATTTTGCGGGCCGTGCCTGCAACACCAATTTCTTCGTGACCTCTTATCAGAACGACCAGGTGCACGAGGTGCTGGGCAAGCATGCGCAGGATGCGGGCTACAAGAAGGTCTTCATCATGGCTCCCAACTATCAGGCGGGCAAAGACTCGCTTGAGGGCTTCAAGCGCCACTTCAAGGGCGAGGTGGTGGATGAGGTCTACACCCAGCTGGGACAGCTCGATTTCTCGGCGGAACTCGCCCGCATCGCCTCCATGAAACCCGACGCGATTTTCACCTTCATGCCCGGTGGCATGGGCGTGAACCTCGTGCGCCAGTACCGTCAGGCGGGGTTGCAGGCCATTCCGTTCCTTTCGGCGTTCACGGTGGATGAATCCACGCTTCCGGCGCAGCAGGATGCGGCTTTGGGCTTCTTTGGTGCCGGTAGCTGGGCCCCCAACCTCGACAACCCGCAGAACAAGGCCTTCGTCGCGGCATTCGAAAAGGAATATGGCTATGTGCCCGGCTCCTACGCCATGCAGGCCTATGATGCCGCGCAGGTCATCGACAGCGCCATGAAAGCGACAGGCGGCAAGACCGACAACAAGGACGCATTGCGCGCCGCCATGAAGAAGGCAGAGTTCAAATCCTTGCGCGGCGATTTCAAGTTTGGCGTCAACAACTATCCCGTGCAGGATTTCTACCTGACCAAGGCCGCCAAGCGCGCGGACGGCAAGTATCAGACCGAGATCGTGTCGAAAGTCTTCACCAGCTACGTCGATGTCTATGCCAAGGATTGCGCAATGCGCTGAACTCCAGCCCTCTGTGACAGCAGTGGAGACAAAAGCGGAAGCAATTGGAAAGCGGAACCAAAAATGAAAGCGGAGTCCCCCGGCATCTCCAAAGCCAACACAGGCATGGACGGCATCAGCTGGAACATCCTGGGTCAGACTTACGTGCCCAAGCAGCTGTCCGACCAGAGTTTCAGCTGGCACGCGACGCTGCCGGCGGGCACCTTCGTGCCGCCGCATATTCACCCCACGCAGGATGAGTATGTCTATCTTCTGGAGGGACGGCTGGATGTCATGCTCGACGGGCGCGAGTTCGTGGCGACGACAGGTGACTTGATCCGGCTGCCGATGGGGCTTGCACACGCGCTATTCAACAAGTCCGACCAGACCGTGAAAAGCCTGTTCTGGGTTACGCCCACACGCAAGCTCTACGATCTGTTCTGGGGCATTCATGCTTTGAAGGACCAGGCACCTGACGCCGTGGTCGCCCTTTCAGCCAAGCATGAGGTGATGTTCTTGCCCCCGCCAGCTTGAGGGTTTGCTGAGGACTTGAATGAAAAAACCCGCCAGTCTGATCTGGCGGGTTTCGTTTTCAGCATTCATCCGGAATCAGGCAGAGGCTGCGCTGCTGCTGTCAGCCTGCTCGGCGCCCTTGGCCACGAGGCCCTTCAGTTTTTCCATTTCCTTGTCGTCGATCTCGCCATCTTCCATGGCCTTGAGGAACTCTTTCATGATGTCCTGCTCCAGGCCCTTGTCGGCACCGGCCGACCCACCCTGGCATCCACCCGATTGGCCCGCTGCATCTTTGCCACCGGCTTCCTTGCCGCCATTTTGGTCGATTGCGCCCTTGGCCATGTCCATCAAGGACTTGCCTTCTGCGCCGTCGATCTTGCCATCCGACATGGCCGAGAGAAACGAATTCATGAAGCCACCGACGCCGGATTGACCGCCGCTGCCGCTTGAAACTTTACCAATGCTCGAAGACATGTAAAACCCCTCCACTATTCAAATACCGCACCCACTGCATACTGGATTGCATTAATGCAACCAAGTCCAAAATGCGGGATTGATGAATTTGCATGAAGGGCCGCAATCAGGCAGCCCGCGTGGCATTCACTTTCGCCTGCGTGAACCCGGCAGCACGGGCATATCCCCGCACGATGCTTTGGCGTGCCTCAACCGGCAACACCGCATCGATATTTTCAAAGCCATCCGGGGCCAGCGCCTCGACTGCATCGATCACACCCTCGGGGCCACCCGCACGGTTGAGGCGGACGATCTGCGCCGTCGCGGGCAGGCGTTCCTGATCATAGGCGAAGAGCGCGCCCTGCGGACTTTCACCGTCCGCCAACCTGTCTGCCAGACAGCGCGCATCGAGGATCGCCTGGCTCGCCCCATTGGAGCCGACCGGGTACATCGGATGCGCGGCATCGCCCAGCACAGTGACGCGCCCATGGCTCCAGCGCGCCAGCGGATCGCGGTCGCACATCGGATATTCCCAGAACTCCGGCGTCGCCAGGATCAGCGCCTTCACATCGACCTCGTTCACCTCAAAGCGCTGTACATGCGGCATGACATCCTCGAGCCGCCCAGGCCGTGACCAATCCTCCCGGCGCGGCGGCGGCACGCTGCCATCCCCCAGCTTCACCGCAATCGCCCAATTGGTCAGGCGGGTGCCCTCCCGCAGGCCGGGCGCAATCGGATAAAGCACAGCTTTGGCCGCCATTCCGCCCGCGATGATCATCGATCGCCCATCCATGAATTGCGGCCAGTCGGCCGCGCCGCGCCACAGCATGATGCCGTTCCAGGCGGGCGGCCCCTCGTTCGGCACATACTGCGCCCGAACCACGCTGTGAATGCCATCGGCCCCCACCAGCACATCCCCCTCGGCCGTGCGCACATGGCGCCCCTCGCGGTTGAAGAAATAGGCGCGCACGCCGCTTTCATCCTGCATGAAAGAATCAAGGCGGCAGCCTGTGTGGATGCGGCTTTCGCCCAGTTCCGCCCGCACGGCTTGATGGATCACGCCTTGCAGCCGCCCGCGATGGATTGAAAACTGCGGCACATCGAAGCCGGCATCCAGCCCGCGCGGCTCCTGCCAGATCGTCTGCCCAAAGCGGTTCATGTACGCCAGTGACGTGGTGCGGATGCCCACGCGGTCCAGCGCGGGCAACAGCCCGAGTTCCGCCAGTTCGCGGATGGCGTGGGGCAGCGTGTTGATGCCCACGCCCAGCTCGCGCACCTCGGTGGCTTGCTCGAACAATTCAGCATGAATGCCCCGGCGCTGCAGCATCAATGCCAGCGTCAGCCCGCCTACGCCCGCACCTGCGATGAGGACCTTCATGGTGAACCAATCCTAACCATTGTCCTTTCAATGCGCGTGCCGGTGGCAACAGATCAAGCACGCAATCGCAACAGGGCTAACGCCGCGCCCCGGCACCCCGGCCTTTGACGATCACGCCGTCTTTCAGAATCAGCGGCATATGACGCCCCTGCCCTGTGAGCAAGGTGATGTCTTTGAGCGGGTTGCCATCCACAACGATCAGATCGCCCCGCGCGCCAGGTGCGATCACGCCAATCTCCCCGGCCATGCCGCAGATCTGCGCCGCATTGACCGTGGCGTGGCGGATGACCTCGCGCGGCGTCATGATGCGGGAGCGGATCACGAACTCCTCGCTCTGGTGCCGGTGCATGGCCGTGCCGATCAGGTCCGAGCCGTAGCCAAGCAACACGCCAGCCTCATGCAGGTATCCCAACGCGTTCATCCCGCCGCTGCGCACCATCTCGATCTTGGCCACTGAGTCCGCAGGCAGGCCAAGGCTTGCGCCTTCATTGGCCAGCGCCTCGTAAACCACAAGCGTCGGCACGGCCCAGGCCCCGCGCGCGGCCATCAGTTCCGCCGTGGCGGGCTGCACCAGATTGGCGTGCTCCACAGAGAGCACACCGCATTCGACCGCACGGCGGATGGCCTCATCGGTGTAGAGATGCGCGGAGACATAGGTCTGCGCATTGCGCGCCTCATCAACAATGGCCGTCAGTTCATCGCGCGAGAAGCCCAGGAATTGAATAGGATCTGTCGGTGAGGCCACACCGCCATTGGCCATGACCTTGATGAAACTGGCGCCCGCCTTGATCTCCTCGCGCACCGCCTTGCGGCAGGCATCCACCCCATCGACAATGCGGCCCAGCGCGCCCAGCCTGCGCTCCAGCCAGGCCGTGTCGCGGTTATCGAAGCGCCCGCGCATATCGCCGTGGCCATTGGTCTGTGACAGGGCCTTGCCGCAGATGACGAGGCGCGGTCCCAGGATCAAGCCCTCGTCCACCGCCATCTTGAGGCCAATGTCGGCCCCGGCGACATCGCGCACGGTGGTGAAACCCCGCAACAGCATCCCGCGCATGATCTCACCTGCGCGCGCGGCCACATAAGCATCCGGCAGCAGGGCATTCTGGCCAAGGTTGGTCAGCGCAGCCACCACATGCACATGGCAATCCATGAGGCCGGGCATCAGCGTGCGGCCCTTGAGGTCAATGGTGCGCGCCCGCGCATCGCGCATGGGTTGCGACTCCACCGCTGTGATGCGTCCCGCCTCCAGCAGCACATGCATGTCGCTCAAAGGTTCATCCGCGCTGCCATCCACGACCGCAGCATTGGCGAGAATGAGCGGGCGTTGGCTGATGTTCTGCGTCCTCATCATGAAATCCTTGGCGTGAAGCGCTCCAGCCATTGCAGCAGAGCCGCAGAATGCTATGTTTCAACCCGACGCAGCACAAGCAAGCAGGCCACCGCCGATTGAGCCAAATTCCGCGCGACACACCCCAGTTCTACCTCACCTCGCCGACGGCGTGCCCCTATCTGCCGGGCCAGGTGGAGCGCAAGGTGTTTACCCACCTCGTGGGCAAGCGCGCCAAAGAGCTGAACAATGTGCTGACCCAGGGCGGGTTCCGCCGCAGCCAGACCATCGCCTACCGCCCGGCTTGTGAAAACTGCCGCGCCTGCATTTCGGTGCGCGTCGTGGTGGATGATTTCCGCCCCACGTCAAACATGCGCCGCGTGCTGCGCCGCAACGCGGGCCTTCTGTCAGAAGTGAAGCTGAACAAACCGACCTCCGAGCAATATGCGTTGTTTCGCGGCTATCTCGATGTGCGCCATGGCACCGGCGGCATGGCCGACATGACCGTTCTCGATTTCGCGATGATGGTGGAGGACAGCCATGTCGAGACCATGCTGGTCGAGTATCGCAAGCGTGATGCCGACACGGCCATCACAGGGCGCAGCAACGCCCCCCTTCAGGCGGCCTGCCTGACAGACGTGCTGAGCGATGGCATTTCCATGGTCTACTCGTTTTTCGAACCGGATATAGAGGACAACTCGCCCGGCACATTCATGATTCTCGATCACATCGCCCGTGCCAAGGCGATGGGCCTGAAGTATCTCTACCTCGGCTATTGGGTCGCGGGATCGCGCAAGATGGAATACAAGGCGCGTTTCCTGCCGCAGGAACGACTCACGCCGGAAGGCTGGGTGCGGGTCGAACAGGACTAGACCAGGACGTTGACCGGGGCATTGCCTCGGAATGACTTGGGAATTGCCCTTGCGCTGCAGCGCGCAGTCACAGCATGCTTCGCATAACAATTTCATACGGAGCCATGATGCGCACATCCGATTGCGATATCCTGTTTGTGCCGGGCTATCAGAACTCTGGCCCGGACCACTGGCAGAGCCGCTGGCAGCAGCGCCTGTCCACCGCACGGCGTGTGGAAATGCCTGATTGGGAACAACCCATGCTGACGGAGTGGACCGAGGCACTGGTGAGCGCGGTCCACATCGCCACAAAACCGGTCGTTCTCGTCGCGCATTCGTTGGGGTCGCTGTGTGTGGTGCATGCGGCGCCTGCGCTGGGGAAACAAGTCGTCGGGGCGGTGCTTGTCTGCCCGCCAAGTGAGGGTTCGTTGCTCGATATCGCCAGCATCGATTTGCGTTTTGCCCGTGTCCCGCGTGCGCCCCTGCCCTTCAAATCAGTGCTCGTGGCCAGCAGCAATGATCCTTATTGCCCGCTGATCGAGGCGGAGGAGTGGGCGGCGGCCTGGGGTGCGGATATTCTCAATGCCGGCGAGTCGGGCCACATCAATACGGATTCAGGGCATGGTCCCTGGCCCGAGGGGCTGATGAGCTTTGCAGGCTTCATGGGAAAATTGTGATCAAGCCGCCTTGACCGCAGACACGAACGATTCGACATCGCGGCCCAGCCCCTCGCTGATCGCGCGCATGCGCTCGACGGTTGTGCGCAGGACTCCAATATTTTGGTTCGTGGTCTGCATGAGCTGTGCTGCGCCCTCGTAACCTTCGCCTGCAGCCATCACCTCGACCACGGTTTCATGCAGGCTGCGTGCGAGTTCCTCGGTCAGCGCATTCTGCTGGTCGACGGCGCCTGCCACTTCACTGGCATTGTGGCTGAGCGTCTCCATGGCGACGCCGATGGAGCTGATCTCGTTCACGGAACGGGCGGTGCCGTCCTGCACGGCGGCGATTTGGGCGATGATGTCCTGTGTGGCGCGCGTGGTCTGGCTGGCAAGAGCCTTCACCTCCTGCGCGACAACCGCGAAGCCGCGTCCAGCATCGCCGGCGCGCGCGGCCTCGATTGTGGCATTAAGGGCCAGAAGATTGGTCTGCTCGGCAATCGAGCTGATCAATCCGACGATGGAGCCGATCTTGTCGGCGGCGGTTTGCAGATCGGCAATCGAGCCGCGCGCCGCCATCACAGCTTGCTCGGCATCGCTCACGGCCGCCCGCGCGCTCTGGGTGCGGCGCGACAACTCGCCGGTCGCCATGGACAGTTCTTCGGTGCTGGTCGCCGACGCGGTCAGATTGTTATTGCCCTGCTCGGCTGCGCTGGCGGCCCTGCTGCTTTTGTCAAGCGCTTGGTTCGAGGCATCCTGTACACCCATTACTGATTGATCGACGGCATCGGAAGCCTCGGCCAGTTCCAGCGAGAAATGGCTGGCCCCGGTGCGAAACTTCTCGATCTCTTCCAGGATCACTGCGGTGCGGCCCTCGGCCATCCTGACAGCATTGATCTGGGCCGCCGCCAAGGCAGTTGCAGCATCAAACGCCAACAGGCGCTGCACGCCAGCGAGAGCAGAAAGCACGGATTTCGAGACGAAACCCAGGCGGGATGCCCTGCTTGAAACGATCGCTTCATAGATGTGGCTGGCCACAGCATAAAGCGCCCGCATGTCCGCGCCCAGAACACGCAGGTGATCCACAGATTCGTGGTTGCGTTCCTCATGCAGATCGGCGCGCCAATCGGTCAGAAGCCGCGTGAAATGGACCGTTAGAAGGATGGAAACCGCAGTGCGATTGGCGGCGAAGGACGCACCGACCACGGGCGTCTTGACGATTTGTTTGAGGAAGCTCTCGACCCCGATCTTGATTGCCGCAGGCATGTCACCGGAAAACTGGCTCAGTGCGGAGGCAATGCGAGCCTCGTCCAGCCCATAGACCATCAGGCGCGCCGCATGCGTCAGAATTTGCTCGGATGTCATTTCGGCCATAGTGTATCCGGATTGAGAACCCGTTCACCATGCGCAAAGAGAGTAAACCACCTGATAATAAAGTGCAGCAGAGCGTGAAAAAGCCACCCGGAGGCGGCTTTTTTGCAGAGTATAGCAGCAGATTCAGCGCGAGTAGAATTCCACCACGAGGTTGGGTTCCATCTGCGTGGCGTAGGGAACCTCGGAAAGAGTTGGACGGCGCGCCAGACGTGCCGTCATCTTCGTGTGATCGACTTCGACGTAATCAGGCACATCGCGCTCGGCGAGCTGGGAGGCGACAACCACGAATTCGAGCTGCTTGGAGGTGTCCTTGACCGACACCACATCGCCTGGCTTCACCTGATAGGAGGCGATGTTCACCTTCCGCCCGTTGACCTGGACATGGCCATGGTTGACGAACTGACGCGCCGCGAACACCGTGGCCACGAACTTGGAGCGATAGACGACCGCATCGAGGCGTGTTTCCAGCAGGCCAATCAGGTTCTCGCCCGCATCACCGCGTTGACGCACGGCTTCATGGTAGTAGCTGCGAAACTGTTTCTCGGAAATGGAACCGTAATAACCCTTGAGCTTCTGCTTGGCCTTGAGCTGCACACCGAAGTCGGAAAGCTTGCCCTTGCGGCGTTGACCGTGCTGGCCTGGGCCATATTCGCGGCGATTGACCGGGGATTTGGCACGACCCCAGATATTTTCGCCCATGCGGCGGTCGATTTTGTACTTGGATTCGGCGCGCTTTGTCATCGCTGTTCCTCTTGAGAACGAAAGTGAATGGCTGACGTCGCCGTCAGCCGGTGAGGAACGCGCCCTCCTCTGGAACCTTGCGGCTCCTGACAGGCTGTGATGCGAACCACGGCCACGGGTGCGTTGGAACTGAGAAAACAACCTTTGGTCTTTCCGCAGCAGCGCGGGATAGACGGGAAATGACCCAATAAGTCAACCCTGGCTCTGCATAGTCAGACATCCTGCGGCGGGAACGGCACGCGAAACATGCTCTCATGCAGGCCCGAGAAGCCTTCGTTTGCCAAGGCCCCTGAAAGCGCCGCATCAGGCGCGTCACCGCTGGTGAAATACGCCGCGCGACGCGAAATGGCTCCCGTCGCCGCACGCGCACCCAGCAAATCCATCACGCGGCGCGCAATGGCGGGCGCCGGATCAAGATACGTCACATCCCGGGGTGCAATGCGGCGGTAGACATCCAGCAACAGCGGATAGTGCGTGCAGGCCAGCACGACAACATCGGTGCGTGCGGCGTCTGTCGTGGCAGAAGCGGGCTTGGTGACAAAACACGGCGCGATCTGCGCAAGAACATCCGCATCGGCCACAGGAGCGCCGCGCCAGTGTCGCTCGGCCAGCGCGGCCAATCCGGGCGCACCCACGAGACTGACACGGCATTCCGCGGCGTGTTGAATGATGAGATCGTGGGTGTATTCGCGGCTGACCGTACCCGGCGTGCCCAGCACAGCAATCACCTTGCTGCGCGACAGCGCGGCAGCCGGCTTGACGGCGGGCACCGTGCCGACGAAGGGAATGGCATAAGCCGCGCGCAAGGCTGGCATGGCCACGGTGGATGCGGTGTTGCAGGCCACGACCACGAGATCGGGTGAAAAACGTGCGATGGCCGCGCCCAGAACCTCGATCACGCGGCGCGCAAGCTCCGCAGGCATGAAGCGACCGTAGGGAAAAGCCGCGTCATCGGCGAGGTAGACATACTGCGCGCCGGGCAGCAGCTGTGCGACTTCGCGGTAGACGGTGAGCCCGCCGACGCCCGAGTCGAACACCAGGATGATCGGCGGCTGCACCGGCGTTCAGCGCAGGCTGCCGGTCGAAAGCTTGGCCGAAACCTCGCGGGCCGCGTTTCGCCCAGCGATGTAGGCCCCTCCCGCCGTCATGGAATAGATGCCAGCTGTTGCCTCCCCCGCGAACCAGAGCTTCTCCGCCACAGGCCGGCCAAGGTATTCGCGCGCCCGTATCCGCCCCGGCCTGACGACAGCGTAGGCACCCAGGCTGAATGGGTCCGCGACCCAATTGGAAAAGGTGCCGCCGCGAAAAGCCTTTCGCGCATCCGCGCCCACGATCTTGATGAAACGCTCAAGAGCATGGTCCACCGCCGCCGCGTCGCCGCCCTTGGACAAGCCGCGCGCATAATCACCGCCGAACGTTGCCAGCACGAGATCGGTCTCCTGCGGCCAGGTTTCGAAGGTCATGGCCCGCAACGGCTCACCCACTTCGGCGAGGAACTGGTGCGGGTTGAAGCCGAATCTTTCACCCTCGAACCGCAGTGCCACCTTGCTGAGCGCGCCCATGCGCAGGCCGTCGAGGCCGCGGATGTGATCGGCGGGCAGGCCGGGCTTGAACTGAATGCCGCCGGCCTTCAGCACGCCCACAGGGACGGTGCAGATCACCTTGCGCACACGCAGATTCCCCTTGTCGGTGCTGACAACGACGCCTGCGCCGGACCAATCGATGGCTGTCACACGCACGCCGTAGCGCGGCTCCAGCGGCTCGGCTGTGCGGGCCACAAGCGTGCCGTAGCCGCCGGGCACGAGGCGGTTGCCGCCACTTTCCAGCCGGTTCCAGTCCGCAACGGACACCCATTCAGGATCGTCGCCCGCCGCCATCTGCGCCTGGATGCGGCCCGCATCCTTCACCTCCTGCGGCTCGCCCTTCCAGGCCTCGGCCATGGAAAGATCGGCGCGTTCCTCCACATCTTCATAGACTTCGGCCACACGCCGCATGGCCTGCCAGCGATTCGCACCTTCCGCCGCCGAGATCGGCGCACCGCCGCGGTATGCGAGCGATCCGCTCCACAACCGATACCCGCCTTGCGGATCGATGCCGGCCTCCTGCGCCAGCGCATTCCACGGGTTGTTTTCGGCAAAGTGGATGTAAGCCGCACCAGCGTCGAACGGTTGCCCCAGCGAGGTATCCGTGAACACCCGTCCACCGGCGCGCTCCCGCGCTTCGATCAGCATGACCCGCTTGCCCAGGCGCTTCAGTTCCCGCGCCGCGCCAATGCCGGCCGCACCAGCGCCAATCACGAGTACATCCGCATCATCGGCGCGTGCCGTGCCCGCCATCAGGACGGCGGCAGACGTGGCAAGGAGGGTGCGGCGGGTGAAGAGGGTGCGAGTCATCGGGCTGCTATTCTAGCGCAATATGGCGGGATTGGGGAGTGAGACGGATCAGCTGGCCTCCAATGCATCGCTTACCCCTTCACCCGGCGCACCCGCCCTTTTGCCAGGGCCACGACCACGCCGCGCAGCGTGCGGACATCGGCCTCGCTCAACTCCAAGCGATGGAAAATGTTGCGCAGGTTGCGGCTCATGACAGGTCGCTTGCCCTCGGGGATGAAGTAATCCCCCGCATCCAGCGCCGTCTCCAGGTCGGTGAAGAAGGCGAGCAGCATCGCGCGCGAGGCCGGTGGTGTCAGATGCTCCAGCGCGAAGGGCGCAGCGCTGCCAACCTCTGCCGTGCGCCACACATAGGCCAGCAAGGACACGGCCTGCGCCAGATTGAGCGACGGGTGCGCAGGATTGACAGGATAGGAGATGATTGCATCTGCGAGCGCCACCTCGTTGTTGTCGAGGCCCGTGCGCTCAGGCCCGAACAGCACGCCCACGCGCGCCCCCGTTGCTTCCAGCTTGCGCGCATCGGCCACAGCCTCCTCGGCGCTGAAGACGACTTTCGCCTGCCCACGCGCGCGCGCCGTGGTGGCGTAGACCTTGTGCAGATCACCCACTGCCGCCTCGACCGTGTCGAACTGACCAGCTCTCGCAACGATCCCGCTCGCGCCCACGGCGGCATCGAGCGCAGCCTGCATGACCGATGTGCCCTCTCCCCAGCCGTCTCTGGGGGCCACGAGGCGCAAATCATCAAGGCCGAAATTGGCCATGGCGCGCGCCGCCATGCCGATGTTTTCGCCCATTTGCGGACGCACCAGGATGATCGCCGGACGGTTCACTTCAATGGGATTGCTCATGCAAATATGTCACCGATCCCTGACGTTGATATTCGAAAGAGTGGCATGCTAACTCTGCATGCAGCTGCGCGCACAAGCCCCCAGCCCACTGGAGAAGACAGTCACATGACCAAAGAATTCGGATTGCTCAAGCGCCTTGCGCTCGTTGCGATGATCGCCATCGGCGCAGGCAGCGTGGTTGGCCATGACGCATGGGCCAAAAACTTCGCCGTGCCCGACAAGAATCCGGCCGTGACGCTGACCATTCCCGATACCTGGAAGATCGAGGAAATCGAGTTCGGTTACTCCGCGACGTCACCAGGCAAGGATGTCTTTTTCTCGGTCGAATTCGCCAGTGCCAGCAAGGTCGACACGATGATGAAGAACAACGACAAGTGGATGAAGGAAAACGGCATCAAGATGGTGACGCCCAAGAAGGTCGATGCGCCCATCAATGGCATTCCCGCGACGGTCTTCCAGTTCGAGACCACCGACAGCAACGGACCCACGACGCTTGAATTCATCATGTTTGCCGCCGGGAACGAACGCATGGTGATGCTGACGGTGTGGGGCTCGGACGATGAACGCCAGAAGCACGGCAAGGACATCGATGCCATCATGAGCAGCCTCAAGCCGATCAACTGAGGACAAGCTTACGCTGCGAGGCAGCCCGCGCGACGGTTGACCACCGCCATCACGCGGGCGCTTTGCGCGCGCAATTCGCTTTGCTATAGCCAGTGCGCTCAACGGTGCCGCGGGGTCGGCGCTTTCGGATCAAGGGAATTTCAGATGCAGAAGATCAAGGTGGCCAATCCCGTCGTCGATATGGACGGGGACGAGATGACGCGGATCATCTGGCAATACATCAAGGACAAGCTGATCTTTCCCTATCTCGATCTGCAGTTGGATTATTACGATCTCTCGGTGGAAAACCGCGACGCCACGGCAGACAAGGTCACGATCGAGGCGGCCGAGGCCACCAGACGCCACGGCGTGGCTGTGAAATGCGCCACCATCACGCCCGATGAAGCCCGCGTAAAGGAGTTCAACCTCAAGGAAATGTGGAAGAGCCCCAACGGGACCATCCGCAACATTCTGGGCGGTGTGATCTTCCGCGAACCCATCATCTGCAAGAACGTGCCTCGTCTTGTGCCGGGCTGGACACAGCCCATCGTGGTCGGCCGCCACGCCTTTGGTGATCAGTACCGCGCGACGGATTTCAAATTTCCCGGGAAGGGCACGCTGACAATCAAGTTCGTCGGCGAGGACGGCCAGGTCATCGAAAAGGAAGTCTACAAGGCCCCCAGCGCCGGCGTGGCCATGGCGATGTACAATCTCGATGATTCGATCCGCGACTTCGCCCGCGCCTCGTTCAACTACGGCCTGAACCGCAAGTATCCCGTATACCTCTCCACCAAGAACACGATCCTGAAGACCTACGATGGCCGATTCAAGGACATCTTCCAGGAGGTGTTCGATGCCGAATTCAAGGCGGATTTCGACAAGTTAGGGCTGATTTACGAGCATCGCCTCATCGATGACATGGTGGCCTCCGCCATCAAATGGTCCGGCGGCTACGTCTGGGCTTGCAAGAATTATGATGGCGATGTGCAATCGGACATCGTGGCACAGGGCTTCGGCTCGCTCGGGTTGATGACCTCCGTGCTGCTGACGCCCGACGGCAAGATCGTCGAATCGGAAGCGGCGCATGGCACCGTGACCCGCCATTATCGTGAGCACCAGAAGGGCAAGCAGACCTCCACCAATTCGATCGCGTCGATCTTCGCCTGGACGCGCGGCCTCGCGCACCGTGCGAAACTCGACGGCAATGCAGAACTCGCTAAGTTTGCAGCAACCCTGGAACTGGTCTGCGTGCAGACGGTCGAGCAGGGTTACATGACAAAAGATCTCGCGCTGCTGGTGGGTGCTGACCAGAAATGGCTCTCGACCACCGGATTTCTCGATAAAATTGCGGAAAATCTCGAAGCGGCCATGGCCGCCTAGAAGCGTGCAAATCTCAACAAAAAGCCCGGCTCAGACCGGGCTTTTTTTTGCGCGAGCGGCACACGCCCTCAGGCTTTGGAAAGCGCCTGCGCCACGGCTTCCAGCGCCGCGTCCGCCGCTCCGCCATTCGGGCCACCGGCCTGCGCCAGATCCCGTCTTCCGCCGCCGCCCTTGCCACCCAGTGCCTCGGAGGCGATACGCACCAGTTCAACGGCACTGAACCGGTCCGTCAGATCGGCGGTGACGCCCACGACAACACCCGCCTTGCCATCCGCGCCGACTCCGACAACAGCCACAACACCGGACCCGATCTTGGTCTTGCCATCATCGACAATGCCTTTGAGGTCTTTGACTTCGACGCCTTGCAACACGCGGCCCATAAACGGGGTATCTGAAATGACGCGCGTATCATCGCCGCCCCCCTCCTTGGCGGGGCCGGCCAAAGCCAGCTTGCGACGCAGATCCGTCACCTCCCGCTCCAGCTTGCGGCGCTCCTCCACCAACGTCTGCACGCGGGCCAGAGCGTCATGCGGCGCAGTCTTGAGCGCAGCCGCAACATCTCCGAGACGGCGCGAATCCTCTCTCAGGACAAGACGTGCGGCCTGGCCCGTCAGCGCTTCGATGCGGCGCACGCCGGACGAGACGGCGCTGTCACTCTGAAGCGCAATCAGGCCAATCAGGCCAGTTTGGTCCACATGCGTGCCCCCGCACAGCTCGATCGAAAAGGCCTGCGCCGGACCCTCCCCCTGACCTTCCCTTTGGCCCATCGACACCACGCGAACTTCATCGCCGTACTTCTCTCCGAAAAGCGCACGCGCACCCGATTCACGGGCTTCCTCCAGGCCCATGAGGCGAGTGACTACACGTGCATTCTGCAACACGACCCGATTGGCGATGCCTTCCACCAGAGCAAGCTCATCAAGACTGATCGGCTTGCCGTGCGAAATATCGAACCGCAGGCGCTCGGGTCCTACAAGCGAGCCCTTCTGCGCCACGTGATCACCCAGCACCTGCCGCAGCGCCTCATGAACCAGATGCGTCGCGGAGTGATTGGCGGCAATTGCACCCCGACGTGCGGGATCGACGGCGAGTGCAAGGGGGTGCCCAACCGCAAGCGTGCCTTCTTCCACGGTGACCATATGCACGAAGAGGTCGCCCAGTTTTTTCTGTGTGTCTGTCACGCGCACGCGCATGCCGTTGCCGGTGATCACACCCGCATCGCCCTGTTGTCCGCCGGATTCGCCGTAAAACGGTGTCTGATTGACGATGAGCGCTCCCGATTGTCCCGCGATGAGTTGCGCGCATTCCGCGCCATCCGCGATGATGGCAAGAGCAACGCCCTCCGCCTTCAAGGCGTCGTATCCCAGAAATTCGCTGGGCCCCACGCGCTCCCTCAAGCCAAACCACAAAGTCTCCGTGGCCGCTTCGCCCGAGCCGGACCAGGCTTTGCGCGCTTCGGCTTTCTGGCGCGCCATGGCCACACCAAAAGCCTCTGTATCCACAGAGATGCCGCGCCCCCGCAGCGCATCCTGAGTCAGATCCAGCGGAAAACCGAATGTGTCATACAGCTTGAAGGCCGTCTCTCCAGAGAAAACACCCCCCGTTGCAAGCTCGGCCGTTTCGTCGTCGAGCAGCAACAACCCGCGTTCGAGCGTGCGCCGGAAGCGGTTTTCCTCCAGCTTCAAAGTTTCGGCAATCAGTGCCTCGGCCCGCACCAGTTCGGGATAGGCCTGACCCATCTCGCGCACGAGGGTTGGCACAATCCGGTGCATCAGCGGATCGCGCGCACCCAGCAGATGCGCGTGCCGCATGCCCCGCCGCATGATGCGCCTGAGCACGTACCCACGCCCCTCGTTGGAAGGCAAAATGCCATCGGCCACCAGAAAGGCCGAGGCTCGCAGATGATCTGCAATGACTCGGTGGCTGACTTTTTGCGGCCCATCACTCTCAACGCCGCTGGCGTCGGCAACGGAGCGGATGAGCGCCCGCATGAGGTCCGTCTCGTAATTGTCGTGCGTGCCCTGCAACACCGCCGAAATGCGCTCAAGCCCCATGCCCGTATCGATGGAGGGACGGGGCAGAGCGAGGCGCGTGCCATCCGCCTGCTGGTCGAACTGCATGAACACAAGATTCCAGATCTCGATGAAGCGATCACCATCCGCCTCGGCAGATCCGGGCGGACCACCCCTGATATGCGCACCGTGATCGTAGAAGATCTCCGAGCACGGACCACAAGGCCCGGTGTCCCCAGCGGACCAGAAATTGTCAGAAGTATCGATCGATATGATGCGATCTTCCGGAAGACCGGCCACTTTGCGCCAGATCGCGCGGGCTTCATCATCCGTGTGATAAACCGTCACGGACAAGCGATCCTTGGGGAGAGCATAGTCCTTCGTGATCAAATTCCAGGCGAGTTCAATCGCATCCGCCTTGAAATAATCACCGAACGAAAAATTGCCCAGCATCTCGAAAAAGGTGTGATGGCGCGCGGTATACCCGACATTGTCGAGATCATTGTGCTTGCCGCCGGCCCGCAGGCATTTCTGTGCCGTCGCCGCCCGGGTGTAGAATCGCTTTTCAGCCCCGGTGAACAGCTGTTTGAACTGCACCATCCCAGCGCTGGTGAACATCAAGGTCGGGTCGTTTTTCGGCACGAGAGATGCGGATGACACAACCTCATGCCCGGCTTGGCCGAAATAACTCAGAAACGTCGACCGCACTTCATTGACGCCACTCATCTTCTCTTCACCCGCCCCTTGATGCCCATGATCCGACCCATGCCGCAAACCGGGATACACGCAGCCTCCAGATCAGCCAAATGGAAACAGGCCCGACTGGGCCTGTTTCGGTTGGATGATGTGAGAATGGGTGTCAGATCATGCCAGTTGGCGCCATCAGGCAAGCGGATCAACGCCGTCTGCATCCTCTTCAGCCGGGCCCGTCTCAAGGATACGCTCGGCAATGAGCCCGGAGTTTTGACGGATCTGCAGCTCGATCTTCGCGGACATGTCGGGATTGGCCTTGAGAAACTGCTTGGCATTCTCACGTCCTTGACCGATCCGGATCGAGTCGTAGGAGAACCAGGACCCCGATTTCTCGACTATTCCGGCCTTGACGCCCAGATCGACCAATTCACCCATCTTGGAGACGCCTTCTCCATACATGATGTCGAATTCCACCTGCTTGAAGGGCGGTGCCACCTTGTTCTTCACAACTTTGACACGCGTGGTGTTGCCGACGACTTCCTCTTTCTCCTTGATCGCGCCGATGCGCCGGATGTCCAGCCGTACGGAGGCGTAGAACTTGAGGGCATTACCGCCTGTAGTGGTTTCGGGCGAGCCGTACATCACACCAATCTTCATGCGGATCTGGTTGATGAAAATCACCATGCAGTTGGATTTGTTGATCGAGCCCGTGAGCTTGCGCAGGGCCTGGCTCATCAGGCGCGCCTGCAAGCCGGGCTGCACATCGCCCATCTCGCCCTCGATTTCCGCCCTGGGCACAAGGGCGGCCACCGAATCGATGACAACGATGTCAACCGCGCCCGAACGCACGAGCGTGTCGCAGATCTCGAGCGCCTGCTCGCCCGTGTCAGGCTGCGAAATCAACAGATTGCCAAGGTTGACACCCAGTTTGCGGGCGTAGACGGGATCCATCGCGTGTTCGGCATCAATGAAGGCGCAGACACCACCCTTTTTCTGCCCCTCAGCCACCGTATGCAGGGCCAGTGTGGTCTTGCCTGAACTTTCCGGCCCAAAAATCTCGACGACGCGGCCCCGTGGCAATCCACCCACGCCCAAGGCAATGTCGAGGCCGAGCGAACCTGTCGAGACAGTTTCAATTTCCACAGGCTGATCGTTCTTGCCAAGCCGCATGATCGAACCTTTGCCAAATGCCCTTTCAATCTGGCTGAGGGCGGCATCGAGCGCCTTTGTCTTGTCCACGGGGGTTCCTTCCACAAGCTTGAGAGCGGGTGTTGCCATTGGGAAGCTCCTTATGTCCGAGTCACAGCGCTGCTGCAATGGCGGCATATGGTCATGTTATGTTCTTTTTTGCAACCATTTTGTTCTTATAATTGCCTATCTTGTTCTCTTATTTTGATGATTTTTGTCCCTAAAGCGTCTTGCAGCGCGCTCCCGCGCCTCTTATGCGCTAACCTATGGAATCAATCGGGAGCATACCAATGACCATCAAGCGAATCAATGCTGGCCCGCGCATGAGCCAAGCCGTCATTCATGGCGGAGTTGTTTATCTCGCCGGCCAGGTCGCCAACCGCACAAAGGGCCAGAATGTCACGGCACAAACCAATGATGTTCTCAGCGCGATTGATGACCTGCTCAAAGAGGCAGGCACCGACAAATCCAAACTGATCACGGCCCAGATCTGGCTGACGGATATGGCCCGTTTCGCGGACATGAACGCGGCATGGGATGCCTGGGTCAGCCCCGGCAACACGCCCGCACGTGCAACGGTTCAGTCGCCTGCGCTGGCAGCCCCCGGTTTTGATGTGGAAATCATGGTCACAGCGGCAGTCTGAGCCACGGGGGGCGTTAGCCCGCCACCTGTTTGACCGCCTCGATCAGTTGCTTGAGGGAATAGGGCTTGGGCAGAAAGGTAAACTCCTCCTGCTCTGCCTCAGGCAGATTTTTCTTGA
>JANMMT010000121.1:0-26467 GCA_031373545.1 Hyphomicrobiales bacterium
TGGGTTTTTTTTTCCCCCTTTTGGGGTTTTGGGTTGTGGTGGTTTTTGTCCCCCTAATGTTGGTTTTCCAATGGGGGGGGGGGGCCCCCAACGCATTAGGCCCCCACATTGCCGCCCGCTCCCGCACGGTTCTCCACAATCACCGAGGTGCCCATGTTCTCGGTCATCTTCTGCGCCACGATGCGCGCGACCACATCCGTCGAACCGCCGGCCGCAAAGGGCACGACGAGCACGATGGGCCGGTTGGGAAAGGTCGATTGCGCCATCGCAGGCGCGGTGGCCAGCAGCGCGGCGGCGGTCAGCACGAGGCGGCGTGAAAGGCGGGACATGAGCTTCCTCCATTTTATCCTTGTCTCATCTAGATGTGGGGCTGCCACGACGTTTCGTCAAACAGGCCTTTCGTCAAACCGCCAGATATCTGTCGCGCAAGCTTGCGTCAGTCTTCAGCTGCGCCATCGCACCGTCAAAGCGCACATGGCCTTTTTCCACGATGATCGCGCGGTCCGCCACGCTGCTGGCGAAATGCAGGTTCTGCTCACTGAGCAGCACGCTCAGCCCTTCACCGCGCAGGCGCGCGATGGCTCGGGCCATGTCTTCGATAATGACCGGAGCCAGGCCCTCGGAGGGCTCATCGAGCAGCACAAGCTTCGGGTTGCCCATGAGCGTGCGCGCAATGGTCAGCATCTGCTGTTCTCCGCCGGACATTTGCCCCCCCGGGCGGTCTTTCATGCGGGCGAGATTGGGGAAAATCTCGAACAGGGCCTCGGGTGTCCAGCGCGGAGCCCCTGCACGCGGCGGGCGCGTGCCGACGCTCAGGTTTTCCATCACGGTCAGGTCGGTGAAGATGCGCCGCTCTTCGGGCACATAGCCCAGCCCCAGCCGCGCGATTTCGAACGGTTCGCGCCCTGCAATGGCATGGCCGTCAAACAGCACACCGCCGCTGGCCGGTGGCACCACGCCCATGATGGCTTTCATCGTCGTGGATTTGCCCGCGCCGTTGCGGCCCAGAAGGGCTGCGACCTCGCCTCTGTTCAACGAAAAGCTGATGTCGCGCAGAATATGCGCCTGCCCGTAAAAAGCATTGACGTTGCTCAGCGAGAGGAGGGCGCTCATCCCTGCGCCTCGCCGTAAGTGGCGCCGCTGCCCAGATACACCGCCTGCACCTGGCTGTTGGCGCGCACCTCATGGGGTGTGCCGCCTGCGATCAGCCGCCCACGATCGAGCACGATCACGCGGTCCGCATGGGCAAACACCACATCCATGTCATGCTCCGTGAACAACACGGCGATGCCCTGCGCCTGCGCAATGCCAGCGGTGAGTTCCATCAGCGCGATGCGCTCGCTGGGCGCCATGCCCGCTGTCGGCTCATCCATCAGCAGCAGCTTGGGTGCATTGGCCAGGGCGACGGCCAGCTCCACCCGCTTGAGATCGCCATAAGCCAGCACGCCGCAGGCGCGCTCCGCCTGATCCGTCATGCCGACGCGGGCCAGCAATGCGCTGGCTTGTTCGCGGTGGAGATCACCCAGATGTCCGCGCAGGTTCCATTCGCCGCTGGTTGCGGCCACAAGTGCGGTCTGCACATTTTCCAGCACGGTCATCGAACCATAAGTGGCCGTGATCTGAAAGGTGCGCCCCACGCCCTTGCGGGCCACCACACGCGGCGCAAGGCCGGTGATGCGCTGCCCCAGCAGCACAACCTCGCCGCGATCGGGTTTCAACTGGCCATTGAGCATGTTGAAGCAGGTGGTCTTGCCTGCGCCGTTGGGGCCGATCAGCGCCAGCAATTCGCCCGCCGCGACATCGAATGACACATCGTCCACCGCTTGCACGCCGCCGAACGCCTTGGAAAGGCCTGTGACGGCAAGCACCACGCTCATGATGCACGCTTTGCGGCGAAGCGCTCGCGCATCGCCAGCGTTGCCCCGGCCAGGCCTTTGGGAAACACGATCACGAGCAGCACGATGACGAGGCCGAGCCCGAAACGCCAATAGGTCGTGATGCGCATCAACTGCTCCTCCAGCCCGGCAAACACGAAGGCGCCTGCGACAGGGCCGCTCAGCGTCTGCAAGCCGCCCAGCAGCACCATCAGCAGCGCATCCACCGATTTGGGGATGGAGAGATACGTCGGGAACACCGACCCCTTGAAATAGGCAAACAACCCGCCTGCCACGCCTGCCGCGACGGCTGAAAGCGCAAAGGCCGCCCATTGCAGGCGCATCACATCAAGGCCCGTGGCGGCCGCCCTGAGCGGCGAGTCGCGCCCCGCGCGCACGGCATAGCCGAAAGGCGTGAACACGAGGTGGCGCAACGCCAGAACACCGACCACCGCAATGCCAAGCGCGAGGTAATAATAAACAAGTTTGGGCTGCGCATAAGGGCTCGGCCAGACCCCCAGAATGCCGTTGTCGCCGCCTGTGACATCGACCCACTGAAACGCCGTTGCCCAGGCAATCTGCGCAAAGGCCAGCGTCAGCATAGCGAGGTAGACGCCCGACAACCGCACGCAAAACCAGCCGAACAGCAGCCCGGCAAAGCCCGCCAGCACCGGCGCGGCCATCAAGCCCGCCTCCATCGGCGCGCCCAACCAGCGGCTGGCCAACGCTGCGCCGTAAGCACCGAGCCCAAAATACGCCGCGTGTCCAAAGGAGTGCATGCCGCCCGGCCCCATGAGAAAATGCAGCGAGGCCGCAAAGAGGGCCAGAATCACCAGCTCAGTGAGAAAACTCACACCGTAATCGCCCAGCAGCGGCGGCATCAGCACGAGCGCTGCCAGCACCGCTGCACCAAGCCAGAGCGTGGGTGGGTCCGCTCGTTTCAACAGGGGCTCGGGCAGAGCCTGTCCGCGCACGGCGTGGCCGGAGGGCGCTTTGCCCAGCAGGCCGTAGGGCTTGACCACCAGCACGATCGCCATGACGAGAAACGCCAGCACCAGCGTGCTTTTGGGAAACAGCACAATGCCAAAGGCATGCACGAGGCCGATCAGCACCGCAGCGAGATACGCCCCCATGATCGAGCCCAGACCGCCGATCACCACAACCACGAACACCTCCGTGATGATCGCCAGATCCATATGCAGGTTCACTGCCTCACGGGGCAGTTGCAATGCGCCCCCCAGCCCTGCCAGAAATGCGCCGAACATGAAAACGCTGGTGAAGAGCAGGCGCTGATTGACGCCCAGCGCTCCGACCATCTCGCGGTCCTGCGTGGCCGCGCGGACCAGCGTGCCCCAACGGGTGCGGTTGAACAGCAGCCACAGCAGCGCGAGCACGGCGGGGCCGATGAGGATGAGGAACAGCTCGTATTGCGGAAACCGGCTGCCGGCGATCATCACGAAGCTGGTGAGCCCCGGCGCGCGGGGCCCAAGCTTGTCCTCCGGTCCCCAGGTTGCCAGCGTGATGTCCTGGATCATCAGCACCACGCCGAAGGTGGCCAGCAGTTGAAACAGTTCAGGTGCCTGGTAGATGCGCCGCAGCACGGTCATTTCCACCAGCGCGCCGATCAGTGCGACCACAAGTGCCGCCAGCAGCACGCTGCCCCAGAAACCGGACACAGTGCCAGCGCCGAGCAACTGCACAAGTGTGAAGGCGAGATATGCCCCCAGCATGTAGAACGAACCATGGGCAAAATTGACGATCCGCGTGACGCCGAAAATGATCGACAGCCCGCTCGCCACCAAAAACAGCGACGAGGCCGAGGCAAGGCCGTTCAGGCTCTGGATGAAGATGAAATCCATTCAGGCGGCCCCGGATCCTTCCCCGCCTGCGGGGAAGGTGTCGCCGCAGGCGACGGAGGGGGAGTGTTCTTCCAGCATCACTGCGGACGCAGCGTCTTCACCACATCGTCGGAGGGCAGATACTTCGCCCCGTCCGCATATCGCCAGCCCGTCATCACGCCCTTGCCATCCTTCAGTGCGGTGCGGCCCACGAAGGCGCCGAGCGTCGATTGATGATCTTGCGCGCGGAATTCCACAGGCCCAAAAGCGCTGGTGAATTTCAGGCCCTTCATGGCGTCGATGAGCTTCTCGTTTTCGACCGTGCCAGCCTTGGCGAGGCCCGCTGCGATGGCATTGACCGTGTCATAGCCAACCACGGAGCCAAGGCGCGGATAATCGTTGTATTTGGCCCGGTACGCGTCGCGGAATTTTGTGTGCTCCGGTGTGGCGATGTCCTGATGCGGATAGCCCGTGACAATCCAGCCCACGGGGGATTCCGCGCCCAGCGGGTCCATGTATTCGGGCTCCCCGGTCAGCATGCTGGCGACCACGCGGTTCTCGAACAATCCGCGCGTGTTGCCCTGCCTCACGAAATTGATGAGGTCCGCCCCGAAGGTGACGTTGAAAATCGCATCGGGTCTGGCCGCTTCCAGGGCCTGCACGGTGGCACCGGCATCGATGCGGCCCAGCGCGGGAAACTGCTCGGCCACGAACTCCACATCCGGCTTGGCAGCTTTCAGGAGTTCCTTGAACCAGCGCACGGCAGATTGCCCGTATTCGTAATTGGGGGCGACGGTCGCCCAGCGCTTGGCGGGTGTCTTGGCAGCTTCCTCCACCAGCATGGCGGCCTGCATGTAAGTGGAAGGGCGCAGGCGGAAGGTGTAGCGATTGCCGCGGCCCCACACGAGCGCGTCGGAGAGTGGCTCGGATGCCACATACAAGCGCTTGTTCTGGTTAGCATAATCGGCAATGGCAAGGCCGACGTTGGAGAGAAATCCGCCCGCCAGGATATCCACCTTCTCGGCGTTGATCAGGTCACCTGCGAGGCGCACGGCGTCTTCCGGCTTGCCGCCATCGTCGCGGAACACGGTTTCCAGCTTGCGGCCCAGCACGCCGCCCGCCGCGTTCACCTGTTCGATGGCCAGTTCCCAGCCGAAACGATATGGGCGCAGGAACGCGGGCTGCGCGGTGTAGCTGTTGATCTCGCCGATGCGGATGTTTGCGGCCTGTGCGCGCGCCGAAAAAGACAGCCCAGCGGGCGCAGCGGCCACCGATGCAGCGCCTGCAACGAAATGACGGCGGTTCATGCGCATGGGGCTCTCCGAAGTGTGTGGCAACAGGAAGGATCGTGGCCGGGGAGGGGGCGCTGAGTCAACGGATTGTTTTGCGAAAACAATCGGAAAACTTGTGCCTCGGGCAGTTGCACTTGAGGGGAATCTCATTACGTTTGGCGGTGTCGACAGCCCGTCGATCTACTTGAAAGGAGGTGATCCAGTGTCTCATTGTCCATCATCGCGGCTCCCTTTGGCCGCCACATGGGTCTCCCACATGGAGTCTTCGGCGGCTTGAACGGACCGGATCCGGCAATGCCTATTTCAAATTGAGCAGAAGGGGCGGGGAAACCTGCCCCTTCTTGCTTCAAGACATTCCAAGTTCACGCCAGGCAGAGCTTTGACTGCAGGCACACACCTCACCCCCGAAGGATGCAACCCCCATGCTCTCCTATGCCCAGAACATGGAAGATGTGGTGCTCGCCCGGCTCTTCGCGGGGCAGGGCGCCGGCTTCTACATCGATGTGGGCGGGGGGCACGCGGTGGCGGACAACGTGACGTTTCACGCCTACCTCAACGGCTGGTCCGGCGTGGTCGTGGAGCCGCAGGCGCATCTGTCAGCGCTCTACCATGCCGTGCGCCCGCGGGATGTGCTGGTCAGCGCATTGTGCGGGCGCGCTGAGGGCGAGATGGAATTGTTCGAGGCCGCGCGCTTCCATGGCCTGTCCACCGCTTCCGTCGCACATGCAGCGGTCGCCGAACAAGCGGGCGTTGCCGGGGCGCGGGTCGTCAAGCCTGTCACAACGCTGGCCGCGCTCGCCGCAGCCCATGCCCCCGCCGTCATCGATGTGCTGAAAATCGATGTGGAGGGCTTCGAGGCCGATGTGATTGCCGGCAATGACTGGACGCGCTTTCGCCCGCGCGTGGTGCTGGCCGAAGCCATAGAGCCGCTGAGCATGCAGGATGCGTCCCACCGCTTCGAGCCGGCCCTGCTGTCCTCAGGTTATCGCTTGGCCTTTTTCGACAACCTCAACCGCTGGTATGTGGCCAATGAGGCTGCCGATGCGTTGCTGCCGCGCTTCCCCAAAGCGCCCTTAGCCTGGGACAGCGTGCGGCATCTGGGCGAATTCGGCCCTGCTCAGGCCGATGCCGCGCATCCCGATCACGCGCTGGCCATGCGCTTCCCGCCCGGGCTCATGGCGCGCCTGCCGTATCTTTCCCCGGCCGAACTGGCGGCCTGCGGCGTGGCAGAGGCTGATCCCGCCGCGCGCGCGCGCATTTCCAGCCTGTTTGACGGGGGATACCTCGCCGAATGAGTTCACATCGGGCGCGAAGTGCGATAGGGCAGCGCACCGTCCCGATGTGGGACTGAGATACGAGGATACATGTCGAAGGAAGAACTGCTCGAATTTCCCGGCACCGTGGCCGAACTTTTGCCCAACGCGACATTTCGGGTGGAGCTGGAAAATGGCCACATGATCGTGGCACACACCGCCGGCAAAATGCGCAAGAACCGCATCCGTGTGCTGGCGGGCGACAAGGTGCTGGTCGAAATGACGCCCTATGATCTCACCAAGGGGCGGATCACCTATCGCTTCAAGTGAGTGGTAGCGGCCCCTCGTATGTGCAGCCCTGTCCCACGCGAGTTGTGATCCATGAGCGCTCCTGATCAATGGCGTCACAGGCTGATTCTGGCCTCCGGATCGCCCCGCCGTCTGGCGTTGCTGCAGCAGGCCGGTGTCGAGCCCGAGCATGTGCTGCCTGCCGAAATCGACGAGACACCGCGCCGGGCGGAAGCCCCGCGCCTTCTCGCCGCGCGCCTGTCCCGCGAAAAGGCCGAGGCTGCGCTGCGCGTTGCCCACAAAAGCGCGGATCTCGCGGGAAGTTTCATTCTCGCGGCGGATACAGTGGTGGCTGTCGGGCGGCGCATTCTGCCTAAAACAGAACTGATCGATGAGGCGGCAGCTTGCCTGCGCCTGCTGTCCGGGCGTTCACACAAGGTGTTCACGGGTTTGGCCGTGGTCAGTCCCAAGGGCGGGATTCGCGGACGCGTGGTGGAAAGCCGTGTGCGGTTCAAGCGCCTTTCCAAGGAAGAGATCGACGCCTACCTGGCTTCCGGAGAGTGGCGGGGCAAGGCGGGGGGCTACGCCATCCAGGGCATCGCGGGCGCATTCGTGGTCAAGCTGGTGGGATCGTACACCAATGTGGTGGGGCTGCCGCTTTACGAAACAATGGCCATGCTGCAAGGCGAGGGCTACCCCGTGCGGCTCAACTGGCTGAACAGGGCGTAGTGCCATGATCGACGACAAGGCCCCGCCCGCCAACGACAATCTCGCCGCCGCCAAGGCGCAGGAGACCTCGGCAAAACCCTGCCCGGTGTGCGGCAAGCCGCATCTCGCGCGCTTCAAGCCGTTCTGCTCCAAACGCTGCGCGGATGTCGACTTGCACCGCTGGCTCAGTGGCTCCTACGCCATTCCGGTGGTGGAAGACGAGCCTTCCCCCGATGAGTCGTGAACTGGGCGAAGCCGCCAGTTGCCCGGCTCATTTTTCCAGCCTCATTTTTCCAGCCTCATTTTTCCCGTCTTATTTTTCCCGCCGCGTGACGCAACCAACGGGTGGACAGCGCTGGGGCTTGCCATTATACCCCGCCCGTCCGTACGGTGGTGAAAATCTCCGTGCCGGAGCCCAGATAGCTCAGTTGGTAGAGCATGCGACTGAAAATCGCAGTGTCGCTGGTTCGATTCCAGCTCTGGGCACCACTTCTCCTGCTTTTATCATCGCTTCGCTTGTGAGGGTTGTGCCGTGAAAGACACTTTGCGCATCACCGCCGGCGACTATCAATTCCTGGCCCGGCTGGAGCTGAAGAACGCGCCCAAGACTTGCGCGGCGTTCATCTCCCGGTTGCCGTTCATCAGCGAATGCGTGCATGTGCGCTGGAGTGGTGAAGCGGTCTGGATGCCCCTTGGCGCATATTCCTTTGGCGTGGACTACGAGAATCACACCAGCTTTCCTGCACCCGGCCAGTTCATTCTGTATCCCGGTGGCATCAGCGAGACGGAAATCCTGTTGGCTTACGGCGGCGTTCGTTTTGCCAGCAAGGTGGGTCAACTGGCGGGCAACCATTTCCTGACCATCACCGAGGGGCAGGACCATGTCTACGACCTCGGCCGCGCAACACTCATGAAGGGCGCGCAGAAAATCGTCTTCGACTGGGCTTGATCTGCTCGGCGCAGATCGCGCTATAACACCTGCCGATGAGCGCTGCTGATCCTTCCTTCGTGCGGTTTGTCGCCGTTTCCAAATCCTTCGGACCTGTGCGCGCCGTTCAAGACGTGACGCTGGATATCGCGCAGGGAGAGTTTTTTTCACTCCTCGGCCCTTCGGGCTGCGGCAAGACCACGCTGATGCGCCTGCTGGCGGGCTTCGAGATGCCTGGAGCGGGCACCATCACCATCGACGGTGCGGACATGGCGAGATGTCCGCCCCATGCGCGCCCGGTGAACATGATGTTCCAGAGCTACGCGCTGTTTCCCCATCTGACGGTCGGCGACAACATTGCCTTTGGCCTGAAGCGCCAAGGGCTTGCGCGCGCTGCCATTGCGGCGCGGGTGGAAGAGATGCTGCGTCTGGTGCAACTGGATGGGCTCGCCGCGCGCAAGCCGGATGCACTCTCGGGCGGGCAGAAGCAGCGTGTGGCGCTGGCGCGGGCCTTGGCGCGCGGCCCCAAGGTGCTCTTGCTCGATGAGCCGCTGGCCGCACTCGACAAGAAGCTGCGCAAGGAAACGCAAGGCGAGTTGAAGCGCATTCAGCAGGAGAGTGGCGCGACCTTCATCGTCGTCACGCACGACCAGGAGGAGGCCATGGCGCTGTCGGATCGACTGGCCATCATGCAGGCCGGGCAGATCGAGCAGATCGGCACGCCGCGGGCGGTTTACGCTGCGCCAGCCACGCGTTTTGTGGCGGAGTTCATGGGCGAGATGAACTGGCTGCCCACCGAGAACGGGCCTATCGGCGTTCGGCCGGAAAAGCTGATTGTGGAGATCAAGCCAACCGAGGGGGCCGATGTCTGGCTTTGCGCCACCGTGACTGACGTGCGCCATCTGGGCGCGCAGGTGTCTGTGCGGTTGAAAACCCAGCAAGGGCAAAGCCTGGACGCTCAATTGCCCACCTCATCGCTCATGGTCGGCGACGCCGTGCAGGTCGGCTACCGCCGCGCTGACGCGCATGTGCTGGAGGCCTGAATCATGGGCCAGCGCTTCGACAAGGGCACGCGCTTCGACAAGGGTCGCGCCCTGATCATCGGTTTGCCTGCGTTGTGGCTCGGCCTGTTCTTCGCCCTGCCCATGCTGGTGATCCTGCGCATGAGCCTGTCGGACCCCGCCTCCGCCATGCCGCCTTATCGCCCGGTGCTGGACTGGTCAGCGGGTTGGGAGGGGCTCCTCGCCTACGTGCAGGCGCTTGATCTTGAAAACTACAGTACGGTCTTCACCGATGGGCTGTATCTTTCGGCGTTCCTGACCTCGCTGCGCATCGCGCTGCTGGGAACTGTGCTCACGCTGCTGGTGGGCTATCCCTTGGCCTACGCTATGGCGCGCGCACCGCGGTCCTGGCGGCCCTTGCTGCTGGCACTGATCATTCTGCCGTTCTGGACGAGCTTTCTGATCCGCGTCTATGCGTGGATAGCCATTCTGCGTTCCGAAGGCCTGCTCAACCAGATGCTGCTGGGTCTGGGCGTGATTTCCGCGCCGCTCGAAATCCTCAACACCGAAATCGCGATCCAGATCGGCATTGTCTACTCTTACCTGCCCTTCATGGTGCTTCCACTTTACGCTGTGCTGGAAAAGCAGGATGCGAGCCTGGTGGAGGCGGCCTGTGATCTGGGCTCGCCGCGCTGGCAGGCCTTCTGGCTGGTGACGCTGCCGTTGTCCTGGCCCGGCATCATCGGCGGATGTCTCTTGGTGTTCATTCCGGTGATGGGGGAATTCATTATCCCCGATCTGCTGGGTGGTTCGGATACGTTGATGCTGGGCCGCATGGTCTGGACGGAGTTCTTTTCCAACCGGGATTGGCCGCTCGCCTCCGCCATCGCCATGGTGCTGCTCGCTCTTGTCATGGTGCCCATCGTGCTGGCGCAGCGCAGGGGGGTGGCATGATGGGCAATGGCCTGCAATTGAGTCGCATCAACATGGCCGCCCTGGTGCTTGGCCTTGCGTTTCTTTATCTGCCGATCCTCATCCTTGTGATCTATAGCTTCAACGCCTCGCGGCTTGTGACTGTGTGGGGCGGGTTCTCCACGCGTTGGTATGTCGGCCTTTTGGGCAATCAACCGCTGATGGACGCGGCCTGGACGTCGTTGAAGATCGGGCTACTATCGGCCACTGTGGCAACGGTCATAGGCACCAGCCTTGCGCTCGCTCTCACGCGCCTCGGGCGATTTCGTGGACGCAGAGCGCTCGCTTTTCTGGGCTTTGCGCCTCTGGTGATGCCGGAGATCATCACGGGTTTGGCGCTGTTGCTGCTGTTCATCGCGCTGGGTCTGGAGCGCGGATTCTGGACTGTCACCCTTGCGCATATCACCTTCACCGCCGCCTTTGTGTCCGTGGTGGTGCAGGCGCGCCTTGTCAGCTTCGATCGCGCGCTGGAGGAGGCGGCACAGGATCTGGGCTGCACGCCGCTGGGTGCCTTCTGGCGCGTCACCTTGCCCATCATTCTCCCGGCGGTGCTGGCGGGGTGGATGCTGGCGTTCACGCTTTCGCTGGATGATCTCGTGATCGCCAGCTTCACGTCCGGGCCGGGCGCGACCACGCTGCCCATGCGGATTTACAGCCAGGTGAGACTGGGCGTCACGCCGGAAATCAATGCTATTTCCACGCTGCTGATCGGCCTGGTGACCCTTACGGTGCTGGCTGTCACCTGGGCCATGAAGCGTGATTTTTCAAAGGCTTGACCAAGCTGGCGTGCGCAAGGCCCTAAGTTGGCATATCATCCACCTGACTTAGCGTCAGAAGCCGTTGAATCAGAATATCAACCACAAAAGAGCACGATTTTTCAACAGCTTGCCCGAAAAATCCGAAATTTGTTCTCAACTGCGTCCGCCGCGCGGGCGAAGGTCGGGTGAGAGGCTTGGCCGCGACCAGGGCCCTTCCGCACGCAGCGTAAAGTTACCGCCGCGGAGCTCCGCACCATCGGCCGCTCTCAGGCGTGCCATGACATCAAGCGTGCGCGCGCCCAAATCGATGTGGCCCGTCAAGGGGACACGCATCAGCGGGCCGGACAACTGGCTGTCCGACAGGTGTCCAATGCCGGTCTTGATGCTGATCTGCGCCGCCAGGCTCTGGAAGCGCGTGCGTCCTTCGAGCACCAGCGGGCCGGATGCTGCGCCCCGTTCAATGCGGGCAAGCAGCCTTTCGAGGTCGGCACCGGCGATCTCACCATCGCGCACCACGAAGGCGGCACGTCCATCGAGTTGACGCACCAGAGCGGCCACGGTCGCGCCGGTGCTTTCCATGGAGAAATTCCCGTTGGCGGTCCCGCGCAAGCGGTCGAACCCCAATGGAGCCAGAACGCTTGCCGTCTCAATCCGATCAAGCGTGCCCGAAGTCCGGACGTCCAACTGGTCGCCCACGCGGCTGACACCCATGCGCGCCTTTATCGATCCGCGCCCGATCCGTCCATCGCTGAGCATCGCTTCCATGCGCCCGGCCCCCAGATGAACCGAGACGGCGGCCTGCTCGATTGTCAATGCCCCCAGGAACAGCCGGCGGGCGGAGAGGCGCAGGTCGATGCGTCCTGCCTCCAGCCACGCCGTGGGCAGCGGCTGCGAGCTCCAGCCGCCGCTGGTATCGGTCATGGAGGCCGCCGCGGCAGGAAGCAGCCCTGGGATATCCAGCCTGTCGACATCAAGCGTCGCGGAGACATGCGGCAGACCGGCGGCGAGGGTGAATGCGACGGAGCCCGCGAGCATCTGCTCGTCGCGCGCAATCGTGGCGTTCTGGATCTGCAGCAGCGCGCCCATCACACGGGCGTCACCGGCAAGGGCCGTGCCACCCAGAAGCGTGATCATGGCCGGCACGGACCCCAGTTTTTCCTGCCAGAGCGCAGCCGGAGCGATGCGCAAGCGAATCTGCCCCTCTGCATCGAGCGTGCGCGGGCCTAGCAGCATGCCGCTGAAAGCCAGATCTCCCAATTCCGATTGCAGGCGCCAACTCACCGGGCGACGAGAAGCAGCCCCGTTCCGGCCGAACTCGGCGGAAAGGTTCAACGGCACGCGCCGGTATTCGCCGAAGGCCACCACCCGGAAATCGGAGGTCGCCACGTCGCTTGCCATGAGGTGAAGGCCGCGCACCACCGGTTCGCCGTCAGCAATCACCGAGCCATTGTGCACGCGGACGGTCTTGAGCCGCCCGCCGCTTTCCGTTCTGAGCACCTTGAACAGCGTGCTGGTTACGGCTTCGGTGTCGCCTGAACGGTCGGATGAGGGGAGATACACGACCGGATCGCGCAGGCCCAGCGATGTCACGCGCGGCTCGCCCGTGAGCCAGGAAGCCAGGCTGATCCGCGCCTTGAGCAGCGGAACCGATGCGCGCTCGCCCGAACCATCCTTGCGGACAAGCTCCAGATTTGTGGCCAGAATGTTGGGCCAGGGCAGGGCGCTGAAGCTGGCGCTGTGGAGACTGGCAAGATTGTAGCCCGTCTCGTGCGCGATGGCCGCATCGAGGCGCTGGCGCATCGTCTCGGGCGCAACGGACCAGCGCAGGCTGCCAAGGACGCCAACCATGACGGCTGCGAGGGCAGCCAGCACGAGCAGGCGATTGCGGAAAGTGAGGGAGCGAAGCAGCTGCATTCACGCTACATTAAACGATGTTAAAGGCCAGCGAAAGGCGCGCGCGCACGCAAGCCGGGTTCTTCCACTGGACACTTGCTGCTGGACACTTGCTGCGACGCAGTCTTGCGCCTATCCCAAGAACCTTCAAACGTCTGGAGCATGCGCCAAATGAGCAAGGTTTACCCAACGGCCACCGCGGCGCTTGCAGGCGTTCTGAAGGATGACATCACCATCATGTCGGGTGGATTTGGCCTCTGCGGCATCCCCGAAATTCTCATCGAGGCGGTGCGCGAGAATGGCGCCAAGGGACTGACCGTCATCTCCAACAATGCAGGGGTGGACGGGATTGGTCTGGGAATCCTCCTTGAGACCCGCCAGATTTCCAAGATGGTCTCATCGTACGTGGGGGAGAACAAGCTCTTCGCGGAGCAGTATCTGTCGGGGGCGCTGCAACTGGAATTCACGCCGCAAGGTACGCTGGCCGAGCGCATCCGCGCGGGAGGGGCCGGCATTCCGGCTTTCTTTACACGAACGGGCGTGGGTACGCTGGTGGCGGAAGGCAAGGATCTGCGCGACTTTGACGGCGAGACCTATGTGATGGAGCGCGGCCTCAAGGCCGACCTCTCGCTCATACATGCGTGGAAGGCGGATACGGAGGGCAATCTCGTGTTTCGCAAGACCGCGCGCAATTTCAACCCGATGATGGCGACCGCAGGCAAGGTGACCGTCGTGCAGGTGGAACACCTGGTGCAGCCAGGCGAGATCAACCCCGACCACATTCATACACCCGGCGTGTATGTCGATCGCATCGTGCATGTGCCCAATCCCGTCAAGCGCATCGAGCAGCGCACCATTCGTCAACCTGCAGCCTGAGAGGAACCCCGCCATGGCATGGACCCGTGATCAGATGGCCGCCCGCGCCGCCCGCGAATTGCAGGACGGTTTTTACGTCAACCTCGGCATCGGCATCCCGACGCTGGTGTCCAACTACATCCCCGATGGCATGAACGTGCAGTTGCAGAGCGAAAATGGCATGCTCGGCATGGGGCCATTCCCCTATGACAACGAAGTGGACGCGGACCTGATCAATGCCGGCAAGCAGACGATCACGGAACTGCCGACGACAAGCTTCTTTTCCTCTGCCGACAGCTTTGCCATGATCCGTGGGGGGCACATCGATCTGTCGATTCTGGGCGCGATGCAGGTGGCGGGCAACGGCGATCTGGCGAACTGGATGATCCCCGGCAAGATGGTGAAGGGCATGGGCGGCGCCATGGACCTCGTGGCGGGCGTCAAACGTGTCGTCGTGGTTATGGAGCATGAGGCCAAGGGCGAATCAAAGCTGCTGCCTGCATGCAACCTCCCGCTGACAGGCGCGCGTGTCGTCGACATGGTGATCACGGATCTGGCGGTGTTTTCCATCGACAAGAAGGGTGATGGCGGCATGACTCTCATCGAATTGGCGGACGGCGTGACGCTGGACGAGGTGAAAGCCAAGACGGCGGCGCATTACAACGTCGCGCTGCACTGACTTAAATTTTGCCCCGCCCGTGTCCCTCGATCATGCGGTCGAGGGACAGCAGCGGCAACATGCCGGCCAGCATGATCATCAAGGCGGCGGGCGCGCCGTCCTCGAAACTGCCGCGCGCTGCAAAGCCGTAGAGATAGGTCGCCAGCGTTTCCACATTGAGCGGGCGCAGCAGCAGCGTGGCGGGCAGCTCCTTCAGGCAATCCACAAAGATCAGGATGGCGGCTCCCACCATGGCGGGCCGCATGGCAGGCAGCAGGATCTGCCAGGTCAATTCACGCCGGGTGCAGCCCAGCGTGCGCGCCGCCGCATCCGTGTTGGGTGAAATCCCCGCCAGGGCGGCCTGCGCCTGATCGATCCCGATGGCGAGAAAGCGAATGGCATAGGCCAGCACGATGGCGAACAGCGAGGCAGAGAGCACCAGCCCCACGCGCGGCCCGCCGAGGCCAAGACTGACATCGTTGATCCAGCCATCCAGACTGCCCAGGGCGGGCAACAGGCCGATGACCAGCACGGTGCCCGGCACCGCATAGCCGATCGCCGAGAGGCGCACAGCACCGGTCGCCAGCGCATCCTTCGCCATGCGCTGCGCCAGCACCACCACAGTTGCGGCGACGAGTATCAGGGCCGTCGCGAGCGTGGCGCTGAGCACGGTGTAGCCCAGCGCGGAGCCCAGCGCGCTGTCCCAGCCCTCCGTGCGCCATTGGCGCGTGCTCGCACTGACCAGCACAAGGCCGGGCACCCCAAAACCGAGCATGACGGGCAGGGCGCAGGCCCCCATGGCCAGCCCCGCCTGCCAACCTTTGAGTGTTTGCCGCGCCACAGGGCGATCACACCGCGTGGTGGGTGAGAAGCGCCGGTCGCGCCGCAGCCAGCGCTCCAGCCACAATGTGGCCAGCACGATGGCCAGAATGACCAGCGCCAGTTTGGCTGCGCCGCCCAGACTGCTGCGATTCAGCCACAGATCATAGATGGCGACGGTGAGCGTGCGCACGCCCAGATATTGGCTGGCCCCGATATCATTGATGGTTTCCAGCACCACCAGCGTCATTCCGGCCGCAATGGCGGGCCAGATCACCGGAAGAACCACGCGCCGCAAGGCCTCGAACCGGCCGCAGCCGAGGCCGCGTGCGGCTTCATCAAGGCTGCTGCCTTGCACCGCAAACGCCGCGCGCGCGGCCACATAGATATAGGGGTAGAGCACAAGCGCAGTGATCGTCACGGCCCCGCCCATGGAGCGCAGGTCGGGAAACCAGTAATCCGACCGCGAGCGAAATCCGAAAATCTGTCGCACCGCACCTTGCACCGGGCCAAAATAATCGAACATCTCCACCCAGGCATAGGCCGAAATGTAGGTCGGAACCGCAAAGGGCAGGATCAGCGCCCAACTCAGCCACCGCCGCCCCGGAAAGTTGAAATGTACCACAAGCCAAGCTGTGGCCACGCCCATCACTGCCGTCAGCGCGGCGACGCCCGCCAACAGCAGGCCAGTCTCCAGCAAAGCGCCCGCCAGAATGCCACCGCCGATTTCGATGAACCCACCTTGCGTGCCGGATTTCAAAGCGAGCCCCAACACCAACAGCACCGGAACGAGCACGACGCCCGCAACCCCGAAGGCTGCGAGCGTCCATCTGTTCAAGCCAGTCAGGGGGGAGGGCGCAGGGCCTGCACTCTCCACAGCTTGCATGCTCATCTGTCGATCAGCTTCCCGCGCCGGCGTTGAAGCCCACCTTGTCCACGAGTTGGCTGGCCGCCTTGCGGTTTTTTGCGACCTCGACCAGCGGCGTCGTATCGGCGTTCAGCTTGCCGAAGCTGGCGACGGTGGGGTCGAGCTCGACCCCGGCCCGCACCGGGTTTTCAAAGTTCTGCCGCGCGTATAGCGACTGCGCCTTTTCGCCCACGAGCCATTCGGCCAGGCGCACCGCGCTGACGCGGTTGGGGGCATGCTTGGCAAGTGCAAAGCCCGAGATGTTCACATGTGTGCCGCCATCCTTGAACGTCGGCAGAATCACCTTGACTGCGTCCGCCCAGGGTTTGCGCTCCGGCTCGCGGTTGAGCATCAGGCCGATGTAATAGGTGTTGCCGATGCCCACATCACACTGGCCCGAGGCGATGTCTTTGGCCACATCGCGGTCGCCGCCCGAAGGTTTCTTCGCGAGGTTGGCCTTTAGCCCCTTGAGCCATTCCTCGGCTTTCGGCTCGCCCATCCGGGCAATGGCACCGGCGATCAGCGACGTGTTGTAGGCATTCTGGCCATCGCGGCTGCAGAACTTGCCGCGCCATTTGGGGTCCGCCAGATCTTCATAGGTCATGGTTGTTTCGCGCACGCGTTCTTTGGAAGCGTAAATCACCCGGGCACGCACGGTTGCGGCATACCACTGGCCGCCTGCATCCCGCAGATTGGCCGGAACCGCCGCTGTCAACGCCGGCGTGACCATCGGCTGGGTGATGCCCATCTCGACCGCCTGCACAAGGCGCGAGACATCGACACTGAGCAGCAGATCCGCAGGGCTGTTGGCGCCCTCCGCGGCAACGCGCTCTTCAAGCCCATTCTGGGCGAATATGACGTTGACCTTGACGCCCGTGTCGGCTGTGAAGGCATCAAGCACCGGTTTGATCAGCGCTGGTTCGCGCGCCGTATAAAGGTTGACCTCCTGGGCGCTGACGGCGGTCAGCGAGGTCCCGATGCAAGCAATGACGGCGAGCGATTTGAGTATGGAGCGTTTCATGGCATGTTCCTTTCGAACGGGTTCAAGGCCCGTTGATTCATCGACAACGCAGCCTTTCAACGCCGTTTCAATTGGCCAGTCAATAAAAAATTGAACAAAAACAATAGTTTAGATTTGTTCTAAATTGAAGGTAGAGCCGCCTTACCAAAGCTCGCCCTGCCCTTTGCATGAAAAAAGCGGGCCCATGGCCCGCTTTCAGCAGCGTGAGCCGTCGCTACGGCAATCAGCGCACGACGGTCCATCCCTCGGGTCCGACCACGCGAATGCCGCCGCCGCTACGTTCGTTCATCGTTATGGCAGGGGAGAATCCGCTGTTCTGCACCACGACGATGCGGCGAGTCGGTTCTTCCGGCCTTCGATTTGCAACTTTGAGCGTACCTGATGGCAGCGATGCGCGCTCCATGTCCTTGAGAGCCTTGCGGGTGCCATTGGAAACCATGCGGCTGCGATCAATGCGCGTGAAGTTGCCCTCCCGTCCGGGATGTCCACCATTGAACACCTTCATCCCCGTCGCGGTCATCACAATGTCGCCTGCCCGCAGTGTGACATCCCGCGCAAGAGGAATGTTGGTGGAAAGGCCGAAGCCCTCCGGCGTGCAGGAGCAGGATTTGTCGACACCTTTGCGATAGCTCAACGCACTGGAAAGCGCAGCGTATTTACGACCGTTGTCACCGGCGCGGGCGTCATCGATCTCGCGGCCGATCTGGCCGAAGTACACCTTTGTCTGGGCCGATGGGCACAGACGGTTGCAGGCGATATCCTCGGTGCCCTGCGGCACATTCACAGGAAAATAGAAGCCGTCGCAGGTGCGCACACAATAGGCCACGCGGCTGCCGTTGATTTGGTGGCTCACGCGGGTCACGGATCTGGCATGGGGCTGTGCGCGGGCAGCACGGGCGCCGGGCGCGGGGGCATATAATCCTTTGCCACGCGCTTCATGCAGGGGACCATCCCAGCTGAAGAAGCCTGAAAACGGCGCATAGGCCGCCGCAACAGGTGCGCGTCGCTCACGCGCGCGGTTGGGCTCGGTCTGCGCGGTGCGCGCACGCACAGGCTGGTAGGCCACGGGGGAGGCTGCATAAGCGGGGCGTACCGCTGGGGATTGCACCCATGCCGGACGCGATTGCTGCCGGACAAAGGCGACCACGCCCTGGTCGTCGTTGGCCTGCACAACCATGGACGCGAAAGCGCCGAGCGTCAGCACAGCAGCCAACGCGACGGCACCCAAATGCAGCGTGCTGCGGGCAGGGCGCCGAATGGATGAGGTGAGCCGACCTTCAAGCAGAAGGCGACGCGGATCGATCCGCATGGTCATGGTTACTCCCCCAGACCTGACTTTAAAACACAGTGACGCCGCACTCTTTCCTTAACAGAAACTTAATCATCTTGGATAGGCGGTCTTTGTAATCAGGCTGAATTTTCATGGTTGATATCGCCTCTTTGCCAGTACGTGGACGGCGTAAGCAGGCGCGAGGCGCGCGCCTGGTGCAGGACATGCGAACGCAATGCCGCTTGTGTTGTCCCCGTCACTCGGCTATGCGGATTCATCGTTGGGGGATCGTCTAACGGTAGGACCCCAGACTCTGACTCTGGTTGTCTAGGTTCGAATCCTAGTCCCCCAGCCAAACAGTCGTTTTGGCCTCCAGATCCCAAGTCATGTCGTTGAAGAGACTGTGTTCTTTGCTCCTTGCTCGCGGGCCGGGAGGGTGCTTGACCAGAGCTTGGTCCATGTCTGGCCCAGAAGATGGCTGGAAAACGCTTCCCACATCGCGCAAGCAGGCAGAGCCATGCCACCCTCTGTCCGCCTCGGGGGCTGTACGCTTCTCCATCCTTGCGGACTTTGCCGACATTCTATGATCGACCCACCTCGATCATCGCCTGCCAGGACGCCGGCGCGCCCCATGTCATTCGTATCGCATCACCTCACTCGACCAATGGACAACGCCTTGTCGCAGTTCATCCTTCGCCTGGGGATTAGCCCGCATGACAAGACAGCCACAGGGCGCGTGAACTGAACAATGGAACGGCTGAACACGACGTCAGCGCCCGGATGCATGGGACGATGTCATTGACCTTCTCCGGCAAGGCGGACATCGATTTCATGACGGGCATGATCCTCCACCACGAAGGCGCGGTGGACATGGCCAAAGTGCTGCGGCAGTTCGGCACGGATGCCGAGTTGCGCAAGCTGACCGACGCCGCATCCGCACGCAGAACGAGGCAATCGCGATGATGCGCGATGGGCTCAAGAAGAACAGCGGCTGAGGACGGTATTGCAGTGGCCGTTCAGGCGCCGACTGTCTTTTACGGCGACTGGGTGATCAGACATGCCGACGGTCGTGGCTCTGGATTATAACAGGGAATCATAAGGCTAAAGCGGTATTCACCTAAGCTATGCAGCGCCGGATTTAAGCGGCATATTTTAAATGATAAGAGAGCGTCGCTGAAGGGGCTCCGAAAAATCCGGGAGGATGATCATGAATTTTTGTATGACACGATGCACGTCTGTGATTGCAGCAGCGATGGCCTGCCTTGCCATTGCCACACCTGCCATCGCGCAAGAAAAACTCAAGCTGATCAATGTGGTGGAGCTTTCGGGCGCGGGCGCAACGGCAGGCACCAACTGGAAGAACGGCATTGATCTGGCCGTGGCGGACATCAACGCCAAGGGCGGCATTCTGGGCCGCCAGATCGAGATCATCCATTACGACACGCAGACAAACCCGGGCAACACCCGCGCCGCCGTGCAGCGTGCCATTGATGAGGGCACCTACGCCGTGCTTGGCCCTGTGTTCTCAGGCCCGATTGGCGCCTCCATGCAGATCGCCCAGCGTGCAGAAATTGCGCAGCTTGTGGGCGGCGAGGCCGCTGGCCTGACGCGTCAGGGCAACCCCTATCTCTTCCGCACCTCCCTCAGCCAGGCGGCGGCCATGCCCAAGATTGCGGCCTATCTGCAAAAAGAGGTCAAGGCCAAGAACATCGCTGTGGTCTGGGTGAACAACGACTTCGGCAAGGGCGGACGCGATGCAATCCTGCCCGAACTCGCCAAGTTGGGCATCACGGTCGGGGCGGATGTCTCCACCGAACAGGGGCAGGCGGATTTCGCAGCGGACGCCATCAAGGTGAAGAACGCCAACGTGGACGCCGTGTTCGTTTATCTCAACGAGGAGGAAAGTGCGCGCTTTCTCAGCGCCGCCAAGCAGCAAGGCGTGGGCAAGCCGATGATCGGCGAAACCACGCTGCTGGGCAGCAAGGTCATCTCCCTCGCCGGGGATGCCGCCAACGGCGTGCGCGGCCATGTGGGCTTGTCGATTGATGCGCCGATCCCGGCCTTTCAGGAGTTCGGCAGAAAGTTTCAGGCAAATTACAATTATGCCTCTGATCACAATGGCCTGAAGGGATATATGGCGGTCTCCATGATCAAATGGGGCACGGAAAAGCAGAAATCCTTCGACAAGAAGGGCCTCGCAGACACACTCCGTGGCGCGACCATCCGGCCATCCGATGAGCCCGGCATCATGATCACAACGAAGATCGAGCAGAATGGCGATCTTGACCGCGAAAGCTTCCTCGCCGAAGTGATCGACGGCAAGCAAATCATCAAGGGCACTTTGCCCATGCTCAATCCCTGATATGACAGGCTCAACCCTCTTCCCGCGCGGGAGGAGGGTGAATTGCGGCCAGGAGGCCATCATGGCCGAATTCATCGCCTATCTGATTGCGGGCCTTGCCACGGGCGCGATCTATGCGCTCGCCGCCATCGGCTTCACGCTGGTCTGGCAGACCTCGCAAACCATCAACTTCGCGCAGGGCGAGTTCGTCATGCTGCCGGCGATATTCGTGCTGATTGCGGTCAAGCTGCTGGGACTGCCGATCTGGGCCGGCGCGCTCATCGGCATCGCCGCTTTCATTCTGCTCTTCGGTTGGGGTTTCAAGCTGCTGCTGGTGGACCCCATGATCCGCCACGGGGTACTGCCGCTGGCGATTGCCACCATGTCGCTCTCCATCATCATGAAGGAGGGTGCAAAGGATGGCTACTCCGCCGAGGCGCAGAAATTTCCATCTCTCATTCCCGCTGAAACCCTATCGTTCATGGGCGTGTCGATCTCGCTCCAGCACATTGCCATCATTGGGGTGGCTTGCATTGCCATCGGCGGGTTGCAGTGGTTCGTGACCCAGACCAAAATTGGCCGCCAGATGCAGGCTTCGGCGCAGAACCCCGGCGTGGCGCTCATTCTGGGCATTCCCGTCGCGCAGATGGTGCTGCTGACCTTCCTGATCAACGCGGCGCTCGCGGCGCTGGCCTCCATCCTGATTTCGCCGATCTATCTGGCCAAGTTTTCCAATGGTGAGGTCATTGGCCTGTTTGCCTTCATTGCGGCGATCGTCGGCGGTTTCAACCAGGTGCGCGGGGCGCTGGCGGGCGGGCTGATCGTCGGCGTCATCGACAGTCTGGCCGCGGCCTATATCTCCACGTCCTATCGTCTCGCGGTGCCGCTGGTGTTGCTGGTGGTGATCATCCTGGTGAAGCCGGAAGGGCTGTTCGGCCGCCCCGAAGAGCGCCGCATATGAGCGAGGTAACCGTCACGCAGATGTCCGCACCACGCTCTTCCATGCGTATTGACGGTGTGTTGCTGGCGCTGTTCGTGGGCGCCGTGGTCCTGTGGTTTGCACCGGCAAACATGGGCCGTTACGGCACCTATGTGCTCTCGCTCTGGCTGGTCACCAGCGTCGCCGTGATGGGCTTGAACCTGACGCTCGGCATCGCCGGGCTGAAGTCGCTGGCGCAGGCCGCGTTCATGGGGATCGGCGCTTATACAACGGCGCTGCTCACCACCAAGGTGGGCATGGGCTGGTTGCCCGCTTTCGCCATCTCCGGCGCGCTGTGCTTCGCTGTGGGACTTGTGCTGGGCTTTCCGGCGCTGCGCGTGAAGGCGCATTACCTCGCCTTTGTCACACTGGCGTTTTCATCTCTCATCTGGCTGGTCCTGCGCAATGAGCAGTGGCTGACAGGCGGTGTGTTCGGGTTGTACAATATCCCGCGCCCGACACTGCTGGGCATCAGGCTGGACGGCGCGCTGGTGTTCCACCGCTTCGTGGTGGTGGTGACGCTGGTGCTGGCGCTCCTGCTCTGGTGGCTGATCCGCAGCCCCTGGGGGCGGGCGTTTCTTGCGCTGCGCGAAAACCCCGTGCGCGCGGCCTCACTGGGCATCAACATCCGCGCCTACACGCTGCTGGCCTTTGCCATCGGCTCATCTTACGCGGGGTTTGCAGGCGCGCTGTATGCGCCGCTCGTGGAGTTCATCGATCCCTCGCCCTTCGCGCTGTCGGCCTCGTTTTTCCTGCTGCTGATGGTGGTGGCAGGCGGCTCGGGCTATCAGCTCGGGCCATTCGTGGGCGCGTTGCTAGGCGTGGTGCTGCCCGAGTGGCTGCGCTTCACGGGCGGGTTGTATCTCATCATCTTTGCCGCCATCGTGATTGCGCTTTTGATCGCCTGCCCGCAAGGCGTGCTGGGCCTGATGGAGCGTGGCTGGCTGGCCGCCAAGCGTCTCAGCGGCATGAGTGCCAAACGATGAGTACCAAGCGATGAGTGCGGTGCTGGAGGTGGAAGGCATCGCCAAGAGTTTTGGCGGGATCCACGCGGTCAATGGTGTCAGTTTTTCAGTGGAAGAGGGCGAGATTCTGGGCATCATCGGCCCCAATGGCTGCGGCAAGTCCACGCTGTTCAACTGCATTCTGGGCCAGCTCACCCCCACGGCGGGCCGCGTCAGGATTGACGGCGTCGATGTCACGGGGTTCACGCCCGAAGAGCTGAACCGACGGGGTGTCAGCCGCACATTCCAGCTCTTGCAGGTTTTCCCGGAACTCTCCGTGCGCGAGAATCTGATCCTCGCGGGGCAGGAGCATCAGGGCAGCATGCTGGGGCGGCTGTTCGGGCGGCGCGATGCGGGGCTGACGCCTGCAGCGGACCGCATGATCGCCTTCTTCAAGCTCCAGCATCTGGCGGATGCAAAAGCAGGCGGGCTCTCCTCCGGCCAGCAACAGCTGCTCGATGCCGCCATGGCCTTCATGGCCGGGCCGCGCCTCGTGCTCTTGGATGAGCCGGCAGGCGGGGTGAACCTCACCATGCTGGGCGACCTCAAAGAACGCCTCAAAGCCATGAACACAGAGGCGGGCGCCACATTTGTGGTCATCGAGCACAACATGGATTTCGTCATGAGCCTGTGCACCCGCGTCGTCGTCATGGCGGAGGGCAAAGTGCTGGCCATCGGCACGCCTGCGGACGTGCGCGCCAATCCGGCGGTCATCGAAGCCTATCTAGGTCATTGAGCATGACTGATCACATTCTGGAACTCGACAATATTATGGGTGGTTACGGCCGCATCACTATCCTCAATGGCACCAGCTTCAAGGTGCGGCGCGGCGCGATCACCACGGTCATCGGCCCCAATGGCGCGGGCAAATCCACAGTTTTCAAGGCCATTTTCGGCCTGCTCAACCTGCGTTCGGGCACCATCCGCTACAACGGCACCGAGATCACGGGCTGGACGCCGCGCAAGCTGCTGGAGGCGGGCATTGTCTATGTGCCGCAAGGCCGCAACATCTTCCCCGAGCTCTCCGTGCGCCACAATCTGGAGTTCGGGGCCGTGGCCGCCGGCCCGCAGATCACCGACATGCCTGCCCGCATCGAGGCGGCGCTCGATCGTTTTCCCTCGTTGCGCGAGAAGGCGCATGCGCAGGCGTCCACGCTGTCCGGCGGTCAGCAGAAGCAGCTCGAAATCATGCGCGGCCTGCTGCTTGACCCCAAGCTGATCCTCATCGACGAGCCCTCCATCGGCCTTTCGCCTCTCCTGGTGAAGGAGACCTTCGGCATTCTCACCGACCTGCGCAACAAGGGCGTCACCATTCTCATGGTGGAGCAGAACGCGCGCTCGGCGCTGGAGATTTCGGATGAAGGTCTGGTGCTGGAGCTTGGCCAGACCCGCATGCAAGGTCCGGCGCAGGAGATTCTGCACGATCCGCGCGTGGCGCAGTTGTTTCTCGGCGGCGCGATCGGGGAAGTTGTCACAGCCTGAGCAGTGCCCGCGCCTCGGACACAGAGGCGGCATGGCGGCCATATTCTCCCGCCACATCCACGATGCGTTTGACCAGCGCGGCATTGGAAGGGGCCAGTGTATCGCGATCCATGCGCACATTGTCCTCAAGGCCGGTGCGGCAGTGGCCGCCCAGTTCAAGGCTCCAGCGGTTGAGCGTGAACTGATCGCGGCCGATGCCTGCGCCGGTCCATGTGGCGGTGGGGGCGAGGCGCTGCAACGTGGCAATGTAGTACTCGAACGTCACGCGGTCCACAGGCATGGCATTCTTCACGCCCATGACGAATTGCACATGCAGCGGCCCGTTGATCTGGCCCGCCTGCTCCATCGCGACCGCCTTGAAAATCATCGAGAGATCAAAGGCTTCAATCTCGGGTTTCACACCGTGGAGCAGCATTTCGCTGGCCAGCCAATCCACGAGATCCGGACTGTTCTCGTAGACACGCGTCGGGAAGTTGCATGAGCCCGTGGAGAGCGAGCACATGTCGGGTTTGAGCGGGATCATGCCGCCGCGCTCGCGCCCGGCGCCTGACCGCCCACCGGTAGACAATTGGATGATCAGGCCCGGGCAATGGGCACGCAGCCCCTCCATCAGGCGGGCGAAGCGTTCGGGGCTGGATGTGGGTGTGCCGTCGTCGTTGCGCACGTGGCAGTGGGCAAGGGTGGCGCCGGCTTCGAAAGCGGCTTGCGTTGATTCCACCTGCTCCGCGACGCTGATCGGCACGGCGGGGTTATCGGACTTCTGCGGCAGCGAGCCGGTCATGGCGACGGTGATGATGCAGGGGGTTGTGGGGGCAGTCGGCGCGGTCATGTCCAGTATCCCGTCACAGGTCGAAAAACACGGTTTCGGCATCGCCCTGCATATGGATGTCAAAGCGGTAGTGGCCGGGCGCGATCAGTCGGGCGATCAAAGTCTCCTGCCGCGCTTCTGGCACCTCGGCCAGCACCGGGTCTGCCGCATTGGCGCTGGCCTCATCGGCAAAATACAGCCGCGTGAAGACATGCAGCAGCAGCCCGCGCATGAGCACTATGACGTGGATATGCGGCGCATCGCCAGGGGAAGCCACACCGGGTTTGATGGTCTGGAAGCGAAACAGCCCATTTTCCATCGTGCCCGTGCCGCAACGGCCAAAGCCCGTGAAGCGCCTGTTTGTCTCCTCGCCCTGGTCGTAAGCGCCCTGCGCATCCGCCTGCCAGAACTCGATCAGTGCGTCGGTCACCGGCACGCCCGCTCCGTCGAAGACTTGACCCTCGATGCAGATGTGCACGCCGGGTGTCGAAGCATCTGCCATCTCGGGCCCGGCGATGGAGGGGAGGGCGTAACCATATTGCGTGGGCGTGAGGCTGTAAGCAAAGTAAGGACCGACGGTCTGCGAGGGCATCTGGCCCAGAAGGTCGCGTGCGCTCATCGGTGCGTCTCCCAATGGGTTTCGCGTGGACCTCGGATCACGATGTCGAAGACATACGCCAGCGCATAGCCCTCCATCGTGTCTTCTATGGAAAAGCGCGCCACCATGCGCTCCCGCGCTTTTTCCGGCACGCCTTGAAAGATCGGATCGAGCAGCAAGAGCGGATCACCGGGGAAGTACATCTGCGTCACGAGGCGCGTGGCAAAATGACTGCCGAACAGCGAGAAGTGGATGTGGTTGGGCCGCCAGGCATTGAAATGATTGCCCCAGGGATAGGCCCCCGGCTTGATGGTGAGGAAACGATAGCGCCCCTCGGCATCCGTCAGGCAACGCCCGCCGCCGAAAAAATTGGGGTCCAGAGGCGCGGCATGCTGATCCACCTTGTGGATGTAGCGTCCTGCGGCATTGGCCTGCCATATTTCAATCAGCGTTAGTGCAACGGGACGCCCCGCTTCATCCAGCACGCGGCCCGTGACGATGATGCGCTCGCCGAGTGGCTCTGCATCGCGGCGGCCGTTGACCGTCAGGTCGGCGTCAGTCAGGCCGAGGCTTCCCTGGCCGAACACGGGCGCACTCAGCGTCGACAGGGCCGGGGGCAGCGCCACCAGCGGGCGGGTCGGTCCACGCAGCGCGGTCGAGCGGTAGCCAGCGTCTACATAAGCCGGCTGTGAGCTGAAATCTCGCGGGTTGAGCAGGGTTTTCATGGCACGATCTTCCTGTCACGCTTGTGCTGTGACACGGGCTTCTTCAACATCAATCGGCCACCGGGCCGAACAGGTCCGTCAGCAACCTGTTTGTGCGCAAGGCCGTTTGCTGAAACGCTGCGCATCATGGCAATTCAGAGCAGCGCCCGCATGCTGGAGGCAAGCTCCTGCGCGCCCGCATAATCGATCTTGCCC